>NZ_JBEOSA010000005.1:0-104812 GCF_040302625.1 Kitasatospora sp. NPDC097643 | reverse complement strand
GGTGGCTTCGACCGTGACCGTGGCGGCGACCGTGGCGGCTTCAACCGCGACCGTGGTGGCTTCAACAACCGCGACGACCGTGGCGCCCGCTCCGGTGGCTTCGACCGTGACCGTGGCGGCGACCGTGGCGGCTTCAACCGCGACCGTGGTGGCTTCAACAACCGCGACGACCGTGGCGCCCGCTCCGGCGGTTTCGACCGTGACCGTGGCGGCGACCGTGGCGGCTTCAACCGCGACCGCGACGACCGCGGCGGCCGTTCCTTCGGTGACCGTCCGGTCCGCTCCTCCTTCGGTGACCGCCCCTCCTTCGGCCGGGACCGCGACGAGCGCGGCGGCAGCAGCCGTCCGTTCTCGCGCCGTGACGACCACCGCTCCGGCGGCCGTCCGCAGGCCTCCGGCGGCTTCGGCCGGGACGACCGCGGCGCCCGCGCCGGCGGTTTCGACCGTGACCGCGGCGAGCGCGGCGGCTTCAACCGCGACGACCGCAAGCCGCGCTGGAAGAACTGACGCCGGACCACCCCTGACCGGGTGACCCGCTGATCGACGCCCGACGGGCCCGCTCCACAGCTGTGGAGTGGGCCCGTCGGCGTTTCCCCCCGAACGACCCCCCGTGTCCCCCGTGTCCCCCGTGCCCCCCTGGACATCCCCCCGAGGCGTTGTTCTGGGAGTGAGAATAACCTGTGGCGCGCGACGGTGGAAGTCCCGTAGCGTCTCGGCCATGAGTAGCAGACTGCATGACGTGGCACGGGTGAACGAGGAGATCGCCGAGCGGGGGAGCTACCGGGCAGCCGGTGGCCAACTCGTCCAGGTGGGGGAGCAGTTGACGGCCGCCCAGGCCGGTACGGTGTCCTACGCGCCGGGCGCGCTGGACGCCCTGGTGAAGGCCGGGGAGCCGGGGCCCGGGCCGCGCGGCCCGGTGGAGGTGACGGCCGAGGGCAGCATCGAGGCGGCCCGGCGCCTGGTCGAGGGCGGGGCCGGGCCGGTCGGGGTGCTCAACTTCGCCTCCGCGCGCAACCCCGGCGGCGGCTACCTGCGCGGCGCCCGCGCCCAGGAGGAGGACCTGTGCCGCAGCGCGCTGCTGTACAGCTGCCTGCTGGAGGCGCCGGACTACTACGAGGCGCACCGCGCCTCCACCGACCTGCGGTACAGCCACCGGGTGATCGTCTCGCCCGGCGTGCCGGTGATCCGCGACCGCAGCGGTGACCTGCTCGCGCGGCCGTACCCGGTCACCTTCCTGACCTCGCCCGCGCCCAACGCCGGTCAGCTGGAGCGGCGTTCGGCCGGTGCGGACGTCCGGGAGGTGCTCGCCGAGCGGGCCGTCCGGGTGCTCGCGGCGGCCGCCCGGCACGAGCTGCGCACCCTGGTGCTCGGCGCCTGGGGCTGCGGGGTGTTCCGCAACGACCCGGCCCAGGTCGCCGAGGCCTTCGAGGGCGCGCTGACCCGGTACGGGGCGGCCTTCGAGCGGGTGGTGTTCGCGGTCTGGGACCGCACGCCGGTCTCGGCGAACCGGGCCGCGTTCGAGGCCCGCTTCGGCGCGGCGGTGCACCCGTCCTGAGCGACGGTGTGACCAGGCCTCAGCCCCGGCGGGCGGACAGCGCCGTCGCGGCGGCGGAGGCCGCGGCCACCACGCCGGTGACGGCGAAGACGGACGGCCAGGCGCCGATCCGCTTCGCCAGCGGGTGCGAGCCGCCGAACGCCGCCACGTACAGGCCGGTCAGCGCCACCGCCGTGGCCGTGCCGGACTGCCGGCGCCACTGCGCGGCCGCCCCGGCGCCGGCCACCGCCAGCACCGCGCCGCCCAGTTCGCGACGGCCGCTCCAGCGGGCGACGCCGTAACCGCCGACCAGACCGCTCGCGGCGGTCAGCGCGGCGGGCGCGGCGGCCGAGAGCACGTTCGGGACCTTCGCCATCGTCGACTCCAGGTGGTGCGGCTGGTGGGGGTGTTCCGTCGTCCGACCATAACCCGGGCAACGCCACGGCCGGCCTCAGGCCTGGCCCGCCCCGAAGGCCTGCTGCGCCGACCGCGCGGGCGCCGTGGTGGCCAGCAGCCGCGCGGCCTCCGCCGGGGACAGCACCCGCTCCAGCCGCAGGTCGCCCGGGATCTCCTGGATGAACCGGCCGGCCGACCAGCTGCGCTCGTACGGCAGCGGGTCCAGCACCAGGGTGCGGACGCCGTCCACCACCGGGATGTCGCTCGGGGTCCCCTCGTTCCAGAGCCACGAGCCGTCCGGGGCGACCAGGTTGAACGCGCCGGTGGCGATCACCCGGCGGCCGTCCAGGAACTCCGTACGGGCCAGCGCCACCACCTGCGGGTCCTGCGGGACGCCCGGCAGGTGGCCGCCGCCGATCAGCACGTCGGCGAGCAGGGTGTGCAGCTGGAAGGTGTCGCTCAGCCCGCTCATCCGCAGCAGGTAGCCGGTGCCGGTCGGGCGGTCCAGGACCAGCAGCGGCTCGTCGTCGAGCATGCCCGCCAGGTGGGCCAGGCCCTTGAGGTCGTGCTGCTCGCCGCGGTAGCGGCGGATCAGCCCCAGCAGGGCGGCCGTCACCCCCGAACCGCGCGCCTCGGTCCGGACCGCCGGGTGCGCGTACACCGCCCAGGCGGCCCGCTGCCACAGGTGCAGCGTCCACCAGGCGACCACGGCCAGGTGCGCGTGCCACGCGTCCAGCACTGCCGGGTCCGCGATCCGCTCGTGCGCCTCGGCCGGGTCGTCCTGCTCCGGGTCCGGCAGCGGGCCGCCGCCGGTCCGTTCCCACCCCTCGACCAGCCGCTGCGCGCCGGTCAGCGCCCCGCGCAGGCCCGCCAGCACCGGGCCGGAGCAGGCCACCGGGTCGGCGCCCTGCTCCACGCAGGCGCCCACCACCATGGCCAGGTGCGCGCGGGGGAACGGCGGGGCGTCCGGCAGCAGCGCGGCCAGCCTGGGGCCGGCCGCCGCCGCCTCGCTCGGGTCGGCCGACCCGAACAGCCCGCCCACCAGGCCCAGTGCCGGGCCGAAGCCCTCGTCGTCGAGGTCGGCGACGACCGCCTCCAGTGCGGCCACCGCCGTCAGGAAGGTGGGCTGCTGACGGGGCGGGGGAGTGTGTTCGGAGGACATTCGCCGCAGCATAGGCGGCGGCGCGACCGGATCTGACGGCGGGTCCGGTGGTGTCCGGCCGGTACCCGTCCAGCGGAAACCCCGGCGCCGGGGCGGGTGCTTGTCGCATACTCGCGCGGTGACCGCGTTCCGTGCCCTCGACCCCCGTGCCGCCGCGATACCGCGAACCGCGCGCGCCGCGTCCGACGAATCGGGTGAACTCGCCGAGCCCGCGCTGAAGGCGGCCCCGCTCGAACTCTTCCTCGACCTCGTCTTCGTCTTCACCATCACCCAGCTCACCGGCAGCCTGGTGCACCACCTCACGTTCGGCGGGTTCACCCAGGTGCTGGTGATGCTGGCCGTGATCTGGTGGATGTACGACGCCTTCATCTGGCTCACCAACGCCATGCCGCCGAGCACCCACGGCCGCCGTGGGCTGCTGCTGCTGGCGATGGCCGCGTTCCTGGTGATCTCGCTGTCCATCCCGCACGCCTTCGAGGGCAGCGGCATCGCGTTCGGCTGGGCGTACCTGGTGGTGGTCGCCGTGCACACCGGGATGTTCGCGGCCGCCGGGCCGGCGCTCGCCCCGGTGCTGCGGATGGGCGGCTCCAACCTGATCGGCGGCGCCCTCGTGGTGACCGGCGGCTACTTCACCGGCACCGTCCAACTCGCCTGCTGGGGCCTCGCCTTCGCGTGGCAGTTCGTGACCCCGCGGCTGGCCGGACTGCCCGAGTTCCGGCTGCGCGCCGACCACTTCGTGGAACGCCACGGGCTGATCGTGATCATCGCGTTCGGCGAGTCGGTGATCGCCATCGGGGTCGGCGCCGGCACCACGGACGTCAGCCTGCCGCTGGTCGCCGTCGCCCTGCTCAGCCTCAGCGTCTGCGTCGGGCTGTGGTGGGCGTACTTCGGGCACGACGACGACGTCCGCGCCGAGCACCACATGGCGGCCCTGCCGTCCGACCGACGCAACGAGACCGCGGTCACCGTCTACAACCTCGGCCACTTCGGGCTGCTGCTCGGCGTCCTGCTGTTCGCCGCCGGGGTGAAGTCCGCCGTCGCCCACCCCGGCGACCCGATCAGCCCGCCGCAGGCCGCCGCGCTGGCCGGCGGCATCGCGCTCTACCTGGTGGTCAACACCGGCATCCGGCGCGCCTTCGCGCTCGGGCCCAACCTGCCCCGGCTGGTCGGCGCGCTGCTGGTGGCCGCGACCGTCCCGCTCGGCACCTCGACATCCGCCCTCGACCAGGTCGCCGTCACCGTGACCGTGCTGGCCGCGACCTTCGGCTACGAGGCCCGCCGCGACGCCCCGGACCGTCGGCGGCCGGTGGCAGACTGCCCCCGTGACTGACACCGCGATCACCGACGGCCGCTACCGGATCCGCAACGTCGGCAGCGGGCTGCTGCTGGAGGTCGCCGACGGCAGCCGGCGCAGCGGCGCCCGCATCCGGCAGGGCGCGGACGACGGCTCCGACGCCCAGCTCTGGCAGCTCACCGCCGTCCACCCGGGCGGCGCGCTCTACCACGTCGAGAACGTGGCCAGCGGCAAGCGCCTGGACGTCACCGGCGCCTCGCCCGACAACGGCGTCCCGATCCAGCAGTGGTCCGCCAACGCCTTCGGCGCCCAGGAGTGGCTGCTGGAGCACCACCTGGACGCCCCCGGCACGTACACCCTCACCAGCTTCATCAGCGGCAAGGCCCTCACCGTCCAGCCGCCAGATGCGACGGCCGCGGGCGCCCCGGTGCACCAGTGGGAGGACGTGGACTCGGCGGCGCAGTGGTGGCGGTTGGAGCGGCAGGCCTGAGGGGGTCGGGGCGGCCCTCAGCTCAGGTTGGCCCGGACGGCGGTGAGTTCGGCTTCGGTGGTGCCGTGCGCCCGGAGGTAGGCGGGGACGGAGCCGTGGTGGTCGTGGATCCAGCCGAGGGCGGAGGCGAGGAGTTCGGCGCTGACGGGGCGGGAGACGCGCTCGGTGCCGGTCTCGTCCACGTAGGGGGTGGGGCCGTCGAGCAGGTCGAGCCCGGTGTTGGAGAGCAGGAAGTCGGCGGCGATGTCGGCCTCGGAGGCGCCGAGCAGGGACTGGAGGACGGCGACGGTGAGGCCGGTGCGGTCCTTGCCGACGGCGCAGTGGACGACCGCGGGCAGCGCGCCGGGGGCGGCGAGGCGGCGGATGACGGCGGCGAGTGAGGGCCCGGCGGTCGCGGCCATGAACGGGTAGAGCGTGGCCTGGTCCTCCGGCCAGGGCCGGTCGACGTCCTCGCGGTTGGCGGGCAGGGTCGGCAGGTTCAGCGTCTCGTGGTCGAGGCCGTGCCGCAGGTCGGGCCAGACCTCCAGCTCGAACGGGCTGCGCAGGTCGATCACGGTGCGCAGCCGGAGGGCCTTGAGGCGCTGGGCGCCCTCCGGGGTGAGGGTGTGGAAGGAGCCGGAGCGGTAGAGCACGCCCCGGCGGAGGGCGCCGATCCCGCCGGCGTCACGGAAGTTGCGCACGCCGGGGATGTCGATGAAGGCGTCGGTCATGGTCCTTACCGTACGGGCGGCGGCCGGGCCGCGGAAGGAAACCGGAGGGGACCTTTCGGCGTCGGGCGGGCACGGCCGGCTCAGCGCCTGCCGGCACGCCCCGCTCAGCGCCCGCCGGAGACGTCGAGGAACGCGCCGGTGGTGTACGAGGCGGCGGGGGAGAGCAGGAAGAGGATCGTCTCCGCGACCTCCTCCGGGCGCCCGCCGCGCCGCATCGGCAGGTCGGGGGCGACCCGGTCGACCCGGCCGGGCTCGCCGCCGAGGGCGTGGATGTCGGTGTGGATGAGGCCCGGGCGGACGGCGTTGACCCGGATGCCCTCGGCGGCGACCTCCAGGGCGAGGCCGCGGGTCATCGAGTCGACGGCGCCCTTGGCGGCCGCGTAGTCGACGTACTCGTTGGGCGAGCCGATCCGGGAGGCGGCCGAGGAGACGTTGACGATGGCGCCGCCGTGCCCGCCGTACCGGGTGGACATCCGGCGGACGGCCTGGGCGGCGCAGAGGAACGGGGCGGTGATGTTGGAGGCCCAGATGCGGTTCAGCCGGTCCTCGTCGATCTCCTCCAACCGGCACTGCTTCTCCAGCGTGCCGGCGTTGTTCACCAGGCCGGTGAGCGGCCCGAGTTCGGCGTCCACGGTGGTGAACAGCCGCTCCACCTCGGCGGTGCGGGTGACGTCGGCGCGGACCGCGATCGCGGTGCCGCCCTCGGCGCGGACCGCGTCCACCACGGCGGTGGCCGAGGCCTCGTCCGTACGGTAGTTGACGCAGACGTGGTGTCCGCGGCGCCCGGCCAGCAGCGCGGTGGCGGCGCCGATGCCGCGGCCGGCGCCGGTGACGATGAGGACCTCGGGACGGGTGGTGTTCGCCATGGTGCGCACGCTACCCCGTGGGGCGCCCGGTCGCACCGGCGGCCGCCGCCCGGAGCGCGGCGATCTTCGGCGCCCGGCTCTTCGGCGAGTCGAGGCTGAACCCCCGTGCGTCGCCGAGCTGTTCGCGGATGAAGGTCTCGGTGCGGGCGACCGCGGCGCGCAGCGCGTCGTCGGGCGGGACGAAGGGCAGGTGGACGATCTCGGCCCGCTCGGTGTCGTACTCCCAGAGGCCGACGATCCGGCCGCGGTCGAGCACGACGTGGGTCTGCGGGTCGGCCTCGGTGCCGAACGAGCGGCCGGCCCGCCCGGCGGGCAGCGGGCGGGCGGCGTCGGCCGGGTCGAGCAGCCGGGGCAGGTCGCGGTGCAGCAGGTGGATGCCGTCGATGCCGGCCAGCAGGGTGTGGTGCGGCGCGGCGGGCGGCTCGAACGCGGCGAACTCGGCGGCGAGTTCGGGGTCGAGCAGGAGGTCCGAGCCGGCCGCGAGCGGGGTGATCCCGGCCTCGGTGACGGCCCGCCGGGCGGTGGCGGCGGTGAACCCGGAGAACCAGCGGAAGTGCTTGAGGGTGGCCGGGCCGGCCCAGGCGAAGTAGCGGCGGGCGAGGTCGGCGGGGCTTCCGGTGACCGGCTGGTCCCAGCCGACGTAGCCGTAACGCTGTTGGTCCAGACGGCCGTTGACGGGCACCCGGCGGATCCGGCCGCGCGACTGCATCAGCCCGAGGGCCAGCGGCAGGGTGGTGGCGACGCCGCGTTTGCGGCCGGCCTCGCCGAGCGGGCGGACGGCGTCGCCGACCAGCTCGCGGATGGTGGTCGGGTCCAGCGGCTCGTCCTCGGAGAGCACCCGCTCGACGGCCAGGCAGAGCTTCTCCACCTCGTCCCGGCCGACCCCGAGATGCTTCTCGGCGGCGGCCAGTTCAGCCGCCGGGGCGGGCGCCCCCGCCGCCAGGCCGAGCGTGAAGTCGGCGGCCGGCAGCAGGTAGGTGCATCCGCGCGCGGCGGGCAGCTCGTGCACCTCCAGCCGGGCCACGGCCGCGTCCACCTCGGCCCGCCCGAGCCCGGCCCGGGCGAACAGGCCGAGGTACGGCGCCGAGCCGCCCACCGAGCGGGCCCAGCCGGTGGCCGCCAGGACGTCGGCGGCGGACGCGCCGGTGTGCGGGCGGTCCAGCCACTGCCGGTGCGACCACCAGGCCCGCAGCTTCTCGGCACCGGCCGGCGCCCGGTGGGGGTCGTGGTGCGGATCGTGCTCCATGGGGCCAGTATCGGCGCCCGGACGGGCCCCGGACGGGAATTCGCTCGCCCGGCGCGGCCCGTTCCGGCGAGGATGCGGTACCGCCCGCGCTGCCGGAGCCAGGCCGAGAGGAGACCGCCCGATGTCCGCACCGCCCGCCGTACTGCCGGCCGTACTGCCCGCCGTACCCGGCACCGTCCTGCTCTCGGGCATCGTCGGCTCCACCGCCTACGGCTTCGCCGGGCCCGGCTCCGACGTCGACCGGCTCGGCCTGTTCGCCACCCCCACCGAGGAGTTGCACGGCCTGCACCGCCCGGCCGAGTCGCACGTCTCCACCACGCCCGACGTCACCCTGCACGAGGCCGCCAAGTGGTGCCGGCTGGCGCTCTCCTGCAACCCGACCGCCTCCGAACTGGTCTGGCTGCCGGACGACCTGTACGAGCTGCGCACCCCGCTCGGTGCCGAACTGGTCGAGATCCGGTCGAGTTTCCTCAGTGCCCCGGCCGTGCGGAAGGCCTATCTCGGTTACGCCGACCAGCAGTTCCGCAAGCTGATGACCCGGGACACCACCGAGCCGGCCACCCGCCGGCGGGCCGCCAAGCACGCCCGGCACCTGGTCCGGCTGGTCGAACAGGCCGTCCGGCTGCACCGGACCGGCCGCAACGCGGTCCGGCTGCCCGACCCGGAGCGCGTCCGTGACCTGGGCGAACGCATCGCCGACCGCCCCGCCGTCGCGGAGACCCTGCTCGCCGACGCCGCCGACCGCCTCGCCCGCCCCGGCGTCCTCCCCGACGCCCCCGACCCGCGCCCCGCCGAATCCTGGCTCCGCCGCGTCCGCGCCGCCCACTACGCGCCGCCGCCCGGCCCCGGCGCGCCCTTGCAATCCACTGGCGGAGCCCTGGGCCCCACCGGGTAGGATCGCGGTGGCCCTACCCTCCCGGGATCTCCCGGGGTCCAGGGCCACGGGCCACTAGCTCAATTGGCAGAGCTGCGGACTTTTAATCCGTAGGTTCAGGGTTCGAGCCCCTGGTGGCCCACCGCAGCCGAACGGGCGTCCTCCCCACCCGGGGAGGGCGCCCGTTCGGCTTCTCCGCCGGGGGAGCGGGGTCAGCTGTTCTGGTGGGCCAGCGGGGCGGCGGCGGGCTCCGGGGTGGGGGGCTGGGGGCGACGGCGGTCGCGCTGGAGCAGGTCGACGGCCGGGGCGGCCGCCGCCGTGGTGATGACGGTGATCAGGACGAGCACCGAGAAGATCTCGGGGGTGATGACGCCCAGCTGCATGCCGACGTTGAGCACCACGAGTTCGGTGAGGCCGCGGCAGTTCATCAGGGCGCCGATGGTGAGGGAGTCCCGCCAGGACTCGCCGGTGGCGCGGGCGGCGAGTGAGCTGCCGCCCCACTTGCCGACGACCGCGACGACGAGCAGGGCGGCGGCCCAGCCCCACAGGGTCGGGTCGGCGGCGAGCTTGGAGAAGTCGGTGTTGAGGCCGGTGCCGACGAAGAACATCGGCAGCAGGACCGGCACGGCGAAGGCGCGGAGTTGGGTCGCGGCGTGCTCCAGCGGGGCGTAGCCGCGCGGGGCCACCACGCCGAACAGGAAGGCGCCGAAGATGGCGTGCACCCCGATGCGGTCGGTGGCGAGGGCGGAGAGGCAGATGCCGCTGAAGAACACGACCATCAGGGCGGCGCCGGCCGGTCGTTCGAAGCGGGCGGCCAGCCGGGCGAGCAGCGGCTTGACCAGCAGGATCATGGCCGCGGCGAAGGCGACGGTGAGGACGCCCGTCAGCAGCGCCTTCTGCGGGTCGGAGTCGGTGCTCACGGCCGCGACGAGGGCCAGCAGGCACCAGGCGACGATGTCGTCGACCGCGGCGCAGGTCAGTACGAGCGTGCCGATCGGGGTGTGCTGCATCCCCCGGTCGGTCAGGATCCGGGCCAGCACGGGGAACGCCGTGATGCCCATCGCGACGGCGATGAAGAGGGTGAAGGCGAGTTGGCTGCGCTGGCCGTGCTCGACGCCGTTGTACATCGGCACCGCCACCGCCGCCCCGAGCGCGAGCGGGAGCAGCAGGCTGGCCAGGCTGACCGAGACGGCGGTGCCGCGCGAGCGGCGGACGGTGCCGAGGTCGAGCTCCAGCCCGAGCAGGAACATGAAGGCGAGCAGGCCCAGGTTCCCCATCGAGGTGAGAAAGGGCAGGACGGCGTGCGGGAGGAGCGCGTGTTGGACGCCCGGTGCGAGCCAGCCGAGCAGCGAGGGGCCGAGCGCGATCCCGGCCACCACCTCGCCGACGACGGGCGGTTGCCCCACCCGGCGCAGCAGGCGGGCGCCCGCGCGGCAGGTGAGGATCACCACCGGGACGGCCTTCAGCAGGTCCGGAAGCGGGTCATAGGCGGGCACGGTCGACTCCCTGGGAGGATCGGAAGGGGCGGTGCGGTCAGCGGTTCAGCGTGTCATCGGGGGAGCGGTCGGTGGCTCGGCGGTCAGCGGGCGGCGGCCGGGACGGCCACCGCGAGGGCGGCGGGCCCGGCGAGGTCGAGGGACTGCCAGCTCACCTCGTCCCAGCGCCCGGTGTCGGCGCCCGGCGGGACCGGGATCCGCCACGGCCGGCTGAGGACGCCGCGGCCCAGCGACTTCACACAGGCCTCCTGGACCGACCAGACCCGGGCGAAGGCCCGCGCGCGCGGCCCGGCCGGGAGCGCCAGCACGTCCTCGGCCCAGCTGCCGCAGACCCGGCGCACCAGCCGGTCGTCGAGCGGGTCGGGGGGCCGCTGGACGTCGATGCCGACCGGGCCCGCCAGCCGTACGGCGGCGGCGGTGCAGCCCTCGGTGTGCGACAGCGAGACGCCGGCCGGCAGGCCCGGCAGGTACGGGCGGCCGCCCGGTTCCAGGGCCAGCGGGACGAGCGCGCCCGGGCGGTCCAGCAGCACCTGCCCGACCAGGCGGCGCAGCAGGGAGCGGCCGCGGACGAACTCCGGCCCGCGCACGCCGTCCATCCGCTCGGCGGCCCGCTGCTCGTGCGCCGGCAGCTGGGTCCAGTCGGCCGCGAGCGGGCGCCGGCCGGCCCGCTCCACGGCCAGCAGCAGCGGGAGCTCGTCGGTGCCGACCGGCACCTCGATCACCCGGACCAGGCCGTCGGCCTCCGCCACCGCGAGGCCGCCCGCGGCGCCCGGGGTGGCCGGGGTGGCCGGGGCGCCCTGGCCGGGGCCGGTCATTCGCCGGCGCCCCGGATCAGGGCCCGGCCCAGCCGGGTCCAGCCGGCTCCGGCGGCGGCCTCGCCCGGGGTCGGCCTGGGGTGGTCGGGGTCGAGCGCGGGCAGTCCGTCGATGCTGTGGGCGTTCTCCTCCGCCGTCCGGTGCTCCCACTGGTCGGCGGAGTGCGTGGCCTGGACCTTGTCGAGCACCGGGCGTTCGCCCTTCAGCTCCATGTAGGGGACGGAGTACCCGCAGGAGTCGGAGATCCGCTCGACCTCGATGACGATGATCGCGCGCTTGCCCGGGTGGTCCAGGTTGAACGTGGCGCCGACCTCGGCGAACTCGGGCTCGTCCGGGCGGACGACCCGGCCGTGGCCGTGCAGCCGGACGATCCGGGAGCGGCGGTCGAAGGAGCAGAACATCACCACGATGCGCCCGTTCTGCCGGAGGTGGGCGATGGTCTCGGCGCCGGATCCGGAGAGGTCGAGGTAGGCGACGGTGTGGTCGTCGACGATGGTGAACGTGTCCCGGTAGCCCTTGGGCGAGATGTTGACGCGGCCGTCCGAGCCGGAGGGCGCGGTGCCGACGAAGAACATCGGCTGTGCCTCGATGAAGCGGCGCAGCTCTTCGTCGAGCGCGGGGAACACCTTGGACACGGGATCAACCTCCTTGCCGGCGCGGATGGTTCAGCGAGCGGTGCACGGGGCGGCTCACGGCTTCGGCGCCAGCGCGCCGAGCACCGCGTCGAGGATCTCCAGGGCCTCGGCCACCTCGGCGTCGGTCGCCACGATCGGCGGCAGCAGCCGCAGCGTGGTCGGGCTGCTCACACAGGGCGAGACCAGCAGGCCGCGCTTGGCCAGGGCCTGGACGGCCTGCCCCAGCAGGGCCTCGTCGCGCAGTTCCAGCGCCCACAGCAGGCCCTGCCCGCGGACCTCGTGCACCAGGGCGGCGTGCCGCTCGGCGAGTCCGGTCAGGCCGTCGCGCACGGCGGCCTCGACGGCCCGGCCGCGTTCGGCGTGCCGCTCGACGGTGGCCAGCGCGGCCGGCACGGTCGCGCAGGACAGCGGGTGGCCGCTGAAGGTGGCGGTGTGCATGGAGGGGTTGTCCTCCAGCGGCTGGTAGAGCGCCTCGGTGCACAGCATGGCGGACAGCGGCATGACGCCCCCGCCGAGCGGCTTGCCGAGCAGCAGGGCGTCGACCGGGAGCCCCTGGGCCAGGGCGAGCGAGGGTTCGCCGCAGCGGCGCAGGCCGGTCTGGATCTCGTCGGCGATGACGACGGCGCCGTGCTCGCGGGCGGACCGGCACCAGGCGGCCAGGACCTCGGTGGGCAGCGGGCGGACGCCGTACTCGCCCTGCACCGGTTCGAAGACCAGCGCGGCGACGTCGCCGCGCCGGCACTCGCGGTCGACCGCGTCCGGGTCGTCGGGGGAGAGGTGCGTGGTGGCGGGCAGGCTGTCCTCCAGGCCGGCCCGGAAGCCCGGATGGTGCGTCAGGGCGAGGGCGCCCAGCGACTTCCCGTGGTACGCGCCGGTCACCGCGAGGATCCGCGGCCGGCCGGTGACCAGCCGGGCCAGCTTGGTGGCGACCTCGACGGCGTCCGAGCCGTTGAGGCCGAAGTAGACCCGGGGCAGCGCGGGCCGGGCCGGGTAGGCGTCGGCGAAGTGGCCGGCGAGGGCGGCCGCGGCCCGGGCGGTGGTCGGGTTGGCCAGGATGCGGGTGCTGATGGTCATCCGGTCCAGCTGCTCCCGGACGGCCTCGACGACCTCCGGCGGCCGGTGCCCGAGCAGTCCGACCGCGTACGCGCCGAAGTCCAACGGGGTGCGCCCGTCGGAGAGTTCGACCCGGCAGCCGGAGGCGGCGGCCTCCACGGCGTTGCGGCCCATCAGGCGGTAGGTGACCGAGGCGCGGGCCGAGAAGTGCTGCTTGAGCTGGGTGAAGACCTCGGCGGGGGCGGGCGTCACCATGCTGCTTCCTCCATCAGGACGACGGTCCGGCCGGTGCCGGCCGGGGCGGCTCCGTTCACGACCGCGGGAAGGTCGTCGAGACCGATGCGGGTGTCGATCAGCGAGCCGAGGTCCAGCCGGCCGGCCCGGACGTGCTCGGCGAGCAGCGGGATGTCCTCGGCGGGGTGGCTGTTGCCGTAGACGCATCCGCGCAGGGTCCGGCCGGAGGTGCAGAGCTCCTGGACGCTGAACTTGACGGTGTCGGTCTTCCGGCCGATGCCGACGACGGTGGTCACGCCGCCGCGCCGGGTCAGCTTCCAGGCCAGGAAGATCGACTCGGACGCCCCGACGCAGTCGAAGACGTGGTCGGCGCCGAGCCCGCCGGTCTCGCGCAGGACGCCGCGCAGGGCCGAGGACTTGTCGCTGTGGAAGTGCGTGGCGCCCTGGAGCCGGGCGGTGGCCTCCTTGCCGGGCACGGTGTCGAAGGCGGTGATCGAGCCGGCGCCGGCCAGCCGGGCGGCCTGGATGACGGCCTGGCCGACCCCGCCCACGCCCAGCACGACCACCGATTCCCCGGGTTGCACGAGGGCGGTGCGGTGGACGGCGCCGAAGCCGGTGAGCACGGTGCAGCCGAGCAGGGCCGCCTCGGCCGGGGAGATGCCGTCCGGGAGCGGGACCACGGCGCGCTCGGGGAGCACCGCCTCCTGGGCGAACGCGGCGATGCCGAGCGCGGGGGCCAGCACCGTGCCGTCGGCCAGCCGCCCGTAGTCCGCGGTGCCCGCGGCCGAGGCCACCTGGCACAGGTAGGGCTGCTGCCGGGTGCACATGGCGCAGGTGCCGCAGGCGGGCATCCAGTTGAGCACCACCCGGTCGCCGACCCGTACGCCGGTCACCCCGTCACCGACCGCGGCGACCGTGCCGGAGGCCTCGTGGCCGAGGATCGCGGGCAGCCGGTGCGGGATGGTGCCGTCGGCGATCGAGAGGTCGGAGCGGCACACGCCGGCCGCAGAAATTCGTACCCGAACCTGGCCGGGGCCCGGTTCGGATATCTCGACATCGGCGATTTTGCAGGCGTCGTTCACCGCCGCGACTATGGCAGCCTTCACTGTCGCCAGAACCCCCTTGGCGCCTTTCCCGGCGCCGTCCGTTTCCCCGTGGCGAGTTTGGCCGGTGCGGGTGCCGGAAATGCTCGGCCCGGCCGTCGAATTCGCCGGGCCCGCGCTCCGGGAAAAGCCGGGAATGGTCTCGGGAGAGCGGGCCGAGGCCGTCTGCGTATGGCTCCGGGCCCCGCCGGGAGCCAAACACGGTGCCAACGTCGGTGTCAAGGACGGGCCGGTGAGCGGGCCGGTGGTCGGGGTTTGGCCGCTGCGAACAAGGTTCTGTCCGGATGAGACAAGACTTTGGATTGATTCTCAAGTTAGTGTCCGCAGTCGGATCTGTCATTCGGGTGCCGGTGGCACTCAGACCTGGAGAGAACGGGCGTCCTGTGCAGTGAGTGCCACAACAGCAGCAGAATCCTTCCGTCTTCTGTCCTGGCTGGACTCGGCGAGCCCGGAAAAGGGTCTTCGGGTAGCCGAATCCAACGGCGAATGGTCTTTCACGCCCTACAGCGAGCTGGCCGGCGAGGTCCGGCATTTCGCGAACGAGCTGCGTGCCACCGGCGCCGCGCCGGGTTCGGTGGTCACCATCCTGGCCACCGAGGTCAAGAGCTTCGTGACGTCCTTCATGGGGACGCTGGCCGCCGGACTGACGCCCTCCCCGGTCGCCCCGCCCCGTTCCTACCGGACCATGGAGCGCTACTCGGCGCACCTGACCCGGATCATCGCGGTGGCCGAGCCCTCGGTCGTGGTCACCCAGGAGGCGACCCACGAGGCGGCCGAGGCGATCTGCCGTGAGCTGGACGCCAAGGCCCGGCTGGTCGCGGCGCCGCCCGCGCACGGCGGGCCGACCGCGGCGGCCGCGGACTTCGCCCGCTCGGACCGCGCGGACGAGGAGCTGGCGCTGCTCCAGTTCACCTCCGGTTCCAGCGGGAACCCGAAGGGCGTCCGGGTCAGCTGGGGCGCCCTGACGGCGAACGTCGGGGCGATCCGGGACTGGCTCTCGGTCGGCCCCGAGGACGTCTTCGCCAGCTGGCTGCCGCTCTTCCACGACATGGGTCTGGTCGGGGCGATGATCATGCCGGTGGCGAGCGGGATCGACCTCTGGCTCATGACGCCCGAGCAGTTCATCCGTTCCCCCGAGCGCTGGCTCGCCTGCTTCGGGCGCCACGGCGCCACCCTGACCACCGCGCCCAGCTTCGGCTACTCCTACTGCGCCCGGCGGGTGAAGCCCGAGCAGCTGGCCGACCACGACTTCTCGGCCTGGCGGGTCGGCATCCTCGGCGCCGAGCGGATCGACCCGCAGGGCGTGGCCGACTTCACCGCGCTGACCGGGCCGTTCGGCTTCGACGAGCACGCGCTGGTCGCCGCGTACGGGCTGGCCGAGTCGACGCTCGCGGTCACCGGGGTGACCCCGGGCGACGGCTCCCCGATGGTGCGGCTGGGCAACGGCAACTCCGAGTTCGGCACGCCCGCCACGGTGCTGGCGGACGGCGTGCTCGGCCGCGACCGGGCCAGCGGGAACTGGCTGGTCGGCTGCGGCCGCCCGGTCGGCGACCTGGCGGTCCGGATCCTCGACGAGGACGGGAACCCCGTCCCCGAGGGCCACTTCGGCCAGATCGCGGTGACCGGCTCGTCCGTCGCCGACGGCTACCTGTACAGCGACGGCACCCGGACCGACTTCACCGGGGGCGTGCTCGCCACCGGCGACGGCGGCTTCCTGTGGCAGGGCCAGCTCTACGTGATCGGCCGGATCGCGGACTCCCTCAAGGTCCGCGGCGCGGCCGTGTTCGCGGAGGACCTGGAGACGGAGCTGGGCACCCTCCCGGGCCTGGGGTCGAGCCGGCTGGTGACCCTGCTGGGCAGCGTCGACGCGGCGGACCACGTGGTGCTGCTGGTGGAGGCGGCGGACTCGGCGGAGTGGCTGGACGCGGCGGTGAACACGCTGCGCGCCGCCACCGGCCCCGAGATCAACGTGTCGGTGCTGCTCGGCCGCCGCGGGGCCGTCGAACTCACGTCGAGCGGCAAGCCGCGGCGCCGGGTCCTGTGGCACCGCCTGCTGCGGGGCGACACGGCCGGCTGGCAGCCGGTGCACGGCACCGCGCCCCGCCCGCTCGCCGCCGAGACACGAACTGGAGAGATCGCATGACGGTGACCGACGACCACGTGGTGGACATCCTGGACGACGGCCCGGAGGACGCCGGGCCGGCCCGGGCCGGGCGGCTGCCCACGCCGCGCGCGCTGTACGACCGCTGGGAGAAGCAGCAGTGGAGCATCGCCGAGGTCGACGTCCGGCGTGACCGCGAGAGCTGGCAGCAGCTGCGCAGCTTCGCCCGCGGCCAGCTGTTCGAGGCGCTCGCGGAGCTGGAGGTCGGCGAGGTCTTCGTCTCGCGCACGCTCAGCGGGCTGGTGACGCACGCGCCGACCGACGAGGACCGGCTCTACCTCAGCACCCAGGTGGCCGACGAGGCGCGGCACGCCCAGTTCTTCCAGGACTACCTGCACCTCGCCGTCGGCGAGGAGCAGACCGTCAGCGAGTCCGGCACGCAGGACGCCGACTCGGCGTACGGCCGGTACTTCGAGCCGCAGCTGCGCGCCAGCATCGACCGGGTCCACGAACTCGGCGGCGACCGCGCCGCGTGGCACACCGCCATCGTGGAGTACCACCTGGTCACCGAGGGCGTGCTCGCCGCCGCGGCGTTGCAGAGCACCCGTCAGCTGGCCCGCCGGTTCGAGCTGGCGGCCCTGGAGGAGGGCCTGGGGAACGTCGCCCGGGACGAGTCGCGGCACCTGACCTACGGGCTGGCGGCGACCCGGCGCCTGGTCGACTCCGGGCAGGCCGACCCGGTCTTCGAGATCTACCGGTCGGGCGTCGTGCTGGCGGCCCGGGTGCTGGTGAACCCGGCGCAGAAGGCGGTCGCCCCGGTGCTGCGGCCCGCGCTGGTCGCGCGCGCCGCCCAGGTGAGCGCGCAGTGGCACGCGGCGCGCACCCGGGCCGTCCGGCAGCTGCGGCTGATCGGTCTCGCGGACCGGCACCAGGAGCTCGCCGCCGCGTGGGACGCCGCCTGTGACCGGGCCATGGACGAGTACGCGGCGAACTGGGGCGTGAAGCACCCGGTCGCCGTCGTTGCCGAGAACGCATAAGGAGCCAGAGAGATGTCGAGCACTGAAGTCGCCGCCCGGGTCCGCCAGTTGGTCGGAGAGATGGTCCCGTCCGGTCCCCGTGAGGTCGGTACCGCCGACCGCCTGATCGAGGACCTCGGCTACAACTCGGTCACCATGATCGAGCTCGCCCTGGTGCTGGAGGTCGAGTTCGACCTCCAGGACATGGCCGGCGAGGAGGCCATGGACCTGGTGACCGTCGGGGACATCGAGACGACCATCGCGCGTCTCGCGACCGCCGGCTGAAGGCGGGTCGGATGACCACCCACACCGAAGGCGCCCCGGAGCGGGACGACCCCTACGTCCTCTCCCCGCAGCAGGCCGACGACCTGCTGCGGGGGTTCCCGTGGCGCCGTTTCGCCGTCCTCGGCGACTCGATGGCCGAGGGGATCCTGGAGGCCTCCCCCGGCTACCGGAAGGCCTCCTGGGCCGACCGGGTGCACGGGGCGCTGCTGCGCGGCAACCCCGACCTCGCGTACCTGAACACCGGCTACCGCGGGGTGGTCTCGGCGCAGGTGCTCGCCGACCAGCTGCCGAAGGCCCTGGAGTTCGAGCCGGACCTCGCGGCCGTGCTCTGCGGCGGGAACGACTTCCTGGCGCCGGAGTTCCGGGTCGAGGCCTACCAGGAGAACCTGGACGCCATCGTCGGCGCGCTGACCGGGGCCGGGGCCACCGTCTTCCTGTACAGCCTGATCGACATCACCAGCGCGTTCTCCCGGCTGGCGGTGATGCGCCCGCGGATGGCGCAGCTGAACGCCGCCACGCTCGAAGTCGCCCGCAAGTACGGCGCGGTGTGGGTGCCCTGCTGGGAGCACCCGGCCGCCGGCGACCGGTCCGTGTACAGCTCCGACATGCTGCACATGTCGGCGCGCGGGCACGCGATCATCGCGTCGCTGACGGTCGAGGCGCTCGGCCGCCACCTGGGCAACGCCGCCGCGGCGGACGACCCGGCGGTTCCGGCCGCGGCGGCGCCCGCCCCGGCCGCCGGGGCGGGGGACGACACCGGGGAGCAGAGCATCTCCGGCGTCTACGACTACTTCCTCGGCGGCGCGGAGTACTCCGAGCACGAGCGGGTGGTCGCCGAACGGGCGCTCGCGGCCGTCCCCGGCATCAAGATCATGATCTGGGAGAACCGCAAGTTCCTGAAGCGGCTGGTCCGTTACGCGGTCGCCCAGGGGATCACCCAGATCCTCGACCTGGGCTCCGGGATCCCGGCCCGCGGCAGCGTCCACGCGCTCGCGCACGCCGTCGACCCGCAGGTCCGGGTCGTCTACGTGGACAACGACCCGGTGGCCGTCGCGCGCGGCCGGGAGCTGCTGGCCGACGTGCCGCACAGCACGGCGGTGCAGGCCGACCTCACCCGGCCCGAGGAGCTGTTCGCCCGGCCCGAGGTCCGGGAGCTCCTGGACTTCGACCGGCCGATCGCGGTGCTGTTCCTCGGCGTGCTGCACTTCATCCCCACCGAGGAGCTGGAGCCGGCGCTGCGGGTCTACCGCGAGGCCCTCGCCCCCGGCAGCCTGCTGGCGCTGAGCCACACGGCCAGCGGGGAGGACGCCGACTCCCAGGCGGCCTACCGGGTCTACGCCGAGGCCTTCGGGTTCGCGACCAAGCGGACCAAGGAGGAACTGACCGCCTTCCTCGGGGACTTCGAGCTGGTCGAGCCCGGGGTGGTGCAGGTGCCGGACTGGCGGCCCGACCCGTCCCCGCTGAGCAGCCGGTTCGCCGAGCAGATCGGGTCCGTCCACTACCTCGGCGCCGTGGCGACCAAACGTCCCCCTTCGAACATCGGAGCATCATGAGCAAGCCTGAGGCCGCGGGCGCCGCCCGGCCGGTCAACCCCGGGCTGATCCTTCTGGTCGCCTCGGGGGCGACCTTCGTGGCGTTCCTGGACACGACCGTCGTCAACGTGGCGTTCGACGAGGTCCACCAGAGCTTCGCCGGCGAGCCGATCTCCAACATGACCTGGCTCGTGACGGCCTACGGCGTGCTCTTCGCCGCGCTGCTGACGATGGCCGGCCGGCTCGCCGACGTCACCGGCCGCAAGCGGCTGTTCCAGCTGTCGGTCGGGCTGTTCACCGCGGCGTCCGCGCTCGCGATGGCCGCGCCCGGCTACGGCGTCCTGGTCGTGGCCCGCGCCCTCCAGGGCATGGGCGCGGCCGGCATGATCCCGGCCGCCCTCGGCCTGATCCTCTTCAACACCCCCGCCGAGCGGCGCGCCGCGGCGATCGGCTCCTGGGGCGCCGCGGGTTCGCTGGCCGCCGCCGTCGCGCCGGTGCTGGGCGCCGGCCTGGTCGAGGCGCTGGGCTGGCGGGCGATCTTCGCGATCAACCTGCCGTTCGGCCTGCTGATGCTGTTCGGCACGTCCCGCGCGGTGCACACCGACGAGCCGACCGGCCGGCCGCTGCCGGACCCGGTGGGCACGGCGGCCTTCACCGTCGGCATCGCCGCGGTGGTGCTCGGCCTCTCCCAGGGCGAGAGCTGGGGCTGGACCAGTGCCGGCGTGCTGGCCGCGCTGATCGGCGGCGCCCTGCTCACCCTCCTGGCGGTCGTGCTCTCGGCGCGCGCCGAGGAGGGCAAGGGCCGTACCGCCGCCCTCGAGGTGGACCTGTACCGCAACCGCCGCTTCGCGCTGTCCGGCGCCGGGTCGGCGTTCCTGGGCGCGGCGCTCTACACCTGGCTGCTCTCCGGCCCGATCTTCCTGGCGACCTACTGGCACTACTCGATCATGGAGATCGGGCTGGCGGTCACCCCGGGCGCGCTGACCTCGGCGGTCAGCGCCATCGTGGTGGGCCGGCGGATCAAGCCGCAGGCCCAGGGGATGGCCGTGCTGATCGGCTCGCTGCTGTTCGCGGCGGTCTGCGGCGTGATGGCCCTGACCCTGGACGAGCAGCCGGCCTTCCTCGCGGTCTGGCTCTGGGTCTCGATCTTCGGCGGTCTGGGCGTCGGCGCCGCGCTGACCGGCCTGACCGCGATCTCGGCCTCCGCGGTGCCGCCGCTGCGGTTCTCGGCCGGCACCGCGCTGACCCTGACCGCGCGTCAGCTCGGCGGCTCGGTGGGCATCGCCGTGATGGCGATCCTGCTGAGCGCCACGGGCAAGGACCCGCTGCACCAGATGCTGCTGGTGTTCGGGCTGAGCGGGGCTACCGCCCTGGTCGCCGCGCTCTGCGGGCTGCTGCTGCACACCGCGGCCAAGCCGGCGCCGGCCCCGGCCGCCGCCGCGCCCACCGCCGCCAGGACCCCGGCGGGCAAGGACTGAGCACGTGACCGTGAACTCGACGGCCGAGCGGTGGACGGCCGCACTGGAGAAGGTGTACCTCGTCCCGGAGGAGTACCGGACCGGGTACTTCGACCGGGCCGCGGCCCTGGACCTGCTGCGCTGCGGCGAGGAGGTCCTGGACCGCCTGGTCGCGGCCGGCCTGCCGTCCACCGGGGAGCCGGGGGACGAACGCTACGACCGCTACGACCTGTTCAACCTGGCACTGGCCTCCGGATCCGCCGAATCCGTCCCGGAGAAGGCGATCGCGTACGCCCTGCGCTGGATGAACCAGGGGCCGGAGAGCTGGACGGCCGAGCTCGGCTGGTCGTTCGCGATCACCGTGGAGTGCCCGACCGGCGAGTGCGGCGAGCAGTCCTCGCTGTCGCACGCGCGGATGCTCCCGGAGGCCGTCGGCGGCGAGGTCCACCGGTGGGACGTGAGCCCGGCGGCCGCGCGGCAGGGCGAGGACGGCCGGCTGACGCTGGACGGCGCCGGCCCGCTGCACTTCGAGGCCGAGCTCTCCACCCGCGGCCGGCTGATGCCGCTGCGCTCGCCCGTCCTGCGCGGGATCGTGGACGACTTCATGTCCGCGGGCTACCGCTGGGTGCGGGTGCCGGAGCGGCTCCAGTGGGACCACCCGCGGCTGCTCGCCGCCGGCGTGGCGCCCTGCATCTCGGCCAGCCTGTTCCTGGCCGAGGAGTTCACCAGGGCGGGCTACCAGGCGTTCGCCCGCCGCGGCTGGCTGCTGGGCATCCTCGACCTCGCCCACTCCTGGGTCGAGGTCGTCGACGACGACGGCGTGGTGAAGCCCGTCGACCCGATCGCCGCCTGGCTCTCGGAGTACGCGGACCGGCCCCACCCCGAGCTGGCGAAGGCCGCGATCGGCTCCTGGCTCAACCGGCAGCTGCCCGCCGCGCTGCCGGCCGACGGCCTGATGGCCACCCACAGCTGCCGCGGCCGCGCGGTCGAGCCCCGCCGCACCACCGTCATCCGTAGGAGCAGTACCCCCGTGAAAGGACCGGCATGACCCAGACGACTGCCGACGCCGCGGCCCGCACGGCCGGCTACCTCGCGGATCTGCCGTCCATCCTGGGCGGCAACCCGCGGTTCATCGAGATCCTCGACCGGCTCACGACGCTGTCGGAGCGCGGCTACTACGACCCGTACAAGCTCTTCGAGTGGCCGGACTCGCTCCAGGAGGACGCCTACTGGATGAGCCCCGAGCTGATGACCGTGCACGGCACCGAGGCCGCGACGAAGCTCGACGAGGCGCAGCTGCACGCCCTGAGCAAGTTCGAGAGCGTCAACTTCTACAGCCTCAACGTGCACGGCATCCGTGAGCTGCTCACCGAGATCGTCGCCCGGATCCACATGCCCGGCTACGAGGTGGCCTCCGAGTACTTCCACCACATCATCGGCGAAGAGAACGACCACATGTGGTTCTTCGCCAAGTTCTGCCTGACCTACGCCGGGAAGATCTACCCCGACCGGTCGATGTCCTTCGCGGTGCCCGGCGTCCCCGAGGCCGACACCTTCCTGCTCTTCTCCCGGCTGCTGATCTTCGAGGAGTTCGTCGACGTCTTCAACCAGAAGATGGCCGAGGACGAGCGGCTGGACCCGACCATCCGGAAGATCAACAAGGTCCACCACCAGGACGAGTCCCGGCACATCGCGTTCGGCCGGCAGATGGTCGCGCTGCTCCACCAGGACCTGCGCACCCGGATCAGCAAGGCCGAGCTGGACGACCTGGAGCTCTACCTCAAGCGCTACATGCGGGCCTCCGCGGAGTCGCTGTGCAACCCGGCGGCGTTCCGCGACGCGGGCATCCCCGAGCCGTTCGCGGTGCGCCGCTCGGTGATCGCCGACCCGGCTTTCGACGAGTTCGTCCACCGCGTGTTCAAGCGCTCCCTCGCATTCATGACCAGCGAAGACATCTTCGCGGACGGAAGGATCCCCCAGCGATGACCGACTCTGCCGCCGCAGTACCCGCCCGGTCCGGCGACCTGGTCCTCGACTTCCTGATGGCGCGCCGCCCCGACCTCGGCGTCATCGACCCGGACTACGACCTGATCGACAACCGGGTGCTCGACTCCCTGGGGTTCGTCAACTTCCTGTACGTCCTGGAGGAGCAGACCGGCCGGGAGATCAGCCTCGACCAGGTCTCGCCGGAGGACTTCCGCACGCTGCGCCGGATCAGGGAGCGGTTCTTCGATGCCGAGCAGTGAGACCCGGGGCGGCCTGGCCACCCTCGGACCCGTCGAGCTGGGCGTCCGCCAGCTGCTCGACCAGCTCTTCACCGCATGGGGCCAGGAGGCCGGCGCGGACCCGATGGCCTTCCCGCCGCTGCTGCGCACCTCGGACCTCGCGGCCTTCGACTACTGGACCAACTTCCCGCACCTCGGGCTGCTGGCGACCGGCGGCCACCCGGACCGGGTCGCGGAGCTGTCCGCCGGTCCGCACCAGGAGATCGCCCCCGAGCTGCTGTCCCCGGCCCAGTACGCGCTGCCGTCCGCGACCTGCTACGCCGCCTACCTGCACCTGGCGGGCAGCCGGCTGGACGGCCCGCGGCGGATCACCGCGGTCGGCACCTGCTACCGGCGGGAGGACCACTACGACGGCCTGCGCCGGCTGATGGGCTTCTCCATGCGCGAGGTGGTCTGCGTCGGCGAGCGGGAGACCGTGCTGGAGCACATCGCCGCGTTCACCGAGCGGGTGACCACCTTCGCCGACCGGCTCGGCCTGCCGCTCGCGGTGGAGGCGGCCACCGACCCCTTCTTCGAGAAGGACGCCGCCCGCACCCTCATGCAGCAACTGTTCCCGGTGAAGCGGGAGTTCGTCTACGGGGAGAAGCTCGCCATCGCCTCGGTGAACTTCCACCGGAACTTCTTCGGCGAGCGCTGCGACATCACGCTGCCCGACGGCGGCCCGGCCTTCACCGGCTGCGTGGCCTTCGGCCTGGAGCGCTGGCTGGCCGCGCTCGACGACCGGTTCGGCCTGCACGCGCCGGATCTGACCGACCGCATCCTCGCCGCGGCCGGCCGGTGACCCCACCGGCGCGGCCCGAGCGCGCGACGCCTACCGAACCACTTGGAAAGGGCCCCACCTTGTCTGACACTCCTGCCTCCCGGACGCGCGTCCTGGTGATCGGCGGCGGTCCCGGCGGCTCCACGGCCGCGACCCTGCTGGCCCGTCAGGGGATCGAGGTGACTCTCCTGGAGAGCGCCGTGTTCCCCCGCTACCACATCGGCGAGTCCATCCTGCCGTCGGTGCTGCCGATCCTGGACCTGCTCGGCGTCCGCGAGAAGGTGGAGCAGCACGGCTTCGTCCGCAAGGACGGCGCGTACTTCGAGTGGGGCCCGGAGAACTGGGACCTGAACTTCGACCACCTCTCCGGCGCCAACCGGCACAGCTACCAGGTGATCCGCTCCGAGTTCGACCACATCCTGCTGGAGAACGCCAAGGAGCAGGGCGTGCGGGTGCACGAGGGCACCCGGGTCAAGGAGATCCTGTTCGACGGCGAACGCCCGGTCGGCGCCCGCTGGGCGGCCGGCGAGGAGTCCGGCGAGATCGCCTTCGACTACCTGGTCGACGCCTCCGGCCGGGCCGGCGTGATGGCGACCAAGTACCTGAAGAACCGCCGCTACCACGAGGCGTTCAAGAACATCGCGGTCTGGTCGTACTGGCGCGGCATCACCCCGCTGGACCGCGGCCCCGAGGGTGCGATCGCCGTCTGCTCCGTCCCCTACGGCTGGTTCTGGGCGATCCCGCTGCACGACGGCACCTACTCGCTGGGCCTGGTGGCCAAGCAGTCCATGTTCGCCGAGGAGCGGGAGCGGCTCGGCAGCATCGAGGCCGTCTACGAGGACGCGTTGAAGCAGGCGCCGCGCATCGCCGCGATGACCGAGGGCGCCGAGCGGGTCACCGACTTCAAGGTGGAGCAGGACTACTCCTACGTCTCGGAGCGCAAGTGCGGCCCCGGGTACGTCATGGTCGGCGACGCCGCCTGCTTCCTCGACCCGCTGCTGTCCACCGGCGTGCACCTGTCCACGTTCTCCGCGCTGCTCGGCGCCGCGGCCATCTCCGCGGTCATCGAGGGCGAACTGCCGGAGGACGAGGCGATGTCCTTCTACGAGAAGGCCTACCACCAGGCGTACGAGCGCCTGTTGGTCGTCGTCTCGTTCTTCTACCAGAGCTACAACCGGCAGTCGCAGTTCTTCGAGGCGAACAAGCTGACCCGCCGCGAGCGCCACATGCTGCACCTGTACGAGTCCTTCCTGCACATCGTGACGGGCATCGAGGACCTGGACGACTCCACCGCCGGGGAGAAGGCGCTGGACGCCGTCTCCGAGCAGATGGCCGTCCAGCGGAAGATCTCCGCAGGTCACAACGAGGCGCTGAACTCGATGCCGACCGACCCGCAGAGCGCGGTCGGCGGGCTCTACCTCGAACTCGAGCCGAAGCTGCGGCTGCGGCGCGCGACGGCCCCGGTCGCCGGGGCGGCCACCGAGGCGGCGGGATAGTCCGGGTGTAGACCTGTGAGGTTATGATCACCCGGAGATAACAAGGGGGGATGGGCGCGGTGCTCCGTCACGTCGCACGCCCCGCCGTCCGGCTGTTCCTGTTCCACCACGCCGGTGGCTCGGGCACGTTGTTCGACGGGTGGGCCGAGCGCCTCCCCGCGGACTGGGACGTCGTCCCGCTCGAAGCGCCCGGCCGGGGAGCCAAGCGGACGGTGCCGCCGTGCGTGGACGCCGCCGGGCTCGCGGAGCACTTCCGGCAGGAGATCCGGCCGGGAACGGACGTGCCGTACGCCTTCTTCGGGCACAGCATGGGCGCGCTCGTCGCCCATGAGCTGGCGCAGCGGTTGTGGCAGGACGGGGAGCCCGGGCCGATCTGGCTCGGGCTCTCGTCCTGCGTCGCGCCGGGCCGCGCCGGTACTGTCACGGCGCGGTCCGGGCTGTCCGACCGCGCCTTGCAGGACTGGCTGGTCTCGCTCGGCGGGACCCCGGCCGAGGTGGTGCGGCACCCGTTCGTCTGGTCGATGCTCGGGCCCGTGCTGCGCGGCGACCTCCGCGTGGTCGAGTCCTGGCGCCCGACGCCCGCGGTCCCCCCGACCGGTACGCCGTTCACGGTGTTCGGCAGTACGGACGACGACCTGGTCCCGGTGGCGCAGCTGCGGGAGTGGCAGGACGTCGGAGATCACGTCCGGATCCGGCTGCACCAGGGAGGGCACTTCTACCTCCAGGCGCGGCCGGAGCCGTTGATCGACCAGATCGCCGCCGCCGTGCAGGCCTGTTTGACCGAGAAGGAAGGTATCGCCCGATGACCGCCTCCAGGATCACCGGAACCGGCTACTACCAGCCCGCCAGGGTGCTGACCAACGCCGAGCTGGAAACCATGGTCGACACCACCGACGAGTGGATCCGCAGCCGGGTGGGCATCGAGGCCCGCCGCATCGCGGACACCGAGACGGTGGCCGACATGGCCATCGAGGCCGCCGGCAAGGCCCTCGCCGCCGCCGGCGGGGGCGTCGACGACGTGGACCTCGTGGTGGTCGCGACGACCACGGCGATCGACCGCTGCCCCAACACCGCCAACCGGGTCGCCGCCGCGCTGAACCTGACCGGTTCGCCCGCCGCGATCGAACTGAACACCGCCTGCTCGGGGTTCAACCACGCGCTCGCGGTCGCCGACCAGTCCGTCCGGCTGGGCGTGGCCAAGCGCGCGCTGGTGGTCGGCGCCGAGAAGATGTCCCAGGTCACCGACTGGACCGACCGCAACACCTGCGTGCTGGTCGGCGACGGCGCCGGCGCGGTGGTCATCGAGGCCTGCCCCGACGAGGAGTGGGGCATCGGGCCGGTGCACTGGGGCTCCGTCCCGGAGAAGTCCCGTGCCGTGCTGGTCGAGGGGGACGTGCCGCGGTTCAGCCAGGAGGGCCAGACCGTCTTCCGCTGGGCCACCGGCGCCCTCGCCCCGTTCGCGCGCGAGGTCTGCAAGGCCTCCGGGGTCGAGCTCGACGACCTGGTGGGCTTCGTCCCGCACCAGGCCAACCTGCGGATCATCGAGCCGCTGGTGCGCCAGCTCGGCCTGGGCGACAAGGTGATCGCCCGCGACGTGGTGGAGTCCGGCAACACGGCGGCGGCGAGCGTGCCGCTGGCCTTCGCGAAGCTGGTCGAGCGGGGCGAGCTGAAGTCCGGGGACCTCACCCTGCTGCTCGGCTTCGGCGGCGGGCTGGCGGTCGCCGGGCACGTCGTGCGCTGCCCGTGAGCAGACCGGGACGCAGACCGGGGAACAGGCCCGGTCGCCGGGGTCCGGCGACCGGGCGCCCCGGCGCCCCGTGGCGGGGTGCCGGATGATCGAGCGCCTCCTCCCGGGGGCGGTGGCCGCCCACGAGAGCTTCGGCGACCTGGACGACGCCCGCCTGCTGCCCGCCGAACGCGACTGGATCGCCTCCTCGACGGCGGCCGGCCGGCGGCAGGAGTTCGCGACGGTCCGGCACCTCGCCCGCGCGGGCATGCGCGACCTGGGGCGTCCCCCACAGCCCGTGCTGCCCGGGGCCGGGCGGGCGCCGCGCTGGCCGGAGGGACTGGTCGGCGCCATCACGCACTGCGCGGGCTACCGGGCCGCGGTGCTGGCCAGGAGCTCCGAGGTGCCGGGCCTGGGCATCGACGCGGAACCCAACCGGGCGCTGTCCGCCGGAGCGCTCGGGGCGATCAGCCACCCCGAGGAGCGCGACCAACTGGCCGGGCTCGCGCGGGAGTTCCCGGAGGTGCACTGGGACCGGCTGCTCTTCTCGGCGAAGGAGTCGGTCTACAAGGTCTGGTACCCGCTGGCCGGGCGCTGGCTCGGGTTCCGGGACGCCCGGGTGGAGTTCGACCCGCTCGGCGGCCGGTTCACGGTGCGCCTGCTGGTGGCCGGCCCGGTCCTGGCCGGGGCGCCGTTGCAGGAGCTCGACGGACGCTGGCAGCACGCCCACGGCCTGCTGACCACCGCGATCGCGCTCGGCCCGGGCGACCGCGCTCTAAACGCCCGCTAAAAGCGGCGTTACCAGCCACCGGCCGTGCCCCTGAAGGCCGGTGGCCATCCCGCGGAACGGCATTGCGGGCCCCGGCGATCCGCTTCTAAGCTGCGAACGCGGGGGCGCTTCAGCGTGCGGTCATCACTGGGCCGGCGCGAATCAGCCAGCTGAACCGACGTCATTCGACTGGCCATGGGGGGCGAGATGGGCGACAGGCGTGCGTCGGCCGGAGGCGGGTGGCGAACACCGGTCGCGGCGGTGCCGGAGACCGACCGGCTTCCGGTCCTGGGCGCGGCGAGCGCGTTCGTGATGATGGAGACCGCCGGCCGGCTCGGGATGATGCCGGAGGAGTGCCTCGGCGACACCGGGCTCACCCGGGCGGCCGTCGCCGACCCCGGCCGGATCGTCCGGCTGGACCAGGAGTTCGCGGTCGCCCGCAACGTGCTGCGCAGCCACGGCCACGTGCCGGCCCTGGGCATGCTGTGCGCGGACCAGTACGGCGTCGCCCTGTACGGCAGCTTCGGGCTCGGCCTGCTGGCCGCACCGACCGGCCGCGCGGCGCTCGCGTTCGCGAACCGCTTCGCCGACCTCACCTACACCTGTGCCGCGGTCCGCTGCCACGAGCAGCAGGGCGAGCTGCGGCTGGTCGTCGACGGCAGCCATCTCCCCAAGGACATCCGGGAGTTCCTGGTCGACCGCGCGCTGATGGGCCTGATCCGGCTGCTCGGCGACCTGCTGCCCGGCACGGACTGGCTGCGCTGGGTCTCGCTGGCGCGGCCGGAGCCGGAGCACGCCCAGGCGTACCGCACGATCGTGCCCGCCGAACTGCACTTCGACCGCGAGCTGAACCAGCTGGCGATCGACGCGGCCGCGCTGGACCGGCCGCTGCCGATGGCCAACACGTGGGCGTACCGCGCCGCCGAGCAGGCCTGCGAACGGGAGGTGACGGATCGTCGGAGCCGGGTCGGCCTGGCCGAGACGGTCCACGCGTACGTGGCCAGCCACATGTCGGGCCGGCCGCGGATCGTCGACGTGGCCCGGCAGCTCGGCCTGAGCGAGCGCTCGCTGCGCCGCCGGCTGGCGGTGGAGGGCACCTCGTTCACCCGCGTGGTCGACGACGCCCGGCGGTCGGCGGCCGAGCAGCTGTTGCTCCAGGGGGCGACCCCGTCCCAGGTCTCCCGCAACGTCGGCTTCCTCGAACAGGCCGCGTTCAGCCACGCGTTCAAGCGCTGGCACGGCGTCTCGCCGAGCGAGTACGCGCGGACCCGGCGCGGGGGAGCGCCCACGCTGCGGTCCGTCCCGTGCACCGGGGAGCAGCTCCGGCACGGCTGGCGCGCCGGCGTCGACCGGCTCCGGCAGGACCTCCCGGCCTGAGTCGCAGGCCCCTGGCCTGTGTCCCGGGCGGACACCAATGCACCATCAGAACAGGGGACTTGAGCAGTGATCGGCTCTCGCATTCTGGCCCTCGGCCACTACCAGCCCGCCAAGGTGCTGACCAACGACGACATCTCCGAGCTGGTCGACACGAGCGACCAGTGGATCCGCAGCCGGGTGGGCATCCAGACCCGGCACGTCGCGGAGGACGAGTCGGTCACCGACATGGCGACCGAGGCCGCCGCGAAGGCGCTGGCCAACTCGGGCCTCGCGCCCGCGGACATCGACTTCGTGGTGGTCGCGACCTGCACCGCGCTGGAGCGCACGCCCAACGTCGCGACCAGGGTCGCCGCCCGGCTCGGGATCCCGGCGCCGGCCGCGCTGGACGTCAACACCGCGTGCTCCGGCTTCCCGCACGCCCTCGGGCTGGCCAATCTGGCCATCGGCGGCGGCTCGGCGCGCGCCGCCCTGGTGGTCGGGGTGGAGAAGCTCACCGAGTTCACCGACTGGTCCGACCGCAGCACCTGCGTGCTGGTCGGGGACGGCGCGGGCGCGGCCGTGGTGGTGCCCTCGCCGACCCCGGAGATCAGCCCGGTGGTCTGGGGCTCGGCGCCCGACCTGGGCCGGTCCGTGCTGATCGAGGGCCGCGAGGGCAGGTTCACCCAGGAGGGGCTGACCGTCTACAAGTGGGCCACCGCGACGGTGCCCGAGGTCGCGCAGCGGGTGCTGGAGCTGGCGGGCGTCCGCCCGGAGGAGCTGGGCGGCGTCGTGCT
The DNA here is from genome assembly GCF_040302625.1 of Kitasatospora sp. NPDC097643. NCBI lineage: Bacteria > Bacillati > Actinomycetota > Actinomycetes > Kitasatosporales > Streptomycetaceae > Kitasatospora > Kitasatospora sp. NPDC097643. Next base: position 75,327 of record NZ_JBEOSA010000005.1, on the reverse strand, counting down.
GCACCAGGCCAACCTGCGCATCATCGAGCCCGTGGTCCGGGAGATCGGCGCGGTCAACGCCGTCATCGCCCGGGACGTGGTCGACTCCGGGAACACCTCGGCGGCCAGCATCCCGCTGGCCTTCTCCAAGCTGGTCGAGCGCGGCGAGCTGGAGCGTGGCACCCCGGTGCTGCTGATCGGCTTCGGCGGCGGCCTGTCCTACGCCGGCCAGGTCGTCCGCTGCCCCTGACCGGGGCCGCCGCCCGCCGGAAGTCGCCGGAGGCCGCTCAGGCGGCCTTCGGCGACTCGTTGTAGGTGTCGGCGAACTCCTGGCCGGACAGCCGCTGGATCGCCGCCATCACCTCGGTGGTGACCTGGCGCCGGGCCTGCGCCGAACGGGCCTGGCCGTGCAGCTCGGTGAAGTGCAGCGGCTCGCCGAAGCGGACCGTCACCTTGCGGACCCGGGGGATCCGGGTGCCGACCGGGAGGATGTCCTGCGGGCCCTCCAGGGCGACCGGGACGATCGGGACCCCGGCGGTCAGCGCCAGCCAGGCCGCGCCGGTCTTCCCGCGGTACAGCCGTCCGTCCAGCGAGCGGGTGCCCTCGGGGTAGATGCCGAAGGCCTTGCCCTCGTTCAGCAGCACCAGGGCCTGTTCCAGCGAGGCCTGGGCGGAGCGGTAGGTGCCGCGCTCGACCGGCACCGCGTTGATCACGTTGGTGAAGATCGCCCGGGAGACGGCGCCGCGGATCCCGGTGCCGGTGAAGTACTCGGCCTTGGCGAGGAAGTAGACCTGGCGCGGGGCCGTCAGGGGGATCACCACGCTGTCGATGAAGGACAGGTGGTTGCTGGCCAGGATCACCCCACCCTTGCGCGGCACGTTCTCGATCCCCTCGATGACCGGCCGGTAGACGGCCTTCGCGAGCGGCTTGAACACGAGCTTGGTGATGAGATTGAGCATCGGCCCTCCCTGGCCAGTTGGCTCCGCTGCGGATCGGCGGCGGAGCCGAGGTCAGACCGCAGGCTACGACATGCGCCCCGGTGGGTGTCCACCGTCGGCCGGCCGGCCCCGGGCGGTGCCGGGGCCGGACGAATGGTCAACTTCCGTGGTTCTCCGGGGCCATGGTGCGCCAGAATCCGTCCAGCCAGGTCAAGGTGTCCCGCATGACGTAGTGGTTGGCGTTGGGCCGCAGCGCGGACAGCAGGAACGACCGGGCGCCCTCGGAGGGCACCCCGAGCACGGTGATCCGGGGGTCGGTGCCGCCGTCGGAGCCGACCGGGTGGAAGTCCGCGGTCAGCTCCAGCCCGCCCGGCTCGAAGGCGGTGCCGTCGGCGGACTCGTTGCGCCAGAGCCGGACGGTGCCCCGGGCCAGCAGGTTGCGGTAGAGCGGCAGGACGTCCAGCCGGGGGTCGAAGCCGTGCATCCGGGCCTCGACCAGGGCGTCGACCGGCCGGGAGTACCCGGTGTGCGGGCCCTCGACGACGACCCGGCCGGTCCGCTCGTCGAGCGCCACCCGGGCCTCGGGGCCGGCCCCGACGTCGAGCAGCCCGTGCTCGATCAGCGCGGCGATCTTCACCATGATCTCCGGGGCGGCTCCGTTGGCCAGCCGGTTGTGGTGGCGGACGTAGCGCTGGAGGAAGCACCGCTGGGACTCCGCGGTCAGCCCGGCGTGGTCCACGGCGTAGGAGATCACCGAGCGCAGGTCGCGCCAGACCCCGTCCGCGGCGGCCTTGTGCGGGTTGCGCAGGTTGCCCTGGCGGGCCCAGGTCTGGTCGTCGGCCATGAACTCCAGGACGGCGCCGCGGAATTCGTCCGGGGAGCCGGTGCGGCGCACCGGCTGGACGGCGGCCTGCCAGGAGAAGCGGTTGCCCTTGGGCGCGGTCTCCAGCGCCCAGGGCGAGCTCCGGCCGTCCAGCACCGGCCGGACCGGCTCCCCGGCGTCGACCAGGCGCTCGACCTCGGCCCGCACCGCGGGCCCGAACACCGTGTCGGTCCAGTGCAGCAGGACGTCCCGGACCGGCCAGGAGACCGACCGCTGGGCCGCGGCCAGGCCGAGCCCCCCGTCGAGGACGGCCGCCAGCACGTCGGCCACCTCGTCGACCGCGCCGTCCAGCGGGGCCAGCAGCCGGCCGGGATCCTCGCCCGGCCCGGCGGCGCCGCCCAGGAAGGCCAGGTAGCCCGGCAGGGCGCGCTGGGTCAGCAGCAGGGCGCTGCCGGGCCCGAACAGGGTGACGTAGTGCAGGTGGGCCATCTCCAGCACGATCAGCGGCAGCACGTCCTGCTCGAAGTCGAGCTGGGCCGGCCGGTCGGCCCCGCCGGGGTTCGGGCGGCCGACCTGGGCCCGCAGCCGGCGGATCGCCTCCTCGGTGAGGAAGGTGCCCGGGTGGTCGCCGGCGCCGCTGCTCGGCTTGTGGTTGTCGGGCCGGGCGAAGGTGAACAGGCCCGAGCCGCTGAACGCGACGATCCCGGCGGGCTCGGCCCCGCTGGGGCGGTAGACGAGGCCGCGCCCGGGCTCCTCGTGGAAGGTGCCGCCGCGGCCCTCGGTCAGGTGCAGGACCGCGTCGATGGCGGTGAGCCCCATGCCCGCGCAGCCGACGACGGCCCCGGGGCCGCTGTGCTCGGGCGCGAGTTCCACGGTCATCGGGTAGGGGTGGGCCACGTACCGGGCGCCGCCGCGCTCGGCCAGCTCGGCCAGCCGCCGGCCCGCCGGGGCCCGCCGCTCGTCGTGGTACGAGTGCCCGGTGAGCAGCACCACCTCGTCGGCCGGGTAGTGCTCGCCGTCCTTGGTGACGACCCGCAGGCCGTCGCCGTCCGGTTCGACGTCCACCACCTCCGCCTCGTGCAGGTGGAGTTCGGTGCCCGGGTGCCGGGTCAGGTCGGCGGCGAAGGCGTCGAACATGTCCCGCAGCGCGAGCCCGTGGACGTACCGCTTGGGCCAGTCCTCGGGGGCCAGGTCGAAGTCCGGCTCCCCGGTCTCCGCGAACCGGCGCCGGCACCACTCGTGCAGGGTCGGCCGCTCCGCCTCGGGCCGCAGCGGCCCCGCCCCGACGACGGTGTCGTCGGCGGCGAAGCTCACCTGGCAGCCGATCCGGTTGAGGTAGCTGGTCCGCGCCTGCGTGGGGCTGTGGGCCTGGCCGGCCCCGAACTCGCCGGTCCGCTCGAACACCCGGACGTCGAGCCGGCGCCCCTCGCCGAGCCGGTCGACGGTCGCCGACAGCCGCTCCAGGAGGTAGGTCGCTCTAGGACCCCCACCGACCAGGACCAGCCGGTACGGCCGGGTCGCCGGCGCGGTCCGGGCCGATGCGTCGTGCGCTCGCGGAGTGGTCACCTGTGCCTCATTCACTGGGTCTGCGGATTGCCTGACGGGGCGCGGGTCAACTGCGGGCGGGCAGCAGGCGGGCCAGCACGGCCAGGAAGCGCTCGATGTCCTCCGTGGTCATGCGACCCATGGTCGACAGCCGGAAGAAGTCCTTGGCGAGCTTCTCCTGCGCGCTGTAGATGACGAAGCCCTCGGCCCGCAGGCCCCGGTGGAGCTCCTGGTAGCTGCTGCCCGCGGGGATGCGGATGGCGGTCAGTCCGGCGGCCCGCTGGTCGGCGGGGAGCAGCAGCTCCAGGCCGAGCCGCTCCAGGCCGGCGCGCAGCTGCCGGGCCAGCCCGGCGTACCGCTCGTTGCGGGCCTGCCAGCCCTCGGCCAGCGCGAGGTCGAGCGCCGCGTCGAAGGCGTAGAAGGCCGGGATGCCGGGGGTGAAGGCGGGGGCGACGGCCTTCTCCTGCGCCGTGTAGTGCCGGTACAGGTCCAGGTAGTAGGTGCGGCGCGGGCCGCCGGCCAGCCCCTCGAAGGCCGTCCGGGCGGCGCTGACGAAGGCCAGGCCGGGGGCGCCCTCCAGGCACTTGTTGGCCGAGCCGGCCAGCCAGTCGATCCCGTCCTCGGCGAGCGAGAGGCGCTCGGCGCCGACGGTGCTCACCGCGTCGACGATCACCTGGCGGCCGTGGGCGTGCGCGATCCGGGCGATCGCGGCCACGTCGTTGAGCATGCCGCTGCTGGTCTCGTGGTGGACCACGCCGACGTGGGTCAGGCCCGGGTCCTCGGCGAGCGCCCGGTCGACCGCGGCGAGGTCGACCGGGGTGGCCCAGCCGAACTCCAGGTGCCGGGTGCGGATGCCGTGGGTGGCGGCGATGTGCTGGAAGCGCTCGCCGTAGTGGCCGTTGTCGACGACCAGCAGCGCGCCGTCCGCGGGCACCGCCGAGGCGACGGCCGCCTCCACGGCGGAGGTGCCGGAGCCGGTGAGGACGACCGAGGTGTGCCGCTCGTCGCCGCCGGCGGCGCGGGTGGTCTTCTCCCGCACCCGGGTCATCAGCTCGGAGAACTCGGGCTCGCGGTGGCACATGTCCGGGCCGGCCAGCGCCGAGCGGACCCGGTCGTCGGTGATGACCGGGCCGGGGTTCATCAGGACCAGGCGCTCGGGCCGGGACGTCGTACGGTCGCTCATCGGGTGATCGCCTCCGCGAATCGGGCTGCTGACTGGGGTGGGGCGAGGGCGGGGCGGCCGAGGCCCGGGTCCGAACCGGGGGCGATGCGCACCCGGATCAGGTGGGCGCCGCCCTCGGCCTGCGCCCGGACCACCGCGGCCCGCAGCGCGGGCCCGTCGGAGACGTCGTGGCTCGCGCGGTAGCCGCAGGCGGCGGCGATGGCGCCGAAGTCCACCCCGGCCGAGGCGGTCGGCTGGCCGCCGGTCGACTCGTACGCCTGGTTGTCGAGCAGCAGGTGGCACAGCCCGGTGCGGGTCTCGCGGCCGATGGCGGCCATCGCCTCCAGCCGCATCAGGGCGGCGCCGTCCCCGTCCAGCACGGCGACCGGGCGGTCGGTGTGCAGGGCGACGCCGAGCGCCACGCTGGACGCGCAGCCCATGGAGCCGACGATGTAGAGGTTCTCCGGCCGGTCGTGGTCCCGCTCCAGCTCCCGGGCGGTCTTGCCGGTGGTGGCGACCAGCAGGGTGCGCGGGTCCATCGCGGCGACGATCTGGCCGATCGCCTCGGCGCGCTTCATCAGCTCCGGCCCGGCGGCGGCCGGGGTCTGCTCCGCCTTCGGGTAGGGGGCGATGGCGCCCTTCGGGACGACGAAGGCGAACGGCAGGCCGGTGGCGTCCATGTGCGCCGCCGCCTCGTCCAGCCGCTCGGCGAGCACGGCCGGGTCGTCGGGCAGCAGCTCGTTGCGGATCCGCATGGCGGTGAGCATCTCGGGCGTGATCTCGCCCATCAGCTCGTGCTGCGGCTCGTCCGGGTTGCCCGGGCGGCCGCGCCAGGTGACCAGCAGCAGCACGGGCACCCGCAGGGTGTGGCAGAGCGAGGTGAGCGGGTTGACGGTGTTGCCCAGGCCGGAGTTCTGCAGGATGACGACCGGCCGCCGCCCGGCGAGCCGGGCACCGGCCGCGATGGCCACCGCCTCGCCCTCGTTGGCGGCGATGACGTAGTCCTGCGGGTGCTCGGCCTCCAGGCAGCTGATCACCGGGCCGAGGAAGGAGCAGGGCACCCCGGTGAACGGGCCGAAGCCGCGCTCGCGGAGCAGGCCGACGACCTCGCGCGCGGCCAGTCCGGCGGTCTTGGTGGCGGTGGCGGTGCTCATCGGCCGGCCTCCTGACCCGCCAGCAGCTCGGCGGCGCGGCGGACGTCCTGCGCGGTGCGCAGCTCCAGCCAGCCGGAGCCGATCTCGACCGCGCCGATCCGGTGACCGGCGTCCAGCAGGCCGGCGATCAGGTCGGCGAGGGTGGCCGGCTGCCCGTTGGCCCGGTGCTTCTCCGCGACGGTGCGGACGGCGGCCCAGCCCTGCGGGGAGAAGACGGCGGCGCCGGCCAGCTCCCCGTCGGCGTCCTCGCCGCCGATCCCCACGACCTCGCCGAGGTCGCCGGCGGCGATCCGGCGGCCGTCCCGCAGCACCGAGTTGAGCCGCAGCGGCAGCGCGTCGGCGCGGCGGGCGGCGCCGGCACCGGCGGAGACGTCGACCAGGACGGTGATGTCGCCGGTGGCCGCCGCGAGTTGACGCAGCGGGCCGCTCGCCACGAAGGCGTCGCCGGACAGCACCACGGTGCCGCCGGTCGCGGTGTCGGGCAGCGCCAGCACGGCGCCGGCCGCGTCGGTGTGCTCGGCGAGGACGGTCACGTCCTGCGGGCGGTGCTCGGGCGCGTCCGCCGCGACCGCGAGGGCGACCGACTCGATCCCGCCGCGGCGCAGGGCGGCGGTCTGCTGGTCGAGCACGGCGGCCGGCGTCTCGACGGCCTCGCCGGGCGCCCCCGGCACGACCACCGCGCGGGCCCGGGACTCGAACGGGGTGATGAACTCCGCCTCGTGCCGCTTCTGGACGGGCATGCCCTGGAGGTCGAAGACGGTGGACAGCGGGGCGATCCGGTGCTCGATGCCGGTGGTCCGGTCGTCCCGCAGGATCTCCTCGAAGACACCGCTGACGGCGGTGATGCCGGCCCGCAGGCCGTGGTTGGCGTAGATGACCATCTTGGCGCCGGCGTCGGCCAGTTCGCTCGCGGTGATGGTGTGGTAGGTGGTCGGGACGACGACGACCGGCGTCGGCAGGGTCCACTGCTCCAGGAAGCGCAGGACGGGCTCCGGGGAGTCGCCCTTGGCGTGGATCAGCACCGCGTCGGCGCCGGCCCGCGCGTAGGCCTCGCCGCGGCGCAGCGCCTCGTCCATCCCCCAGCCGGCGATCAGGGCCTCGATCCGGGCGATGACCATGAAGTCGGCGGTGCGCTGGGCGGCCTTGGCGGCGGCCAGCTTGCCGCAGAACTCCCCGATCGGGGCGAGCTCCTGGCGGCCCGGGATGAAGCTGTTGACCTTCGGGAAGCGCTTGTCCTCGATGGACACCGCGGCGATCCCGGCGGCCTCGTAGCGCCGGATCATGTTCATCACGTTGTGGGCGTTGCCGTAGCCGGCGTCGCAGTCGGCGACCACCGGGACGTCGACGGCGGCGGCCAACGAGGAGGCGACGCCGAGCAGTTCGCTCATCGTGAGGATGTCGGTGTCGGGGACGCCCTGGGAGGCGGAGACCTCCAGGCCGCTGGACCAGACGCCGTCGAAGCCGGCCCGCTCGGCGAGGCGGGCGCCGAGCGGGTTGTGCGCGCCGACGATCCGCACCGGGCCGGGCCGCTCGAACAGGGCGCGCAGCCGCCGGGCCCCGGGAGCGATCTCCTGGCCGGTTTCGATAGTCGCAGTACTCATGCCGAATCTCCTCGTACGTGTGGGGCGGCACAGCACCATTGGGGCAGCCCACGTGAAGCGGTTGATGAAGGGTCAGGACGGAGAGGGCGCAGCCCGCCGTCCCGGTCGGAGGGGGCGCCGGGCCGCGGCGGCGGAAGCCGTCACCGCGGTGGCCACCAACCCCCCGTCGACCAGCCAGCGCCCTTCCAGGCCGTGGCCGGTCGTGCTGCCGTCCGGCGGACCGGACGGCAGCAGACGGATCTCGAAACGTCCCTGGGCCGGGCCCGGGCCGGGCGCCGCCGGGCCGAACCGGACCTCGGCGTCGGTGAAGTCGAGCCGACGCCTGGTCACCGGGAGCCAGGCCCGGTGGAGCGACTCCTTGGCGCTGAACAGGAGGCGCTCCCAGTGGATCCCGGGCCGGGCCCGGGCGAGCTCCCGCAGGTGCGCGCGCTCGTCGCTGAGCGCGATCGCCTCCAGGACGCCGACGCACAGCGGCCGGTGCGGCTCGGCGTCGATGCCGAGGCCGGCCAGGTCGGCGGCCCGGGCCACCGCGGCGGCGGCGTAGCCGACGCAGTGGGTGACGGCGCCGACCACGCCGTCCGGCCACAGCGGCTCGTCCGTCGGGCCGGTGGCCAGCGGCCCGATCGGTGCCCCCAGCTTGCCGAGGGCCCGCCGGGCGCACCGCCGGCCCGCCGCGATCGCCCGCCGCCGGGACGCCAGCGCCAGGGGCGTCTGCTCCCGGGACGGCGGGCGGGTGACCGGTACCGGCGTACGCATCGCCGAACTGGCCACCGCGGCGGGCAGGATGCGTTCGATCACGTCGCCGGCGGTCCGTCCGGTGCGGGCCGCTCCGGCCGCGCCCACAGGCCGGCCAGCGCACCCAGGGCGGCCACCACGGCGGTGGCCAGGAGGGCGTGGTGCATCCCGTCCAGGAAGACCGACCGGCTGATCCCGGCCAGCAGCTCGTGCGCCGGTCCGGTCAGCCCGAGGTCCGGCGGCAGTCCGACCGCCGCGGCCTTGAGGGCCTGCTGGTCCTGCCCGGGCGGCACCGTGATCCCGGCGGCGGCGAGCCGGTCGGGCAGCGCCGAGGCGGTCTGCGCGGCGACGATCGCACCGGCGGTGGCGATGCCGAGGCTGCCACCGATCTGCATCGCGGTCTGCTGCATGCCGCCCGCCACCCCGGCGAACTCCACCGGGGCGCTGGACATGACGAGCTTGGTACCGCCGACCATGACCGGGCTGAAGCCGAGCCCGAGCAGGAAGAAGTAGGCCGTCATCTCGGGCGTGCCCGAGTCCGCGTCGAGGGTCGCCAGCAGGCACATGCCCAGGGCGGTGACGCCGAGACCGGCGACGACCGGCGTCCGCGGGCCCGAGCGGCTGATCCACATCGCCGCCGGCGGGGCGCCGACGATCATCAGCAGGGTCAGGCTCAGCACCCGGACGCCGGACTGCGCGGGGGAGAGCCCCAGCACGTTCTGGAGGTAGAAGACCAGCACGAACGGGGCGCCGACCATGACGAAGGCCATCACGATCACCGTGCTGACGCCCACCGAGAAGCGGGCGGAACGGAAGATCCGCAGCGGGACCAGCGGGTCCGCGGCCCGTCGCTCCCACTGGACGAAGAGCACGCCAAGCAGGACGGCCCCGGCCAGGTAGACCAGCGTCCCGGGGGCGCCCCAGCCGTGCCGGGACACCTCGGCCAGACCCCGGACGAGCGCGCAGAGCGCGCCGGCCAGGACCACGATGCCGGGCAGGTCGAGCCGGCCGCCCGAGCGCTCCGCGCGCACGTCGCGCAGGACCAGCAGGCCCAGGGCGAGGGCCGCCAGGCCGAGCGGCACGTTGAGGAAGAAGACCCAGCCCCAGCTGACGTGCTCGACGATCAGGCCGCCCACGACCGGGCCGGCCGCGGTGGAGGCCGCGATGACCGCGCTGCGCACCGCGATGGGCATGTTGAGCTTGTCCGCCGGGAAGGCGCTGCGCAGCAGCCCCAGCGTGGCCGGCTGCATCAGCGCGCCGAAGACGCCCTGGAGGACGCGCAGGCCGACCACCCAGCCCAGGCTGGTGGACAGGCCGATGGCGACCGAGGAGGCGGTGAAACCGATGACGCCGGTGAGGAACACCTTGCGGTGCCCGAACCGGTCGCCGAGCTTGCCCGCGGTGATCAGCAGGGCGGCGACCGCCAGCAGGTACCCGTTGGTCACCCACTGGACCCCGGTGAGGTCCGCGCCGAGGTCGGCCTGCATGGCCGGCTGGGCGACGGTGACGATCATGCCGTCGAGCGACACCATCATCGCGCCGATGGACAGGGTGATCAGGGTCAGCCACGGGTGGCCGCGGAAACCCCGCCGCGGGGAGGGGGCCGACGGGCCCCCTCCCTGGCGGGCGGACTCGGTGGTCTCGCTCACGCGGGCAGCTCCGCGGGCTGTCCGGCGGCGGCGCCGGTCGGCTCGCCGCCCTCCGGCCGACGGCCGCGGTCCTCGGCGGGCTGCCACCCGGGCGGGCCGAAGACGTAGCCGAGCTTGTGCCGGACGGTCCGGGCCTGGCGCACGTCCCGGAACATGTTCTTGAACTCGTGCACCTGGACGGTCCAGATGTTGTAGCTGTTCAGCTGCTTCGTCAGGCCGTAGGTCGGGCGCTGCACCTCCTGCTGGAAGGTGCCGAACATGCGGTCCCAGATGATCAGGATGCTGCCGAAGTTCTTGTCGATGTATTCCGCGTCGTTGCCGTGGTGCACCCGGTGGTGCGAGGGCGTGACGAATACGTACTCGATCGGTCGGGGCAGCCGACCGATCTTCTCGGTGTGCGAGAACAGGCCGAAAAGCAGGTGCGCCGAGTGCATGCCGAAGACCAGCGCGGGGTGCACGCCGAGCAGCGGCAGCGGCAGCCAGATCAGCTTCTCGAACCACTGCGCCCACTTGCGGCGCAGCGCGGTCGACAGGTTGAAGTACTGGCTGGAGTGGTGGACCTGGTGGCCCGCCCAGATGAGCCGGATGCCGTGCGCGGCCCGGTGGTACCAGTAGAGCAGGAACTCCACGGCGAAGAACAGGAAGACCCAGGTGGTCCACGAGGTCGCCGACAGGTGCCAGGGTGCGACGTACTCGTAGACCAGCAGGTACAGGGCCAGTGCGACGGTCCGCAGCAGGGTCGACGAGATCAGCGAGCCCAGGCCGGTGAGGATGCTCGTCCGGTGGTCCCGCAGGTCGTATCCGGCCAGGTCGTCGTCATCGCCGTACTTGAGCGCGAGCATCTCGATGCAGATCAGCAATGCCATGACCGGAAGGGCGTAGACCGCGGGGTCGTGCAGCCGATCCATCACCTTGTCGAGCATGTGTCCCTCCTTGATTCCGGCAGCCGTTTCCCCGGTCCGGCCGGCGGATTTCCGGACCCGCCACGGTGAATTCGGTGCCCGCGTCAGCATAATGCGGACCGGCTAAAGCAGGGCTTAAACAGGCACTATTCCGCAGGTGGTCCGCCGCTGAAACCCTGCGCTTCGGAGCCGGGTAGGGCGCGGCTTGCCGGTTTTTTAGGGCAGCTTTAGCGGGGCCGCGGTACGCTCGCCGACGACTCGGTCGAGAAATGTACGGCAGGCCCGATAAACCGTGGCCGCCGGGGCGACCGAATTTCGGAAATTCCAGGTCAGGCGCATTCGCCGGCCACCCGGGAATGGGGTACCTGATGAGTGGGAACGAGGGCCGCCCCGAGGTCCGGGTGACCGGGATCGGCGCGGTCAGCTGCCTCGGCCCGGGCGCGGACGCGTTCTGGGCGGGCCTGCGGGCCCCGGCCGGGCCGCCGGCCGCGGTGCCGGGGCTCACCGAGCGGGTCCCGGACGCCCTGGCCTACCAGGTGCCGGGCCGGTGGCCGGCCGACGGGGCGCCCGGACGGTACGGCCGGACCACGGAGTTCGCGCTGCACGCGGCCCGGGAGGCGGTCGCCGACGCCGGCCTCGACGCCGACGAGATCGCCGACATGGCCGTGGTGATCGGCACGGCGGGCGGCGAGACCGGGGAGCGCGACGGCGTCGCGCCCGGCGAGGCCGGCCGGTCCGAGCAGGACTGGTCGCCGACCTTCCCGGTCGCCTCCGCCGTCGGCGGTGAACTCGGCGCCTTCGGCCCCAACATCAGCGTGAGCAACGCCTGCGCCGCCAGCGGCTACGCGCTCTCGGTCGCCATGGACCTGGTGCGCCGCGGCGAGGCGGAGACGGTCCTGGTCGGCGGGGCGGAATCGCTGGCCTGGGTGCCGCTCGCGGCCTTCAGCCGGCTCGGCGTCAACGACCCGTCCGGCTGCCGCCCGTTCGACCTGGGCCGCCGGGGCACCGTCTTCGGCGAGGGCGCGGCGATGCTGGTGGTGCAGTCCGCCCGGGCCGCGGCCGGCCGGCCCGGCTACGGCCGGCTGCTCGGCACCGCCTGGAGCTGCGACGCCCACCACCCGACCTCGCCCGACCCGGCGGGCCGCCAGCTGGTGCGGGTCGCCGAGGAGGCGCTGCGCGAGGCCGGGCTCGGGCCCGACGCGGTCGACTGCGTCATCCCGCACGGCACCGGCACCCGGCAGAACGACGTGGTCGAGGCCACCGTGCTGCGCGAGGTGCTGGGCGGGCGGGCGGACGACGTGCCGCTGTTCAGCCTCAAGGCCTTCCTCGGACACTCGGCCGGCTCGGCCGCCGCCTTCGCCGCGGTCTGCGCGGCGCTGATGGCCCGGCACGGCGAACTCCCGGCCAACGTCCCGCTGGTGGAGCAGGACCCGGAGTGCCCGCTGTGGCTCCCGCAGGCGGGTGCCGTCCCGCTCGACCGGCCGACGGTGCTGGTCAACGCCTACGGGTTCGGCGGCAACAACTTCTCGATGGTGTTCGGAGGGGAGGCCCGGTGACGGCCTGGAACGCGGTGGCCGAATCGGTGGTCGCCGGGGTGGGCCTGGTCGCCCGCCCGGCCGGACTCCCCGACGGCGAGGTCTGGTTCGACTACAAGGCCCGGCTGGGCCCGCGCGGCTACAAGTACCTGCCCGAGTCCTGCCAGTACCTGCTGGCCGCCGCCCGGGAGGCCCAGGCCGGGCACCCGGCCGGGCTCGCCCCGTACGGCGAGGAGCGGTGCGGGGTCGTGGTCGGCACCAACAGCGCGGTGGCCGCGCTGCACGCCGAGATCGAGCAGACCGTGCGGAGCGAGGGCATCGGCGCGCTCAGCCCGATGACCACGCCGTTCTTCTCGGTCAACCTGGTCGCCGCGAAGCTGTCCACCGAGTACCGGCTCAAGGGCTTCAACCTGACCGTGACCTCGCCCCGGGTGGCCGGCGTCGAGGCGCTGCACCTGGCGGCCCACGAGCTCGCGGGCGGGCGCGGCGACGCGGTGCTGGCCGGCGCGACCGAGGCGGCGGACCCGCACGCGGGCCGCGCGGTGCCCGAGTCGGGGGCCGCGGTGTTCGTGCTGCGCCCGGCGGGCACCGCGGTGCCTCCCGGCGGCGCCGTGCTGCGTACGGCCCTGCGCTTCCTGCCGCCCGCCGCGCTCTCCGCGGCGGCCGGCCGCGGCCGGGCGGAGTGGATCGTCCGGGAGACCCTGGACGCGCTCTGCGCCGAGCGGCCCGAGCGGCCGACCGTCCCGGTGCGGCTGGTGACCGACGGCTCGCCGGTCGCGGAGCTGGTCACCGCGGCAGTCCGGGCCTGGGCGCCCGACCGGGTGTCCGTCCCGGTCGCCGCCCCGCACGCCGGTGCGCTGGCGCCCGTGCAGCTGCTGGCCGAGGGGCTCCGCGCGGCGGACCCCGGCCCCCGGCTGGTCGTGACCGCCGCCGGCCCGGGCAACCTCGCGTTCGCCCTGACCTCCCCGGCGGCGGCCCACGACACGCCCCAGACCTGACCTGATCTCACGAACCAAGAGGTGGAAATGCTGTCATCCGTCAAGGGATCGTGGTGCCTGATCCTCGGCGCCTCCAGCGGCATGGGCCGGGCCACGGCCCTGGCCATGGCCCGCGAGGGCGCGAACATCTTCGGCGTCCACTTCAGCACCGCGTCCCAGCAGGACGAGGTGGACGCGCTGATCGAGGAGCTCCGCGCGACGGGCGTCCAGGTCGTCTTCCACAACCGCAACGCGGCGAGCAAGCAGACCCGCGCCGAACTGGTGCCGCTGGTCGCCGAGGCCACCGGCGGGGCCGGGGTGCGGGTGCTGCTGCACTCGCTCGCCTTCGGCAGCCTGCTGCCGTTCATCCCGCAGGACGACCAGGCCGACGTGATCAGCCAGCGGCAGATGGAGATGACCGCCGACGTCATGGGACACAGCCTGGTCTACTGGACCAGGGACCTGTACGTGGCCGGCCTGCTGCCCCGGGGCGCCAAGGTGTTCGCCCTGACCAGCCGCGGCGACGAGCACGCGATGCCCAGCTACGGCGCGGTGTCCGCGGCCAAGGCCGTGCTCGGCTCCCACGTCCGCCAGTTGGCGGTGGAGCTGGCGCCCGCGGGCATCGCGGTGAACGCGCTGCGTGCCGGCATGACGCTCACCCCGGCGATGCAGCGCATCCCGAACAGCGCGGGGCTGGCGCAGCGGGCACGCGAGGGGAACCCGCACGGCCGCACGACCACCCCGGAGGACGTGGCGGAGACCATCCTGATGCTCTCGGCCAGCGACCTGTCCTGGATGACCGGCAACACGATCGCCGTCGACGGCGGCGAGGGCCTGGTCTGACGGCCTGCCGACCACCCGGCCGACGGCCCACCCGGCCCACCCGGCCCACCGATCACAACGAACCATGCAGGAGACACACATGCCGGAGCCGACGACCGTCCTGGACCTCGAGGACCTGCGCCGCACCATCGCCGAGATCCTGGACGTCGAGGAAGCGGAGGTGACCGACACCGCCGACTTCAAGGAGGACCTGGACGTGGACTCCCTGCTCGCCATGGAGATCATGGTCGCGCTGGAGCGCAAGTACCAGGTGACGATGGGGGAGTCGAACCTCCAGGAGGTGCGCTCGCTCATCTCGGTCCACGACCTGCTGGCCGCGAAGCTGGTGACGGCGTGATGACCGCGGAGGAGACCCCCGAGACCCCGGCCACCCCGGTCGCCGTCGTCACCGGCGGCTCGCGCGGCATCGGACGGGCCGTGGTGGAGCGCTTCCTGGCCGACGGGTACGACGTCGGCTACTGCTACCGCACCCGCCCCGAGGGCGCCGAGGAGATCGAGCGGCTGGCCGAGGAGCACGGGCGGGTGGTGTTCGGCGCGGCGGCGGACGTCGCGGACGAGCAGGCCGTGACGGAGTTCCTGACCGCGGCCCGCACCCGGCTCGGTCGGCTCGACGTGCTGGTCACCAGCGCGGGGATCGTGCGCGACTCGCCGCTGGCGACGATGAGCGGGGACGACTGGCGCAGCGTGCTCGACACCAACCTGACCGGCACCTACAACGCCTGCCGGGCGGCGGTCTTCCCGATGATCAAGCAGGGCGGCGGGAGCATCGTCAACCTGTCCTCGGTCTCCGGGGTGTACGGCAACGCGACGCAGTCCAACTACGCCGCGTCCAAGGCCGGGATCATCGGCTTCACCAAGTCGCTGGCCAAGGAGGTGGCGCGGTTCGGCATCCGGGCCAACGTGGTGGCCCCGGGCCTGATCGCCACCGACATGACCGACGGGATGGGCGACAAGGCCCGGGCGAAGGCCCTCGCCAAGATCCCGCTGGGCCGGGCCGGTTCGGCGGCCGAGGTGGCCGACGCGGTCGCGTTCCTGGCCTCCGGGCGCGCCGGGTACATCACCGGCCAGGTGCTGCAGATCGACGGCGGAATCGGCAACTGACCCGAACGCCGGGTCCCCGGCCGGTGCGCACGACGCGCCGGCCGGGGACCCGGTCGGTCAGGAGCGGACCCGCTCGGTCAGGAGGCCAGCGGGCGGGCCAGCACGAACCCCGGGTCGTTCAGCACCGGGTCGTGCTGGAGCACCGCGCGCTGCAACTGCTGGAGCCGGGGGCTCGGTTCGATGCCGAGCTCCTGGACCATGGTGCGGCGGATCCGGCTGTACGCCGAGAGCGCCTCGGCGGTCCGGCCGCTGCGGTAGAGCACCATGATGAGGTACCCGTAGAGGTTCTCCCACGTGGGCAGTTCGTCCATCAGGGAGTGGATCTCGCTGATCAGGGTGCGGTGGTTGCCCAGCGCGAGCTCCAGCTCGAAGCGCTGCTCGTAGGCGTAGATCAGCCGCTCGTCCAGGCGCCGGCCGAGGCTGTTGAAGGCGGGGATCGTGCGCAGGTCCTCGAAGGCGCGGCCGCGCCAGAGCGCGATCGCCGCGCTCACCGAGCGGGAGGCCTCCTGGACGTGCCCCCGGGAGTGCAGGTCCTGCGCGTCCCGCAGCAGGCCCTCGAACCGGTCCAGGTCCAGTGAGCAGTCGGCCAGGTTCAGCCGGTAGCCCGGGGGGTGCGTGGTGATCAGGGTGCTCGCCGGCAGGCCCAGGTCGTGGAGGTACTTGCGCAGCTTGGACACGTACACGTGCAGCGCCGTCGACGCGGTCTGCGGGGGCATCCCGGACCACAGGGCCTCGACCAGCCGGCTGGAGGGGACGGTCCGCCCGCTGTGGGCGCAGAGGTAGGCCAGGAGCGAGCGGACCTTGAGAGCCTTCGGCGATACCTGAGCCCCGTCGTGGGTTCGGATCTCGATCGGGCCAAGTACCTGGAACTCCACTGGCTGACTCCCCCTGATATTTGACGGGGGATCAGTCACCCCCCGGCAAAGTCTGCTTGTCACGGCGAGGCACAACAGCCCCCCCGAGCTGGCAGGTAATCCTTCGTGAGCCTGACAGCCGTGTCAACTCCGCTTGAGCTGAACTTGATGTTACTCGCGGGTAATTAATTGTGTCGGTGCGGTGTCCGGTGCGCCCAGGGCCGTCACACCGCCCACGTGTTCCGGGTGCCTGATTTCACGGTGTGGAGGTGGATTCCCGGGCCCGCTCGGCGGCTATCCGCTTTTTCACCGTCTCCGCGTACACGGCGACGTACTCCTGCCCGGACAGCCGGGCGATCGCCTCGGTGATGCGGTCGGTCACGGCCCGCCGCGCGCGGCGGTCGTCCTCCCGGCCGCGCTGGTCCGAGAAGTCCAGCGGGGCGCCGAAACGGACGTCGAAGCGCTCGACGTAGAGCCGCTTGCTGCCCGCCGGGTGGACCCGTTCGGTCCCGATCAGCCCGCACGGGACGACCGGCACGCCGCTGCGCAGGGCGACCCAGGCGGTGCCGGTGTTGCCCTTGTACAAGCGGCCGTCGGGCGAGCGGGTGCCCTCCACGTGGACGCCGACCGCATGGCCCTCGCGCAGGACCCGCAGCGAGGTGTCCAGCGCCGCCATCGTCCCGGAGCCGCTGGTGCTGTCCACCGAGATCATGCCGACGGCCCGGAAGAAGCGGGCCTGCAACCGGCCCTTGCGGCCGGGCATCGTGAGCCAGCCCTGCTTGCCGATGAAGTAGACCCGGCGCGGCGCCAGCAGCGAGATGAAGACCGAGTCGAAGAACGACAGGTGATTCGCCGCGATGATGAAGGGGCCCCGCGCGGGAATGTTCTCCAATCCCCGCACGCGTGGTCGGAGAATGACCCGCACTGGAATGACGAGGACCCATCGAAGTAGCATTCTGAGCATTCGCGATTCCTATCCCGCTGCTGAGTGAAATTTCTCGACGTGTCCCCGTCGGGGGTCGCCCGGTGAACTTAGGATTGCGGCAAACGGGCTGGCAAGTCCGATTAAGGGCGGCGGGCAACCGGAGGAAAGGGCTGCTTTAGCGGTAGATAAGAGCCCCTCGGATATGGTGATTCTTGGAATATTTACATATCCGTTGGAGGGCAGCATGTCCCAGACCGTTCAGACCCAGCACCTCGAGGAACTGCGGGAGATCGCCGCGGCCGCGCTCGAGATCGAGCCCGAGGACCTGGCCGACGACGACGACTTCATCGAGGACCACGACGGCGACTCGCTGCGCGCCATCGAGCTGCTGGCCCGCATCGAGAAGAAGTACAAGATCGAGCTCCCGCAGTCCGAGCTGCCCAACATGACCAGCGTCAGCGCGACGTACAAGGTCGTCGCCCAGTACGCCGGCTGGCAGGACTGAGCCATGGACCGGCGCGTAGTGATCACCGGGCTCGGCCCGGTCACCAGCATCGGGATCGGAATCGCGGCTTTCGGCGCTGGACTGCGCGCCGGGCGCAGCGGGATTTCCCCCATCAGCAGTTTCGACACCACCGGCTTTCCGCACGCGATGGCCGGTGAGGTCCGGGGATTCGAGCCGGCGGCGATCCTGCGCCGACTCGACCCGGCGGAGTGGGGCCCGGCGAGCCTGTTCGCCGCGGCCGCCGCCCGGCTCGCTGTGGAGGA
Organism: Kitasatospora sp. NPDC097643; assembly: GCF_040302625.1. Taxonomy (NCBI): domain Bacteria; kingdom Bacillati; phylum Actinomycetota; class Actinomycetes; order Kitasatosporales; family Streptomycetaceae; genus Kitasatospora; species Kitasatospora sp. NPDC097643. The sequence continues at coordinate 57,836 of NZ_JBEOSA010000005.1, read as the reverse complement.
CGCCGGGATCGACCCCGAGCGCATCGCCGGGCCGCGGTCCGGGGCCAGCGTGGGCACCTGCACCGGCGAGGCGCAGGTCCTGCAGAGCCTCACCGAGGACTGGGTGCGGGACGGCTTCGGCGCCCTCTCCCCGGCGGACGCCGCCCTCGTCCCGACCGCCCGGATCGGCGCCGCCGTCAACCGGGAACTGGGCTTCACCGGCGAGTCGATGATGGTCTCGGCCGCCTGCGCGGCCAGCAACTACACCATCGGCAACGCCTACGACCTCATCGCCACCGGCGAGTTGGACTACATGGTGGCCGGCGGCGCGGACTCGGTGGTCCGCTGGGGCCACGCGGGGTTCTACCGCTGCGGCCTGATGGCCGAGAGCGAGTGCGCGCCGTTCGACCGCGACCGCACCGGCGTCCTGGCCGGCGAGGGCGGGGCCGCCCTGTTCCTGGAGTCCCTGGACTCGGCGCGGGAGCGCGGCGCCCGGATCTACGCCGAGGTGCTCGGCTACGGCCTCAGCTGCGACGCGCGGCACCCGGTGGCCCCCGACGCGGACGGCATCGCGCGGGCCATGCGCCGGGCGCACGCCAACGCCGGCGTCACCCCGGCCGACGTGGACTACATCTGCGCGCACGGCACGGGCACCCCGGCCAACGACCTCACCGAGGCGACCGCCGTCCGGTCGGTCTTCGGCGACACCCCGCCGCCGATGAGCTCGATCAAGTCGATGCTGGGCCACACCATGGGCGCCGCCAGCGGTCTGGGCGCGATCGCGTCCGTACTCGGTATCAAGGAAGGGTTCATGCCGCCCACCATCAACCACCGCCAGGCGGACCCGGCGCTGGTCGGGATCGACCCGGTGCCCAACGAGGCGCGGCCGGCGCGGCTGCGCGTGGTGCAGAACAACGGCTTCGCGTTCGGCGGGAACAACGCGGTCACCGTCTTCGGCGAGGTGGCGTGATGACGACCTCGCTGGCGATCACCGGCTGGGGGGTGCTCTCCCCCCAGGGCGTGGGCGCGGACGCGTTCGCCCGGGCGATGGCGCAGGGCCGGAGCGGACTCGCCGACGTCGGCGGCATGTTCGACGAGCCGCTGCCGGCCCAGAAGGCGCACGCGATCGTCGACTTCGACGTCCGTGAGCACCTCGGCCGCAGGCGCACCGGCAACCTGGACCGCAGCACCGCGTTCGCGGTGACGGCCACCGGTCTCGCGCTGGCCGACGCGGGCCTGGTGCTCGCGGAGGAGGACCGCGAGGAGGTCGGCGTGGTGCTCGGCTGCACGGCCGGCAGCCTGCGCGCCACCGCCGACTTCGACCGGGAGACCCTGGTCAACGACCGTCCGTACATGGTCGAGCCGCTGCTGTTCCCCAACGCCGTGATGAACTGCGCCGCCAGCCGGTGCGCCATCTGGCACGACCTCCGGGGCGTCAACGGGACGGTGCCGAGCGGCCAGCTGTCCGCGGTCTCCGTGCTGCGCTACGGCCGCACCCTGATCCGGCGGGGCCACGCCCGGACCCTGCTGCTGGGCGCGGTCGAGGAGTTCGGCACCCACCGGGCCTGGATCGAGCAGCACCGGTACGGCGGCGAGCCGTCCCGGCTGCCGCTCGGCGAGGCCGCGGTCGTCCTGGTCGCCGAGGACGCGGCGAGGGTCCGGGCCGAGGGCCGCCCGATGGACGCCGAGATCCTGGCGGCCGAGTTCGGCCAGTACGCGGCGCCGGGCCAGTCCCCGGACCCGGCGGAGGGCCTGGCCGGCCGGCTCCGCGACGCCCTGCGGGCGGCCGGCGTCACCCCGGCGGAGGTGACCTCGGTGGTCACCGGCGAGCGGGGCATCCCGCACCTGGACGAGGTGGAGCGGAGCGCGGTGGAGGCCGTGTTCGGCCGGCACGGCGAGCGGCTGCGGGTCAAGGAGCTGACCGGGGAGTGCGACGGCGCCGCCGGGATGGTGCAGATCGCCGCCGTGCTGGCCCGGCACCGCGAGGACCCGGCCCGGGACGGGCAGGTGTCCGTGGTGACGTCCTGCTCGGAGGACGGCGCGGTCGGTGCCGTGGTGTTCCGCGGCTGGAGCCGGAACGGGGCGGGCCGTGACGACTGAGCCGACCGGGACCGCGTTCGAGGTCGACGGCCAGACGATCGGCGTCCGCCCGCTCGGCGGGCAGGGGCCGCTGGTCGTCGCGGTGCACGGCGCCGAGGGCGGCTGGCGTGAGTGGGAGCCGCTCGCCGGGCGGCTGGCGGACCGGTTCCGGCTGGTCGCGCTGGACCTGCCCTGGCGGGCCGGCAACGACTACGCCTGGGGCCGTACGGCGGGCGCGGGGGAGTGGCTGGGCCGGGCGATGGCCCTGCTCGGCGAACCGGCGGCCGGGATGATCGGGCACTCGCTCGGCGCCAACGCGCTGCTGGAGTACCTGTGCGCCCCCGGCCGGCCGGCCCTGGGCGGGGCGATGGTGTTCGCCCCCTTCTACCGCCCGGCCGCGGACCCGGTGGACGAGGCGCTGGAGCGCGAGTTCGCCGGCTCCTTCCGCTTCGCGGTGGCGGACGGGATCCGGATCGCCCTGGGCGCCCGCTACGAGGCCCTCGGCGAGTCGCTGTTCGAGTCGATCGTCGACACGGCGCTCGACCGGATCGGTGAGTTCGGCATCGGCACGCTGTTCCGCCAGTTCGCCAACACCGGCACGCTGGACCTGTCGCGGGTGGACGTCCCGACCAGGGTGCTGGTCGGCGACACCGACCCGGCCCTGATCCGGCGGCGCAGCGACGCGCTGGGCCGGGCGATGCCGGCCGCGACGGTGTCCCGCCGGCCGGCGTACGGGCACTGCTTCCACGTCAGCCACGCGGACGAACTGGCCGCCGAGGTCGGCGGGTTCCTCGCCGGGGCGATCCACGGCACCGGCGACCCGACCCGAGGAAGGAGCGTCGAGCATGCGCATGCGTAGGCGTCCCCGTGTGTACTTCAGCTTCCGCAGCCCGTACAGCTGGATGGCCCTGGACCAGTTGGAGCGCCGCTTCCCGCAGGCGCCCGAGCTGATCGACTACTACCCGTTCTGGGAGCCCGACGAGGGCATCCTGAAGGCGCTGCACGGGCGCGACGCCGAGGTGCTGTACACGCCGATGAGCAAGGCGAAGCACCTGTACCTGCTCTCCGACGTCAAGCGCTCCGCCCAGCGGTTCGGCTACCCGCTGGCCTGGCCGATCGACCACGACCAGGCCTGGGAGCTGCCGCACCTGGCCTGGCTGAAGGCGCGCCGGCTGGGCCGGGAGCGGGAGCTGTACCGGGCGCTGGTCGAGGCCCGCTGGCACCGCGGGGAGCCGATCTGCGACCCGGAGGTGCTGGCCCGGGCGGCCGACGCGGCCGGGCTGGACGGCGCCGAGCTGGTCGCCGCCGAGCACGACCCGGAGATCCGGGCCGAGGCGGTGGACGCGCTGGCCGCGGCCTACGACGACGACGTGTTCGGGATCCCGTACTTCCGGATCGGCCGCGAGCGGCTCTGGGGGCTGGACCGGATCGAGGACGTCCTCGCCACGCTGCGGACGGCCTTCGACGAGCCGGCGGACGGTGCCGGGGAGCCGGCCGAGGGCATCCCGGCCGCACTGCTCGACCGGGTCGGCGCCTACGATCGGGACACCGCGGGCGGCTGCGGCTGACCCGTCGGGACCGGGGCCGGGCCGGACGCCGTCCGGCCCGGCTCCGTCGTCGGTGCGCGAGGGTGGCGTGGGTCACTTCGGATTGCGGCGTTTTCTGCTGTTCTGTCCTGGGCTCGCGCGCTGGTTGCCGGGGCTGGTGGTGGACCGGAGGTCGGTGACCGCGCCACGCCTAAATATGATCGGAAGCCACGCTCGTCGGTTTGTATCGACGGTCGTATGTGCAACCCGGGAGCGGTCTCGGCCGTCTCTTTGTGTGCGGTGCGCCAGATCGTCCGGGGCGTCGCTTCCGTCGGTGAAAGGTACGCGCATGTCAGGTCAGTGGGGCGAGGGCCCGGCTCGGGGCGAGGACGTCCCCGGCGCGCTCACGACCGAGGGCGGTGGCACCGTGCCGCCGCCGCGCACCGGCGGGCGCGCGGAGGCCCGGCGGGCGGCCCAGGCCAAGGGCGGCCGGGGCGGCGGCAAGCCGGACCCGGGCAAGGCCGACGGCACCGCGACCGGCGGCCGGGCGGCCGCGCGCAAGGGCGGCAAGCCCAAGAAGAAGAACGTGAAGAAGATCGTCGCCTGGTCGGCGGCCGGCGTGCTGGTGCTGATCGCGGGCACCGGCGGCGCGATCTACTTCAAGCTGAACGCCAACATCAAGTCCTTCGACGCGGACGCGATAGCCACCGACCGTCCGCCGGAGGCGCAGGCCGACGCGGACGGCAACAAGCCGGTCAACGTGCTGCTGATCGGCTCGGACAGCCGCGGCAAGAACAACTCCGACCTCGGCGGCGGCGAGGACGGCGGCGCCCGCTCGGACACCACGATCCTGCTGCACGTCTACGCCGACCACAAGCACGCCGTGGGCATCTCGATCCCGCGCAACGCGAAGGTCCAGATACCGCCCTGCAAGCTGCCCAACGGCAAGTGGACCAAGGGCGGCACCGACCTGTTCAACGCGGCCTTCTCGACCGGCGGGACGGACGACGGCAACCCGGCCTGCACCCAGAACACGGTGGAGAAGCTCACCGGCATCCGGGTCGACCACACCATGGTGGTCGACTTCAACGGCTTCGCCGCGATGACCAAGGCCGTGAACGGCGTCGACGTCTGCCTGCCGAAGCCGATCTACGAGGGGGACATCAACCCCAACCTGAAGAAGAAGGGCGACCTGGTCCTCCCCCAGGGCAAGCAGACCGTCGAGGGCCAGAAGGCGCTCGACTACGTGCGACTGCGCCACGGCATCGGCGACGGCTCCGACATCGGCCGGATGAAGCGCCAGCAGGCGTTCCTCAGCTCGCTCGCCAGCAAGATGAAGAAGGAGGGGCTGAGCCCCACCACCCTGCTGCCGCTCGCCGACGCCGCGACCAAGTCGCTGACCGTCGACCCGGGGCTGTCCTCCGCGGACAAGCTGCTCTCGTTCGGCCTGTCGCTGAAGAACATCGACATGCACGACCTCAAGTTCGTGACCGCGCCCTGGCGTTACCGCACCCAGGACGCCGACATCGACCTGGTCCAGCCGGACGCCAACAAGCTCTGGGACACCCTCAAGGCCGACCAGACCATCGACGGCAAGAACGCCACCGGCCAGCAGCCGGACGCCCCGGCCAGCCCGACCGCGGCCGCCCCGCCGCCGGCCGCCACCACGCCGGCCTCGCACGCCGCGCCGGCCGCCGAGATCTCCAACGAGTCCATCAAGGTGGCCGTCTACAACGGCACCACCGTCCCGGGCATGGCCGGCAAGGCGAGCGACCTGCTGAAGGGCGCCAAGTTCACCGTCACCAAGGCGGGCACCGCGGCGAGCACCAAGTACGCGACCACCATGATCGAGTACGGCTCCGGGCAGAAGGCGGCCGCCGAGAAGGTCGCCGCGATGTTCCCGGGCGCGACCGTCGAGGCCGGCAGCACGCCGGGCGTGACCGTGATCGTCGGCAAGGACTTCGCGGCGGCCAACGGCGGCAGCGCGGCGCCCTCCGCCGGCGGCTCGGGCACCGCCGGGGCCGGCACCCCGACGCCCCCGCCGCCGCTGCCCACCACCGTCACCAACGACGCCCGCTCGGCGGACGACGACATCTGCGCGAACACCACCTACGGCAGCGGCGGCTGACCGTACCGTCCACGACGGCACCGACCCCCGGGCCGGCCGCCCCGCTCCGGGGCGCGCGGGCCCGGGGGTCGTGCCATGGTGGCCGGAGGGGGAGCCGGCGAGGGGGCCGGAGCAGGGAACGGGGGGCGCAGGCTACCGAAAGGCGGACCCCATGCCCGAGATCGCCATGCAGCTCGACATCGCCGCACCCCGGGCCGTCGTCCTCGCCGCGCTCAACACCCACGACGGGCTGACCAGCTGGTGGACGACCGCGGTGGACCGGGACGGCGACACCCTGCTGTTCGACTTCCCCGGCGTCCCGGAGCCGTTCCGGCTGCGCCGGGAGCGGGCCGACCTGGACAAGGTGGTGTGGGCGAACGCGGGTGCCTTCCCGCCGCACTGGGCCGGCACCTGGATCAGCTGGGACCTCGCCGACCAGCCCGACGCGCCCGAGCGCACCCGACTGCTGTTCCGGCACGGCGGCTGGCAGCCGGGCAGCGAGGAGGGCGTCCCGATGGTGGCCGGGACGTGGGCCGAACTGCTCGTCCGGCTGAAGGACTACGCGCAGAGCGGCAAGGTGCAGCCCTACTTCGTCACGGCCACCCGGCACGACGCCGAGTGAGTGCCCCGGCACGCCCGGCCCGGCCCGGCACGCCCGGCGCCCCGGTCGCCCGCCCAGGCGCCGTCCGGTGGCGGGATCGCGGCGGCGGGCCGATGGTGGGCGGTGTACCGCCGTCCGCGCGCACCGGGCGCACGAGCGGCACCGGACGGCCGACCGCCGTCCGCGACGGCGACCCCAGACCCGGCGACCACTGCCTTCGGGAGGCCCAGCAATGCCCGTAGTCTCCGCTCCGTACAAGCCCGGCACGCCGTGCTGGGTGGACCTGATGGCGAGCGACCAGCAGGCCGCGCTCGACTTCTACCGCGACCTGTTCGGCTGGCAGGGCGAGATCGGCCCGGCCGAGTTCGGCGGCTACGCCGTGTGCATGCTCAACGACAAGCCGGTCGCCGGGATCATGGCGCAGTCGGCGCCCGACGGCCAGCCGCTGCCGCCGGTCGGCTGGACCACCTACCTGGCCTCGGACGACGCCGACGCGAGCAGCCGGGCCATCGCCGAGCAGGGCGGCACGATCCTGTACCCGGTGATGGAGGTCGGCACGGTCGGCCGGATGCTGATCGCCGCCGACCCGACCGGCGCGGTCTTCGGCGTCTGGCAGAAGCTGGACTTCATCGGCGCGGGCGTGGTCAACGAGCCCGGCGCACTGGTCTGGAACGAGCTCAACACCGCCGACACCGAGGCCGCCGGGCGGTTCTACCACCCCGCGCTCGGCCTGCGCCCGGCCACCATCCAGGGCATGGAGGGCTACTTCTCGCTCAACGTCGGCGACCGCACGGTCGGCGGCATGCAGGCGATCCCCGGGTACCTGGCGCCCGGCACGCCCTCGCACTGGATGGCGTACTTCTCGGTGGACGACGCCGACTCCACCGTGGACGCCCTGGTGAAGGCGGGCGGCGCGGTCATCCAGCCGCCGTTCGACATGCAGTCCGGCCGGATGGCCGTCGTCGCGGACCCGCAGGGCGCGGTCTTCGCCGTCATCGAGGCGCCCGAGGCGCAGATGCCCGACTCCCCGTAAAGCCGTGGGAGAACCGGAAGCCGCCCTTCCCGCGACGCGCCGCCGGGAAATGGGCGGCTTCCCCGCGTTCCCGGGTAAGACTGCACCCATGCTGGGGCTACCGGACGACATCCGCGCTTTCCTCTTCGACCTCGACGGGGTGCTCACCCAGACCGCCACGGTGCACGCCGCGGCCTGGAAGGACACCTTCGACGCCTTCCTGCGGGCCGAATCCGCCCGCACCGGCGGGCAGTTCGTCCCCTTCGACGCGGTCGCCGACTACGACGCCCACGTGGACGGCCGGCCACGGCTGGACGGCACCCGGGCGTTCCTGGCCAGCCGGGGCATCGAGCTGCCCGAGGGCGGCGACGACGACCCGCCCAACGCCCGTACCGTGCACGGCATCAGCCGGGCCAAGAACGAGACCGTGCTGCGGATGATCCGGGAACAGGGCGTCCAGCCGTACCAGGGCTCGGTGGCCTACGTGCGGCGGCTGCGCGAGCTCGGGCTGCCCAGCGCGGTGGTCTCCTCCAGCGCCAACTGCCGGGACGTCCTGCGGTCGGCCGGGATCGAGGAGCTGTTCGACGTGATCGTGGACGGGATCGTCGCCAAGCGGGAGGGCCTGCCGGGCAAGCCCGCCCCCGACACCTACCTGTACGCCGCCCGCACGCTCGGCGTGGAGCCGGTGCACGCCGCGGTCTTCGAGGACGCGCTGGCCGGGGTCGCCTCCGGCCGGGCCGGCGGCTTCGGCGCGGTGGTCGGGGTGAACCGCACCGGCCAGGCGGCCGAACTGCGCCGGGACGGCGCCTCCGTGGTCGTCGACGACCTCGCCGAGCTGCTGGCCGGGGAGCCGTCATGACCGACCTGGACAACTTCTCGGTCGACCCCTGGCAGATCACCGAACACGGCCTGGACCACACCGCGATGGCCCGCGCCGAGTCGGTGTTCGCGCTCTCCAACGGGCACATCGGCCTGCGCGCCAACCTGGACGAGGGCGAGCCGCACGGCCTGCCCGGCACCTACCTCAACGGCGTCTTCGAGCTCCGCCCGCTGCCGTACGGCGAGGGCGGCTACGGCTACCCGGAGTCCAGCCAGAGCGTCATCAACGTGACCAACGGCAAGATCATCCGACTGCTGGTCGACGACGAGCCCTTCGACCTGCGCTACGGCGAACTCGTCGGCCACAAGCGGTGGTTGGACTTCCGGGAAGGGCTGCTGCGGCGCGAGGCCGAATGGATGTCCCCGGCCGGGCGGACCATCCGGGTGCGCTCCACCCGGCTCGTCTCGCTCACCCAGCGCGCCGTCGCCGCCGTCGAGTACAGCGTCGAGGCGGTGGACGGTCCGGTGCGGATCGTGCTCCAGTCCGAGCTGGTCGCCAACGAGCAGCTGCCCGGCGGCCCCGAGGGCGACCCGCGGGCCGCGGCCGTCCTGGAGGCGCCGCTGCTGGCCGAGGTGCACCACGCGGGCGGCACGAAGGCCGTCCTGGTGCACCGCACCCGCTACAGCGGCATCCGGGTCGCGGCCGGGATGGACCACGTCATCGAGGGCCCGGAGAAGCTGGACACCGTCGCCGAGGCGGAGGCCGACCACTGCCGGATCAGCGTCACCACCGTGCTCCAGCCCGGCCAGCGGCTGCGGCTGGTCAAGTTCATGTCCTACGGCTGGTCGGCGACCCGCTCGCTGCCTGCCGTCCGGGACCAGGTGGAGGCCGCGCTGACCGCCGCCCGGTACACCGGCTGGGACGGCCTGGTCGCCGAACAGGCCGACTACCTGCGGGAGTTCTGGGACACCAACGACATCGAGATCGAGGGCGACGTCGAACTCCAGCAGGCCGTCCGGTTCGCCGTCTTCCACGTCCTCCAGGCCGGCGCCCGCAGCGAGGAACGCGCCATCCCCGCCAAGGGGTTGACCGGCCCCGGCTACGACGGCCACAGCTTCTGGGACACCGAGACCTTCGTCCTGCCGGTGCTCACCTACTGCCTGCCCGGCGCCGTCAACCAGGCCCTGCGCTGGCGGCACACCACGCTGCCGCTGGCCCGCGAGCGGGCGGCCCAACTCGGGCTGTCCGGCGCGGTGTTCCCGTGGCGGACGATCCGCGGCGAGGAGTGCTCCGGCTACTGGCCGGCCGGCACCGCGGCCTTCCACATCGGCGCCGACATCGCCGCCGCCGTCGCCCGCTACGTCCGGGCCACCGGGGACGAGGAGTTCGAGCGCGAGTACGGGCTGGAACTGCTCGTGGAGACCGCCCGGATGTGGCGCTCGCTCGGCCACCACGACGCCGCCGGGAAGTTCCGGATCGAGGGCGTCACCGGCCCCGACGAGTACAGCGCCGTCGCCGACAACAACGTCTTCACCAACCTGATGGCGCAGAGCAACCTGCGCGCCGCCGCCGAGGCCGCCGCCCGCCACTCGCGCGAGGCCGCCGACCTCGGCGTCGACACCGAGGAGACCGCCGCCTGGCGGGACGCCGCCGCCGCGATGTACGTCCCGTACGACGAGGACCTCGGCGTCCACCCGCAGGCCGACGGCTTCACCCACCACCAGGTCTGGGACTTCGAACGCACCCCGCCCGAGAAGTACCCGCTGCTGCTGCACTACCCGTACTTCGACCTGTACCGGAAGCAGGTGGTCAAGCAGGCCGACCTGGTGCTCGCCATGCAGGTCCGCGGCGACGCCTTCACCGACGAGCAGAAGGCCCGCAACTTCGCCTACTACGAGCGGCTCACCGTCCGCGACTCCTCGCTGTCCGCGTGCACCCAGGCGGTGATCGCCGCCGAGGTCGGCCAGCTCGACCTCGCGTACGACTACACCGCCGAGGCCGCCCTGATGGACCTGCACGACCTCGGCGGCAACACCCGCGACGGCCTGCACATGGCCTCCCTGGCCGGGGCCTGCATGGCCCTGGTGGCGGGCTTCGGCGGGCTGCGCGACCACGCCGAGACGCTGTCCTTCCGGCCCAGGCTGCCGGCCGGGTTGATGAAGCTCGGCTTCTCGCTGCTGGTGCGCGGGCACCTGCTCGGCGTGCAGATCACCCACGAGGGGACGACGTACACCCTGCGCCGCGGCGAGGTGCTGCACCTGCGGCACGACGGGGAGCCGGTGCAGGTGAAGGCCGGGGCGCCGGTCACCCTGCCGACGGTCGCGCCGCCCGCGCAGGAGCGCTGCGCCCAGCCGCCCGGCCGCGAACCCGCCCGCCGCCAGCCCCAGGCGGGCCTGGTCAGCGGCAAGGTCGGGCAGTCCCCGGACCACCTCGCGGCCGAGTGACGGACGAGGGAGCGAACCCATGGTGACCGTGGCCGAACAAATGGTGGAGGTGCTCCGGCAGGCCGGGGTGGAACGGGTCTACGGGGTGGTCGGCGACAGCCTCAACCCGGTCGTGGACGCGATCCGGCGCGCCGAGGGCATCGGTTGGGTGCACGTCCGCAACGAGGAGGCCGGGGCCTTCGCGGCCGCTGCCGAGGCCGAGCTGAGCGGCCGGCTGGCGGTCTGCGCGGGCTCCTGCGGGCCCGGCAACACCCACCTGATCCAGGGCCTGTACGACGCCCAGCGCAGCGGCCTGCCGGTGCTCGCGCTCGCCTCGCACATCCCGTCCGGGCAGATCGGCACCGGCTTCTTCCAGGAGACCCACCCCGAGCGGGTGTTCACCGACTGCAGCGGCTGGTGCGAGCTGCTCTCCACCCCCGCCCAGCTGCCCCGGCTGCTGCGGGTGGCCGTGCAGCACGCGCTCGGTGCGCCCGGGGTCTCCGTGCTGGCCTTCCCCGGCGACGTGGCCGCGCTCCCGGCCGCCGGGCCGACCGGCACCAGCCACTTCCTCACCGAGCAGGCCGTCGCCGCGCCGCCGTGGTCCCAGGTCCAGGAGCTGGCCCGGCTGCTCAACGCGGCCCGCAAGGTGGTGCTGTTCTGCGGCGCGGGGGTGCGCGGGGCGCACGCCGAGGTGATGGAGGCCGCCCGGGCCCTGCACGCGCCGGTCGGGCACTCGCTGCGCGGCAAGGAGTGGATCCAGTTCGACAACCCGTACGACGTGGGCATGAGCGGCCTGCTCGGCTACGGCGCCTGCCACGAGGCCCTGCACTCCGCCGACCTGGTGGTGCTGCTCGGCACCGACTTCCCGTACGACTCCTTCCTGCCGCAGGCGCACACCGTGCAGGTCGACCACGACGCCACCCGGCTGGGCCGCCGCACCGCACTGGACCTGGCCGTCCACGGGGACGTCGCGGCCACCCTGCGGGCGGTCCTGCCGCTGCTGACCGGCGCGCGCGACCGCACCTTCCTGGACGAGATGCTCCGCAAGCACTGCCGGGCACTGGAGGACGTGGTCGGCGCCTACACCCGGGACATCGGGAAGCACCTGCCGATCCACCCCGAGTACGTCGCCTCGGTGCTGGACGAGGTGGCCGCCGACGACGCGGTGTTCACCGTGGACACCGGCATGAACAACGTCTGGGCCGCCCGCTACCTCCAGCCGAACGGCCGCCGCCGGGTGATCGGCTCCTTCCTGCACGGCTCGATGGCGAACGCCCTGCCGCACGCGATCGGCGCCCAACTCGCCTGCCCCGGGCGGCAGGTGATCGCGATGGCCGGGGACGGCGGGCTGGCCATGCTGCTCGGTGAGCTGCTCACGGTGGCCAAGCACCGGCTGCCGGTGAAGACCGTGGTGTTCAACAACGGCGCGCTCGGCATGATCAAGCTGGAGATGCTGGTCTCCGGCTACCCGGAGTCCGAGATCGACAACGGGGACGTGGACTTCGCGGGCATCGCCCGGGCGATGGGCATCCCGGCCAAACGGGTGGTCGAACCGGCCCGGGTCCGCGAGGTGCTGGCGGAGGCGCTGGAACGGCCCGGGCCCGCCCTGGTGGACGTGGTGACCGACCCCAACGCGCTGTCCATCCCGCCGCACATCACCGCCGCCCAGCTGAAGGGATTCGCCCTGGCGGCCGGGCGGACGGTGCTCTCGGGCGGGGTCGGGCGCATGATCGACCTGGCCCGCAGCAACCTGCGCAACATCCCGCGGCCGTAGCAGGTTCCGGGCTTTTGCCCCAGAGGCAAAGTTCTTGCCCGGGCGGCACGGCGGGTGTCCACTGGTCACATGACCACCAGCTCCACCGGGGCCCCCGCCCCGGGTGACCAGCTCGACGACCAGGAGGTGGCCGGCCTCGCCGCCCGCCTCCGGGAGCACCGGCTCAGCAGCCGCCTCACCCTCGAAGTGGCCTCGGCCCGGGTCGGTCTCTCCCCAGCCTATCTGTCCCGGCTGGAGACCGGACGTCGCCAGCCGTCCCTGCCCGTGCTGCTCGGCCTCGCCCGCGCCTACGGCACCTCCGTCTCCGGACTGCTCGGCGAGACCATGGCCGAGCCCGACCCGGTGGTCCGCGGCGGCGCCATCGAACCCGGCCGCGCGGGCGGCTGGGGCTACCGGCGGGCCGGCGCCCCCGGCCGGGCCATGCAGGCGCTGCGCGTCCACGTCCCCCCGGGCGTGCAGGACGCCGTGGTCCGGGTCCACCCCGGCGAGGAGTGGCTGTACGTCCTCCAGGGCCGGCTCAAGCTGACCCTCGGCGACCGCGTCCACCACCTCGACGTCGGCGACTCCGCCCACTTCGACTCGCTCACCCCGCACTGCATCGCCGCGGACTCGTCCGACGGCGTCGAACTGCTCTTCGTCCACACCCTGTTGCAGAGCCCCGGCGGCGAGCTCTGCCTCGGCGGCGGCCCGGCCGCCGCTCACTGAGCCGTCGTCAGCGCCCTTAGGAGGAGATCCCCATGGCCGATCCCACCGCACCCAAGACCGTCGACGCCGGCAAGTGGGCCAACCGTCGAGTCGCCGTCCGGCTGGTGATCTACACCGCCGGCATCCACGTCTTCGCCGGCTTCATCATGCTGCTCTTCCAGCTGGGCGGCCGGAAGTAGCCGGCCGGCCGACTACGGCCACCCCGCTCAGGCCGTGCGCAGCAGCTCGCAGAGCGCGGCCAGGGCGGCCGGGAAGTCCCGGTCGGGCGGGGTGGCGTAGCCGATGACCAGGGCGGGCGCGGTGTCCGGCCCGGCCTCGGCGGGGTCGGCCCGGTGCCAGGAGAGGCCGTTGAGGGAGATGCCGGCCGCCCCGGCGCGGGCGAGCAGCTCGGCCTCGGGGGTGGCGCCGGGCGGCAGCTGGACGACCGCGTGCAGGCCGGCCGCGATGCCGGTGATCCGGACGTGCGGGGCGTGTTCGGCGAGCGCCGCGACCAGTTGGTCGCGGCGCCGCCGGTAGTGCAGGCGGCAACGGCGGACGTGCCGGTCGTAGGTGCCGGAGGTGATCAGCTCGGCGAGGGTCAGCTGGTCCAGCACCGGGGACATGCCGTCGGCCAGCGACTTCAGCCGGGCGACCGGCTCGACCAGCGCGTCCGGCAGGGCCAGCCAGGCCAGCCGCAGGCCCGGGGCCAGGCTCTTGGCGGCCGTCCCGGCGTACACCACCCGCTCCGGATCGAGCGCCTGCATCGCGCCGAGCGGCTGCCGGTCGTACCGGAACTCGCCGTCGTAGTCGTCCTCGATGACGTACCCGTTCCGCTCACGGGCCCAGCGCACCGCGGCGGCCCGGCGGTCGGGGGCGAGCGGCGCGCCGGTGGGGAACTGGTGGGCGGGGGTGAGCAGGACGGCGCCGGGGCGGGTGTCGAGCCGGTCGACCCGGGCGCCGGCCTCGTCCAGCGGCAGCGGGAGGATGCCCAGCCCGGCGGCCCGGACGCCGTCGTGCTGCGGCGGCAGCCCGTACGACTCGACGGCGAGGGTGCGGGCGCCGCGCTCGCGCAGCGCGGCGCAGACCAGGCCCAGCCCCTGGGTGACGCCGGTGCAGAGCAGCAGGTGGTCGGGGTCGGTGCGCACCCCGCGGACCCGGGCCAGGTAGTCGGTGAGCGCCTGCCGCAGTTCGATCCGGCCGAGCGGGCTGCCGTAGCCGAAGGCGTCGTGCGGCGCGGTGGCGAGGGCGCGGCGGGCGGCGGCGAGCCAGGCGGTGCGGGGGAAGAGCGAGAGGTCGGGCCGCCCGGACATCAGGTCGTGCCGGACGTCGTGACGCGCCGCCGTGGGCCGGGCCGGGCGCCGGCCGGGGCGGGGCGCGGTGCGCTGGGCGACGGTGGTGCCGGAGCCCTGCCGGGCGGTGAGCCACCCCTCGGCGGTGAGCTGCCCGTACGCCTCGACGACGGTGTTGCGGGCGATCCCGAGGTCCTCGCCGAGGGCACGCGAGGAGGGCAACCGGGTGCCGGGGGCGAGCCGGCCGTCCTGCACGGCCTCGCGCAGGGCGTCCTCCAGGGCCGCTCGCAGCCCGGTTCCGGCGGCGCGGCGCTCGGTGAGGTCCAGGTGCAGGTCGCCACCGAAGGTGGTCCAGGAGCTGCTCATGGGAGGCCGATCTGTCCGGGGCGGGCGCGGTTCCGTCACCGGATTATCCCGCGCGGTCCCATATGGGCGAGAACTCCGCCGCATTCGCTGAGATGAATCCGGCGCACCCGGCGGTGGCGAACAGGGCGCGGCAGTACGGCAGTTCGGCCGCGGTCCTGGGGGACCGCGGCCGACGGCCGACCGATCCGGATCAGCCCCAGGTCTGGCCGGCCGGCTCCTCGATCGTGGCGTTGAGGCGGTTGAAGAGGTTGGTCAGGCCGATCATCATGATGATCGCGGCGAGCTGGCCCTCGGTGAAGTGGTCGGCCGCGGCGTCCCAGACGACGTCCGGGACGGCCTTGCCCGAGCGGTCGGCGATCCGGGTGACGGCCTCGGTCAGTTCGAGGGCGGCGCGCTCCTCGTCGGTGAAGAACGGCGCCTCGCGCCAGGCGACCACCGCGTGCAGCCGCTCGTCGGTCTCGCCGTGCTTCTTCGCGCCCTGGACGCCGGCGAACACGCAGGCGCTGCAGCCGTTGATCTGGCTGGCCCGCAGGTGCACCAGCTCCAGGATCTTCGGGGAGGCGCCGCCCTGGTACATGGCCCGGTAGATCTGCTGGATGCCCTCCGTGGCGCCGGGCAGGACCATCGCCGGGTTCTTCATCCGGGCGGTGCGGGCGGCGGGGGCGGTGGTGGTGGCGGTGTCGGTCATCGGGTGCTCCTGTTCGCGTTCGTCGATTAGCGTCCGTCACTGAACCGACGGATCCCGACGCGAGGATGTGACAGGTGGGCGAGGAAATTTCTCTGGCCGGGCGCTTCGAGGCGGAACGGCCCCAACTCCGGTCGGTGGCCTACCGGATGCTGGGGTCGGTCGCCGAGGCGGAGGACGCCGTCCAGGAGGCCTGGCTGCGGCTGAGCCGCAGTGACGTGAGCGGGGTGAGGAACCTCGGGGCCTGGCTCACCACCGTCGTCGGCAGGATCTGTCTGGACCAGCTGCGCTCGCGCGCCGCCCGCCGGGAGGACCCGCTGCCCGAGCAGGAGGCGGCCCCGGTGCGGCTGCCGGACCCGGTGATCGGCGGCCTGTCCACGCTGGACCCGGTGCACGGGATCCTGGTCGCCGACTCGGTCGGGATCGCGCTGATGGTCGTGCTGGAGACGCTGGCCCCGGCCGAGCGGCTGGCCTTCGTCCTGCACGACCTGTTCGACGTGCCGTTCGAGGAGATCGCGCCGGTCCTCGGCCGGACGTCGGCCGCCACCCGGCAGCTCGCCAGCCGCGCCCGGCGCCGGGTCCAGGGCGCCACCCCGGCCGCCGACCACGACACGGTCCGCAAGCGCGAGGTGGTGGACGCGTTCCTGGCCGCCGCGCGCGGCGGCGACTTCGACGCCCTGCTCGCCGTGCTCGACCCGGACGTGCTGGTCCGCTCGGACGGCGGCGCGCTGCTGCCGAGCAGCATGCGGCGCGGCGCGACCGGGGTGGCGGGCACGGCGATCACCTTCGCCCGGTTCGCCGCCGAGGTCCGCCCGGTGCTGGTCAACGGCTCGCCCGGGGTGGTCTCGTTCGCCGACGGCAAGGCGCTGTCGGTCATGTCGTTCACGATTCTGGACGGCCGGATCACCGGTCTGGACATTCTCACCGACCCGGTCCGACTGGCCGCGCTCGGGCTGACCGCCTGATCGGAGACGGTTTTCGGAGAACAGCCTCTGAGCGCCGGTCGGACCCGTCCTCGGGTGGGGGTCGTTCGCCTCGCCGGCGAGCGGCCCCCGCTCGTTCCCGGGCCCCCGGTGGCCGCGTCCAGGCCCCGTCGGTCGACACGCTTCGATGGGAGCAGCGTCCCGGCCGTGGCCCGGCGGCGGTCCCACACTCGGCCGCATGAGCGAGAACTGGGACGTCCGAGAGGCGGGTCCGGCCGACGCCGGGCACCGGGTGATGCTGATCCCCGGCGGGATGTGCACGACGGTCTGGTACGAGGACGTGATGGCCGAGCCGGCCCTCGTCTCCTCCGGCGTGGGGATGACGGCGGTCACGGTGCCGGGCTTCGGGCGGACGGCCGTGCCCGAGGACGTGACGATCGACAACTACGCCCGGCTGATGGCGGGGTTCGCCACCGAGCGCGGCTGCGACGTGCTGGTGGGGCACAGCCTCGGCGCGAACATCGCCCTGGAGGCCGCCGCCGCGGGCCTGTTCGACGGCCCGCTGGTACTGCTCTCGCCGACCTTCTCCCGGCGGGACGAGGCGACCTTCATGACGGTCATGGACCAGGTGGGCCACGTGCCCGGGCTCGGTGCGCTGGCCTGGGCGGCCCTGGTGAAGACCATGCCGATGGCGATGAAGCGCAGCCTGCCCCCGGCCCGCGCCGAGGCGCTCGCCGCCGACCTCGGCACGACCGACCCGGCCGCCGCCCGCCGGATCGTCCGGGGCTACTACGACTACCTGGAGCGGCACGGGGCCCTGGTCGAGCGGCTCTGCGGCGCCGGCGTGCCGACCTGGGTGGTCCGCGGCGACCACGACGAGATCGGCCTTCAGCCCGCCGAGCGCGCGGCCCTGGAGGCCTGCCCGCAGGTGACCGTGGTGACCGTCCCGGACGCGGGGCACGGCGTCCTGGTCGAACAGCCGGCCGCGGTCGCCGAGGTGATCCTGGCGGCGGTGGCCCGCCGCTGACCGGCCCGGCCGCTGTCGGCCCCGGTTGTCGGACCCCCGCGCTACCGTGCGGCCCATGGCGAACTATGTGCTCGTGGCAGGGGCGTGGCTGGGCTCGTGGGCGTGGGAGGAGGTCGCGGCGGAGCTCCGCTCGGCGGGGCACGGCGTCCACCCGCTGACGCTCTCCGGGCTGGCGGAGCGGCACGGCGAGGGCGCCCCGGCCGGGCAGCAGACGCACGTGGCGGACATCGTGTCCGAGGTGGAACGGCTCGACCTGCGCGAGGTCGTGCTGGTCGGGCACAGCTACTCGGGCATCCCGGTCGGGCAGGCCGCCGAGCGGATCGGTGACCGGCTGGCCCGGGTGGTCTTCGTGGACTCCGACGTGCCGGTGGACGGCCAGGCCTTCGTCAGGGCCGGGGAGTCCGGCCGGGCGGTGCGGGAGTCGATCGCGGCGAACGGTGGGTCCTGGCCGCCGCTGCCCGCCGAGGAGTTCGAGGGGCAGGGGCTCACCGGGGAGCAGATCGCCCGGATCCTGGCCCGCGCGACGCCGCACCCGGGCGCCTCGCTGACCGAACCGGCCGTCCTGGAGCGCCCGTTGGCCGCGCTCCCGGCGACGTACGTCAAGTGCCTGCTGGACTGGCCGGAGCCGCCGTCGACGGTCGTCGACCTGGTCGAGGGCGGGCACTGGCGGCTGGTGGAGCTCACCACCGGGCACTGGCCGATGATCTCGCAGCCGGGCGAACTCGCCCGGCTGCTGTTGGAGTCGTGAGCCGGGCTCAGACCGACAGGTAGACCGCGCTGCCGACGCCGGCGACGAAGCAGTACACCGCGAACGGCGTCAGGCTGCGGGTCTCGAAGTACTTGGTGAGGAAGCGCACCGAGACGTAGCCGGCCACAAAGGCGGCGATGCTGCCCGCGACCACCGGGCCGAGCACGGCGGAGTTCTCCGGCTTGAACAGCTCGGGGACCTTCAACGCGGAGGCGGCCAGGATCACCGGGGTGGCGAGCAGGAAGGAGAAGCGGGCGGCGTCCTCGTGGTGCAGGCCGCGCAGGATGCCGGCGCTCATCGTGACGCCGGAGCGGCTGATGCCGGGGAACAGCGCCAGGATCTGGGCGGCGCCGATCCAGGCACCCTGGCCGAAGGTGAGCCGGGCCAGCCGGTGGTCGGAGGCGATCGCCGGGTCCAGGCCCGGCTCGTCCACCGGCGGGGCGCCGTGCCCGGCCCGGCGGCGGCCGCTGCCGCCGCGCTTGAGCCGCTCGGCGCCGAGCAGCACCAGGCCGTTGAGGGCGAGGAAGACCGCGGCCGGGACGGGCTTGCCGAGCGCGTGCCGCAGCGCCTTCTCCAGCGCGAGGCCGGCCACCCCGACCGGGATGGTGGAGATGATGAGCAGCCAGGCGAGCTTCTCGTCGCGGGTCTGGATCCGGCGGTGCCGGACCGAGGTGAGGACGCCGCTGATGACCCGCACCCAGTCCTTGCGGAAGAACACCACCAGCGCGAGCGCGGTGGCCAGGTGCAGGCCGACCAGCACGGCGAGGTAGGAGGAGCCCTCGGCGGTCATGTCGAGGTCCTGCTGGATCTTCCCGCCGAGGAGGGCCGGGAGCAGGATGCTGTGGCCGAGGCTGGAAACCGGGAAGAGTTCCGTCACACCCTGGAGAAGGCCGACGCCTATCGCTTCCGGGTAGGTCAGGGTGGACATCGCGCACCTTCGCTCGGGGGGTCTGCGTCCGGTGAATCCGGGGGCCCCCGCGAAGCTACTAGCGGCATGTAGACGTACGGCAGCCCCGCCGCCAGAAGTTCACCGAGCGGACGCCCACCGGCCACCCGGGCCGGCGGTCGGCTCCCGGCGCCCACCGCTCACCGGGACGCGGCGAAGAACGTCCGGACCAGGACGGCCACCAGGTGCGCGACGCCCGCCAGCACCGCCGAGGGCGGCACCGCCCACGCCACCGCCCCGGTGAGCAGCGCCACGGCGGTGCCGACCAGCGCGGTGCCGGCCACCGGGAGGGCGGCCGACAGCACGACGGACAGGCGGGAGCGGCGCATCGGGGGCCTCCTTCGTGGTCGACGGGGTCCACCATGAAGCCTCCCGCTGGGGCAGGTTCAAGTCCTTTTCCGCCGGGGCGGCCCGCGCTGGAGCCCGATTCGACCGTCAGTCGACCGCCACCCGCCGCCAGCCGCCGCCGTCGGCGGGCACCGGCGCGGGGGCGAAGTCGTAGCGCAGCCCGTCCGGCCCGAGGGCGAGCAGCGAGATGGACGAGGAGCCCCAGATCCGCCCGTCGCCGAAGTCCCGCCGCTGGATCAGCGCCGCGTCCGCGTCCAGCGCCAGCCCGTCGCCGGTGACGATGGGCAGCCAGTCGCCCCAGGCCCGTTCGGCCGGCCCGTCGCCGGTCGGCGCGGGCCGGGGCGCGGCGGCGAGGCGGGCCCGGAAGTGGACGGCGCGGGCGGCCATCAGGGCGCGGATCCGCTCCGAGGTGGTCCGGGTCGGGGCCAGGCCCTCCAGCCCGTCGTTGAGCACCACGCTGAGTCCGGAGGGCAGTTCGCGCTCGGTCAGCCGGCCGCCGCCCCAGCTGGCCACCCGGGCGCCGTCCGGCCGGACGGTCACCAGGTGGAAGGGGTCGTACGGGGTGAGGTCGAGGTGGCCGATGCCGCCCTCCTGGACGGCGACCAGCGGCAGTTCACCCCGGGAGAGCCGGGCGTGGGCCGGGGCGAGCGGGCCGAAGCCGTTCAACAGGCAGGCGCCGACCCGCCGTTCGGGGTCGACCGCGAGCCAGGTGCCGCCCGCGGCGAGGTCCAGTCCGCCGATCAGCGCGGGGCGGTCCGGCCAGTGGTGGTCCGGCGGCAGCCAGCTCCGGCCGGCGAACTCGTCCCGGACGGAGAGGAGCAGCACCGGTACCGCCGCCCCCGGCTCGATGCTGACGAACGCCGTACACACGATCCTGGCCCCCTGACCTCGCCCGCGCGCGCCCGGCTCGGCCACCCGCACCCTCGATCCTCGCACTCCGGTTCGAGCGCCGGGAGCGCGGGCCCCGGCGCCGGGGGGCACGGGCCCTCCCCTTCCGGGCCCGGCCGTGCCAGACTCGGCGCACCGCCGGTCACCCCGGGAATTGGCCCAAGGTTTTGCGTCCTGAATGCACCAGAGGTGCGGGCCACTGCCGCCCTAGGCTGGCAGCCATGACGACGATCGAGAACGCCACCGACCAGGCCCCGGTGCCCGCCCCCGCCCAGCGGATCTCGCTGCCGGACCTCGCCCCCGAGTACTACCGGGCGATGCGGGCGGTGGACCGCCACTCCCGCACCGGCGTCGACCCGGTGCTCGCCGAGCTGGTCAAGGTGCACGCCTCGATGATCAACGGCTGCGCCTTCTGCATCGACATGCACGCCACCGACGCCGCGAAGCACGGCGAGCAGGACCACCGCCTGCTCTCCCTCCCGGCCTGGCGCGAGACCCCGTGGTTCACCGCCCGCGAGCGGGCCGCGCTGGCGCTCACCGAGTCGATCACCCTGCTGACCCAGGGCCACGTGCCGGACGCCGTGTACCAGGAGGCCGCCGCCCAGTTCGAGGAGGCCGAGCTGGCCCAGTTGATCGCGCTGATCGCCACGATCAACGCCTGGAACCGGATCGGCGTCGCCTCCCGGCTCTCGCCGGCCGCGAAGTGAGGGCGGGGGAGATGACGAACCAGCAGGAGCAGGCCCGGTTGCTGCGCGAGCTGCACCGCCCCGGCGAGCCGCTGGTGCTCGCCAACGCCTGGGACGCGCTGAGCGCCCGGCTGGTCGCCGCCGCGGGGGCCCGGGCGATCGCGACCGCCAGCGCCAGCGTGTCCTGGGTGCTCGGCAGCCCGGACGGCGGCGGCGCCGACCGCGAGCAGGTGCTGGCGCAGACCGCGCTGATCGCCCGCGCGGTGGGGCTGCCGGTCACCGCGGACCTGGAGAGCGGCTTCGCCGACACCGCCGCGGGGGTCGGCGAGACCGTCACCGCACTGGTCGCCACCGGCGCGGTCGGCGTCAACCTGGAGGACGCCGACTACTCCGCCGAGGAGGCGGCCGAGCGGATCGCGGCGGCCCGGGCGGCCGCGGACGCGAGCGGCGTCCCGGTCTTCGTCAACGCGCGCACCGACGTCTTCCTGCACCAGCTGGGCGCGCCCGAGGGCCGGCTGGACGAGGCGGTCCGCCGGCTGCGGGCGTACGTCGAGGCGGGCGCGGACGGCGTGTTCGCCCCCGGCGTCGCCGACCCGGCGACCATCGCCGCCCTGGTCGAGGCGGTCCCCGCCCCGCTGAACGTGCTGGCCGGCCCCGGCTCGCCGTCCGTCCCCGAGCTGGCGAAGCTCGGCGTGGCCCGGATCAGCCTCGGCCCCGGCCCGGCCAAGGTGGCGTACGAGGCGGTGCGCCGCGCCGCCGAGGAGGTGTACGCGACCGGCACGTACACCGCCCTCGACGGCGGGCTGACCTACCCGGAGCTCAACGAGCTGTCCCGGGGCTGACCGTGGCGGCCGGGCGGGCCCGTCCCGCTCGGCCGGCGCCGCCCGCGCTCAGCCGATCTGCCCGCTCAGGCCCGGGTGGGTCATCTGGTTGGTGCCGACGGCCTCCACCTCCTTGGCGGTGTGACCGACCACCGGCAGCTCGCCCGCCGCGTGGATGGCGAGGTCGGCCGGGGAGAGGGTGAGGCCGTCGGTGAGCCCGCCGGTGGCGTCCGGGGAGCTCGCGGTCTGGCTGGTGGCGGACGCCGCCGGGGCGGCGAGCGCGAGGCCCGCCATGGTGAGGGCGGCCACGGTGGCGAGTTTCTTCATACCGGTGTTCTTCATGCCCTGCCGAACGACCGGGCCGCCCTCAGGTAACCGTACGGCTCAGACCGTCACCCGCAGGGTCCGCACGCTGTTGCTGACGAACGACCCGATCGGCTCCGGCGCCTCGCCCTCCGCCAGGGCCAGCCCGGGGAAGCGCGCGAACAGGTGCCGCAGCGCCGTCTCCGCCTCCAGCCGGGCCAGCCCGGAGCCGAGGCAGAAGTGCGGGCCGTGGCCGAGCGACAGGTGCCGGTTGGGCTGCCGGGTGAGGTCGAAGCGGTCGGCGTCCGGGTAGTGCCCGGCGTCGCGCCCGGCCGCCGCGTACGAGGCGATCAGCGCCTCGCCGCGCCGGATCACCACCTCCCCGACCTCGATGTCCTCGACCGCGTAGCGCAGCGGGAACTGGCCGACCGGCGAGTCGTAGCGCAGCGTCTCCTCGATCACCGCCGACCACGGCTGCTCGCCGTCCAGCACCAGCCGCAGCTGCTCGGGGTGGGCGAGCAGGGCCCGGACGGCGTTGGTGATCAGGTTGAGCGTGGTCTCGTGCCCGGCGATCAGCATCAGCAGCAGGGTGCCGACGAGTTCGGCCTCGCTCAGCCGGTCCTCGGACTCGCGGGCGGCGATCAGATCGGTGGTCAGGTCGTCGCCGGGCTCGGCGCGCTTGGCCGCCACCACGCCGGCCAGCAGCGCGAACAGGCCCTGCTGCGCGGCGACGGCGGCCTCGGGCGTGGCGGAGCTGGAGACCAGGGTGTCGGACAGCTCGTGCAGCTCGTCCTGCTGCTTGGGCGGCAGGCCGAGCAGTTCGCCGATCACCTGCATCGGCAGCGGGTAGGCGAAGTGCTCGCGCAGGTCGAACGGGCCGTCCAGCTCGGCGACCCGGTCGAGCAGCGCGACCGCCCGGGCCTCGATCGCGGGCGCCAGGCCGGCGATCCGGCGCGGGGTGAAGGCCTGGCTGACCAGCCCGCGCAGCCGCCGGTGGTCCTCACCGTCGGCGGTGACCATGCCCGGCACGGTGACGAAGTTGAGCAGCGGCCAGCCCTGCGGCAGCCGGCCCTCCCGGAAGGTCGTCCACAGCTGGGGGTTCTTGCCGACGCGCGGGTCGGCGAGCAGCGCCTGGAGGGTGTCGTGGTGGGTTATCGCCCAGACCACCACCCCGCCAGGGAGCTCCACCAGGACCGCGGGGCCGGCCGCCCGGAGTCGGGCGTTCTCTCCGTGCTGGTCGCGTCCGAAGGGGTCGAGCCGGACGGGCTCGGGGCGGGCTCCGTGGGGGGCGACGGCGGTGTCCATGCGGGCCTCTCGGGGGCTGGCGGGCGGGGCGGGGTGAAGGCGCTGTAGAGCACCGGCAGTCCGAGCAGGGCCCGCGACCACGGGGACGGGCGCCAGGCCAGGTCGCCCGGCGGGACGGCCAGTTGGAGGTCCGGCAGGCGGTGCAGCAGGGTCTCGACGGCGGTCTCGACGATGATCCGGGCCGGGTGCTGGGCCGGGCAGACGTGCCGGCCGGCGCCCCAGGCGAGGTGGGCCCGGTTGCCGCCGAGCGAGCCGTGCGCGGCGGCGGCGACGCCCTGGGCGGCCGGGTCGGCGTTGGCCGCGGCCAGGCCGAGGACGAGCATGTCGCCCGCGCTGATGTACTGGCCGCCGAGCACGGTGTCGCCGGTGGCCCAGCGGCCGGGGAAGTTCTGCGTCGGCGGGTCGCGCCAGAGCACCTCCTCCAGCGCGTCGGAGACGGTGAGCCGGCCGCCGGTGAGGGTGGCCCGGAAGCGGCGGTCGGTGAGCAGCAGCCGCAGGGTGTTGCCGGTCCAGTTGATGCTGGTCTCGTTGCCCGCGACCATCATCACCACCAGGTGGTGGACGGCCTCCTCGTCGGTCAGCCCGGCCGGGTGGGCGAGCAGCCAGGAGGTGAGGTCGGCGCTGGGGGCGGTCCGGCGGCGGCGGACCAGGTCGACCAGGATCGCCTGGAACTCGGCGCTGGCCCGCACCGACTCCGGGCCGCTGTCCACGAAGTGGCTGATCAGCTCGACCAGGCGCGGACCGGCCTCCCGGGGCAGGCCGACCAGCTGGGTGAAGACCAGCAGCGGCAGCGGGCGGGCGTACTGGGCGATCAGGTCGGCGGTGCCGTCCGGGCCCCAGCCGTCGATCAGGTCGTTGGCCGCGGCCTCGGTGGTCTCCCGCAGCTGGCGGTGGTCGATCTGGGCGAGCGTGTCGGAGACGGCCGCGCGCAGCCGCTGGTGCTCGGCGCCGTCCAGGTTGAGCAGGGTCGGCCGCCAGGAGGTCATCGGCAGCAGCCGCGAGTCGGGGGCCAGCCGGCCCTCGACGGGCACCCGCCAGCGGCGCGAGTCCTTGGAGAACAGCGCCTCGTTGCGGGTGAGTTCGAGCAGTTCGGCGTAGCCGAGGACGAGCCAGGCCTCGACCCCGGGCTCCAGCTCGATCGGCGCGACCGGTCCGTACCGCTCGCGCAGGTCGGCGTACAGGCCGTGCGGGTCCTCGGCGACGGCCGGCCCGTACAGCGGTGGCAGCGGGACGCCGACCGGCAGCCCGCCGCCGTGCGCGATGCCGGGCCCGACGCCGGGCCCGCCGCCGTGCGCGACCGGGCACCCGGTGGGCGCGGCGGCGCCGGGTTCGGGCGCGGTCATCGCTGGAGCTCCAGGACGGAGGTGCGGTGCAGGTACTCGACGAAGTCGATCAGCAGGTCGTAGGACTGCCGCCGGTCGCGGGCGTCGCAGTACAGGATGGGCACCTCGGGCAGCACGTCCAGCGCCGCGCGCAGCTCCTCCTCCGGGTAACTCGGGGTGTCCGGGAAGGTGTTGACGGCCACCGCGAAGGGGATCCGCTGCTCCTCCAGGCGGCCGAGCACGTCGAAGCTCTCGTCCGGGCGGCGCAGGTCCACCATGGCGATGGCGCCGAGCGCGCCCTGCGACAGGTCGTCCCAGAGCGGCCAGAACCGCTGCTGCCCGGGCGTGCCGAACAGGTACAGCGCCAGCCGCGGGTTGAGCGTGATCCGGCCGAAGTCCAGCGCGACCGTGGTGGTGGTCTTGCCGGGGCGTCCGGTGAGGTCGTCGACGCCGCTGCTGGCGGCCGTCATGGTCTCCTCGGTGCGCAGCGGGGCGATCTCGCTGAGCGAGCCGACCAGGGTGGTCTTGCCCACCCCGAACGGGCCGGTGACCAGGATCTTCACCGCGCCCTGGACGGAGGACGGCAGGTACCGCGGTTCGGCGGTGGCGTCGCCGGCGCGCGGCTCAGCGGAGTTGGCGGAGGCCAACGAGCACCTCTTCCAGGAGGGTTGTGGGCAGGCGTTCGGCCTGCGGGACGGGCGGGAGCACCTGGACGGCGCCGAGGTCCCAGAGGTCGCCGACCAGCACCTTGACGACGCCGAGCGGCAGCCCCAGGTGGGCCGCCACCTCGGCGATGGAGAGCAGGCTGTGGCAGAGCCCGAGGATGCGCCGGTGCTCCCGGTTGAGCAGCACGTGCTCGGGCAGCTCCGGCGGCCCGGGTAACGCGCTGACCAGGCTCTCGATGGCCAGCTCGGCCCGGGTGGACCGGCTGCGCCCGCCGGTGATGACGTACGGCCGGACCGGCCCACTCACCGCAGACCCCCCGCCGCGTGATCGGCGCGCGGCGGGCTGGTGAGGTGGCTGCCGATCCGCTCGACCAGGACCTGCATCTGGTAGGCGACCAGGCCGGCGTCGACCGCCTCGCCGGTCACCACGGCCAGGTGCGCGCCGGCCCCGGCGGCGACGATGAAGAGGTAGCCGCCGCCGTACTCGATGATGATCTGCCGGGTGGCGCTGCCCGGGCCGCCGAAGCCGACCGCGACACCGCGGGCCAGCGACTGGAGCCCGGAGCAGGCGGCGGCGAGCCGTTCGGCGTCCTCGCGCGCGATGTTGGCGCTGCGGCCGATCTCCAGGCCGTCGTTGGAGACCACGACGGCGTGCTGGACCTGGGGGACGGAGACGATGTCGGCGAGCAGCCAGCCGAGATCAGGGGCGGTGGTCATGGAACTCTCCGGAGCGCTGGGGAAGTCGGGGGGAGACGGGGGAAGCATCGGACTGGGCCTGGGCCCGCACGGCCGACCGGCCGCTCGCGGTACCGGCCTGGAACATCGCCATGAACGCCTGCGCGTCCCGGGCCGAGCGGTACGGCGGGGCGGGCGGCGGCGTCGGAGCGGCGGGTGGGGTGGGGCGGTGGGCGCGGTCGCGCCGGTGGCTCCGGCGGGGCAGCGGCGGCGGGGTGGTGCCGGCCGGCGGCCCGAGCGGTTCGCGGGGCGCGAGCGGCTCGTACGGTCCGAGCGGCTCGTACGGTCCGAGCGGCCCGGCGGGGCGGTGGGCCGGCGGGGTGTCCACCAGCGGGTGGCCGGCGGCGGGGGCGGCCGGCAGCGGGCCGAAGCCGAACCCCCGGTCGTCCGGCCCCAGTCCGGGGACGGTCGGCGGCAGCGGCTCGGTGAGCAGCGCGTTCGGCAGCAGCACGACGACGCGCACGCCGCCGTACGGGGAGGGCGCGGAGCTGAGGGTGACCCGGAAGCCGTACTGCTCGGCGAGCCGGCCGACCGCGGCCAGGCCCAACTGCGGTACCTCGCCCAGCCGGGAGACCTCCAGGGTGCTGCCGCCGGCGAGCGCGGCGGCGGCCTTGGCGACGGCCTGTTCCGGCATCCCGACGCCGCCGTCGTCGATCTCGATGACGGCGCCGTTGTGCACCGGCATGAGGGTGACGAAGACCTGGGTGCTGGGCGGGGAGTAGCGGGTGGCGTTGTCCAGCAGTTCGGCGACGGCGTGGATCAGTGCCTCGGCGGCGGCGCCGACCACGGCGGTCTCGATCCGGCTGCGGACCACCACCCGCTGGAACGGCAGGATGCGCGACTGGGCGCCGCGGACGACGTCCTCCAGCGAGACCGGCTCGGGCCAGTGCCGGCCGGCCCGCGCGCCGCAGAGCACGGCCAGGGTCTGGGCCAGCCGGGCCTGTTGGGCGGCGGCGTGGTCGGCCTTGAGCAGGCCCTCCAGCAGCGCCGGGTCGTCGTGGGTGCGTTCCATCTCGTCGAGCAGGGCCTGCTGGTCGTGGGCCATGACGAGGATCCGGCGGGCGACGCTGAGGAAGGCCCGCTGGGTGGAGGCGGTGAGCTCCTGCTCCTGCTGAACGGCGGCCAGGTCGGCGCCGCGGCGGGAGAGTTCGGTGCCGAGCTGCTCCTGGAGGCGCGCGAGGTCGCGCTGCAAGCGGTCGGCGCGGCGGCGTTGGGTGACGGACACGGCGCGGTAGCGCGCGGCGGCCACGAGGGCGAGGGCGGCGAGCACGCCGGTAGCCGTTGCGCACCACTGAGTCATCGTCACGCCGCGAATTCTAGGGTGATGATCCTACGAAGGTGTGAACGGATCCCGCCATGTGACCGGATCTCGTCAAAATCCGGTCAACACGGCGTCAA
Organism: Kitasatospora sp. NPDC097643; assembly: GCF_040302625.1. Classification (NCBI taxonomy): domain Bacteria; kingdom Bacillati; phylum Actinomycetota; class Actinomycetes; order Kitasatosporales; family Streptomycetaceae; genus Kitasatospora; species Kitasatospora sp. NPDC097643. The sequence continues at coordinate 30,376 of NZ_JBEOSA010000005.1, read as the reverse complement.
TGAGGCGTGGTTCGTCCGCGATCCGGACACCGGCCCTCCGGGAGCGGTCCGCACCGGAGCGGCTAGGTGCGGTGCAGGAGCAGCAGCGCCACGTCGTCCGGGCGCGAGCGGCGCTCGGTGACGTTCAGGGTGAGCAGATCGGCCAGCCGCTCCAGCGCCGGTGCCGGACCGATCCGCCCCGGCCCGGTCTGCCGGGCCCACAGCTCCAGCCCGCCCAGCATCCGCTGCACCGACTCGTCGTAGTCCTCCTCCCGGTCCTCGACCAGCCCGTCGGTGTACACCAGCAGCGTCTCGCCGACCGCCAGCCGGCCGACCGTCAACTGGTACGGCTGCCCCGGGTCCACCCCGAGCGGCGGGCCGCCCGGCAGGTCCAGCTCGACGGCCTTCGCCCCGGCGACCCGCACCGGCGCCGGGTGCCCGGCCCGGGCGCCGGCCAGCGCGCCGTCGGCCGGGTCCAGGGTCAGGTAGAGGCAGGTCGCGAACAGGTCGGTGTCCAGCTCGGCGAGCAGCCGGCTGGTCCGGGCCAGCGTGGCGGCCGGGTCGTGGCCGTCCGTCGCGTACGCCCGCAGGCCGCTGCGCAGCTGGCCCATCACCGCGGTCGCCTCGGCGTTGTGGCCCTGGACGTCGCCGATCACCACCCCGATCCGGCCGTCCGGCAGCTTCAGCAGGTCGTACCAGTCGCCGCCGATCTGCATGCCCTCGGTGCTCGGCAGGTAGCGGGCGGCGCTGGCGATCCCGGGCAGCCGGGGCAGGGTGCGCGGGAGCATCGCGCGCTGGAGCTCGGTCGCGCGGTGGAGATGGGTGTCGTAGAGCCGGGCCCGCTCCAGGGACTGCGCGAGGATCCCGGCGAACGCCGAGTACAGCGTGCGGTCCTCCCGGCTGAACGACCGCTCGGTGGCGAAGGTGATCAGGCAGGAGCCCACCTGCCGTCCGGAGGCGATCAGCGGCAGCACCGCCCAGGCGGCGGGGGTGAGCGGCCCGCCGTGCCCCGCGGTCCGGCCCGGTTCGCTGAACAGCGGCGCGGAGCGGGTCAGCGCGTGCTGCATCACGCCCTCGGACAGGTCCGCCAGCCGGGTGAGCTCGGTGCGGCGCGGCCCGCCGTACACGGTGTGCGACACCGGCAGCAGCCGGCCCTCGTCCACCAGGTCCAGCACGATGCTGGCGGCGCCGAAGGCCGGGCGGGCGACGTCGGTGACGGCGGTGGTGACGTCCCGGACGGTCACCGCGCGGGACAGCGCCCGGGTGAGGGCCAGCAGCAGCGCCGTCCGCGCCCCGGCCGCGGAGCTCTCCTCGCCCTGCTGCTCCGCTTCCGGCGGCGGCTCCCGGTCCGCGAACAGGCCGGCGATCCGGACCGGGCGGTGGTGGGTGTCCAGCATCACCTCGCCGGTCTCCTCGATCCGGGCCACCCCGCCGCCCCGGCGCAGCACCCGGTACGCGATCCGGTACCGGCCGCCCGTCGCGAGCGCCTCGGCGAGCGCCGCCTGCACGTCGGGCAGGTCCTCGGGGTGGACGATCCGGTCCAGCTCGGGGGCGGAGCCGTCCGGGGTGGCGGCCTGGCCGGTGACCCTGAAGGCCTCGGCGTCCCAGTAGCTCTCCCCGGTGACCAGGTCGCGCTCGAAGGCGCCGTGCCCGGCGGCCCGCACGGCCAGCGACAGCATCGGGTGGGCCAGCCCGGCGGCGCGGGTCTCCGCGCCCTCCCGGGGCGGCGCTGCCGGGCCCGGCGGGGTGCGCGGCTCGGCGTGGCCGAGCAGGTGCGAGATCCGGTGGGCGCAGGCGTCGCCGATGGTCTCCAGGACGTCCAGGTCGCGCCGGGGGACGGTGCCCCGGTGGGCCAGCGCGAGGGCGAGCACGCCGACCGGCCGCTCGTCGACGATCATCGGCAGGGCGATCACGGCGACCATCCCGGTGCCCATGCCGACGTTCCGGTTGGGGTAGTCGACGCTGGTGTGCTCGGGGGAGAGCAGGTACGGGCGGCGCAGCCGCAGGGCCATCGCGGCGGGCAGGTCGCCGGCCGGATCGACGACGCCGTAGCGCTCGTGGACCCAGTCCGGCAGCCCGTGCGAGGCGGTGAGCCGGAGCATTCCGGCGGAATCCAGCAGGTAGAGCGCGGAACCCTCGCCGGTGATCCAACTCGGGCCCTCGGCCAGGACGGTGCCGAGCAGTTCGGCGGCGCTGGTGCAGCCGAGCAGTAACCGCACGCAGCGCATGGCACTGCGGGCCGTGGGACTGCTGCGCGGCGTCCGGCCCTCGTCCTCGGCCGGGGGAAGCCACGGCGAGGTCAGGTCCATCGGATACCCGGCCTTTCCGCTCCGAGGGGGTGGGTGCCCTAGGGGTGCCCCAGCGGGCACTCGGTTCTTAACACCTTATTTCTTATGCGGATCAATGGTGACCCGGCCGTCCCACCGGCACCGGCGTCCGCCCTCCGCTCAGGGGGAGGGCCAGCTGTGGAGGCCGTTGGTGAGGAGCGTGATGAGGCGGGTCTGGGTGGTGGTGAGGTCCTCGGCGAGCTGGAACGCGCCGGTGATGGAGAGGGAGGCGAAGCCGTGGGCGAGGGAGCGGACGGTGCGGGCGGCGTGGATCGCCTCGGGGCCGTCGAGGCCGTACTCCCGCAGGACGGCGATGATCACTCCGACCAGCCGGGTCGCCGCGCGGGTGAGGTCGTCGTCGGGCTGCGGGGCCTGGGGGAGGGCGTTGTAGCGGTGCGGGTGTTCGGTGGCGTACGCGTGGTAGGCGCGCAGCACGGCGGCGACGGCGTCGTCCCCGCTGCGGCCGACGGCGGCCTCGGCGAGCCGGTCGGCGAGCTCCTCGGTGACCCGGACGGCGATCAGCCGGCGCAGTTCGGCGAGTCCGCCGCTGACGTGCTTGTACAGCGAGGGGGTGGCGACGCCGGCCCGGGCGGCGACGGCGGCGAGGGTGAGGGCGTCGGTGCCCTGCTCGTCGATGAGGGCGAGGGCGTGGTCGACGACCTGCTCGGGGGTGAGGCCTACGCGGGGCATGGTGTCGGGTTCTCCGTGGCAGCGGTGGTCGGGCGAGTCGGGCGGGTCCGGCGGGTCAGCCGAGTTCGGCGAGGAAGGGCAGCAGGGCCTCGGCGGTGGCCTGCGGGTTGTCGGCCATCGGGTAGTGCCCGGACCCTTCGATCATCACCTTCCGCGCCTTGAGCGCGGCGGCCTGCCGGTCGGCGACCAGTTCGGGCTTCGGGAAGTCGGGGTCCTTGCTGCCCATCAGGACGAGCGCCGGGCAGTGGACGGCGGCGCTCCAGCCGATCGGTGCCGAGTCGCCGCGCACGTGGCCGCGGATGGCGGTCTTGCGGCCGGGGGTGCGCATGGCGGCGACGAGCCCGTTCACGTACGCGTCGAAGTCCGCGGGCTTGGCACCGGGGTAGGCCATCTTGCGGTGGTAGAAGCCCCAGAAGGCGGGCCAGTGGACGAGCATCGTGCCCATGGCGTGGACGACGCCGCGCATGAGGGCGTTCGGCGGGAGGTTCTCGACGAAGGCGTCGAGGAGGACGATGCCGGCGACCCGCTCGGGGGCGTCCCCGGCGAGCTTGACCACGGTCGCGCCGGTGTAGGAGTTGCCGACCAGGACGGCGCGGTCGATGTCGAGGTGGTCCAGCAGGGCGAGGACGTCGGTGGCGATCGCGGCGGGGGAGTAGTCGTCCCAGACGATCGAGGACTCGCCGAAGCCGCGCAGGTCCATGGTGATCACCCGGCGGCCGGCGGCCGTGAGCAGCGGGTGGAGGTGCCGGTAGGCGGCGCGGGTGTCGAGCATCCCGGGGAGCAGGACGACGGGGGCGCCGTCGCCCTGCCGGGTGTCGTCGTAGGCGATCCGGCCGCCGGGGACGTCGAGGTACTGGGTGGCGGGGGTGCTGGTGCCGTTCATGGTGGGCCTCCTCGGTCCGCCGGGGACTGTCATCGGCGGTGCTGCCGATAGCCATAAAGCTAAGGCTAATAGCCTTAGCCGTCAAGCCATCGACCCGAAGTCGATCCTGCTCGTCGCGACCCGCTCGGGCGCCCGGACCCGCTCAGACGTGCTCAGACCCCCTCAGACCCCCTCGACCTTGAACGGGTCGTGCTCGCTGAGCAGCTTCTCCAGCCGGGCCTGGTCCACCCGGGTGACCATCTCGTTGGTCTCCTGCCGGTCCCGCACCACCTTGGCCAGCGTGAACGAGGAGGTGACGGTGTAGAGCAGGCCGATCCCGAGGAAGGCCCGGGTCCAGCCGCCGACCGGCAGGTAGGCGATGCCGACAGCGAGGGCACTGCCGGACAGGGCGAAGGACAGGACGGCCTGGATGTAGTACGCGGCCGTGGTGCGTGTCTGCATCGGTGCGCTCATGCCGCCAGGATGCGGTCGGCCAGGTCGCCGACACATGAGTACGGGTACTCAGATAAGGGGTCGTTCGTTGACGCCCCATCGTGCGGGGTGGTGCCGGTGAGGGCGGAGGGTGCGGCGAAGGGTGCGGCGAAGGGTGGGCCGATGGCTTGGAATCAGGGCGCCCTAGGATTAACGTTTGATAACGCAGCGCGGTCGTCAACGCCGTACCCAGACGGCACCGTGCGCCGTCGCCTAATCCCGCCGGCCGGCCTCCGGGCAGGTCAGGGAGCCGGGGAACCACGTTCCTTGGGGTGAATCGGCGGGGCTCCGGCCCGGCCGTAGGAGACCTTCCTGCTCCGAACCCGTCAGCTAACCCGGTAGGCGCGAAGGAAGGAAAGGAGCGCGCCTCCGTGGCGTCGACGCACACCCCGGCACACCCCGCCGGCCCCGCAGCCGGTACCCAGCTCCTCGACCACCCCGCGCCGGACGGGCCCGAGGAGGGATTCCCGGGCCCGGAGGCCGAGGCCAACCGCCACCGGATGCCGCGTCAGACCCGCGGGGCCTCCCCGCTGCTCGGCGTCACCGCGGTCGCCGCCACCCTGGGCGCGACCGGCTTCGCCTCCGCCACCCCGGCCGCCGCGCCCGCCGTCGAGGCCCCGGACGAGACCCCGGTCGCCCTCTCCGCCGACCCCGGCCTCGCGCTCGCCGCCCGCATCCAGCTTCAGGCCGACAGCCAGCGCACCGCCGCCGAGGAGAGCGCCCGCGTGCAGGCCGCGCAGGAGGCCGAGGCGAAGGCCGCCGCCAAGGAGGCCGAGGCGAAGAAGGCCGCCGAGGACGCCGAGAAGGCCAAGGCCGCCGCGCTCACCCTGCCGTTGCGCGACTACTACCTCTCCGCCCACTACGGCCAGAGCGCCCGCTACTGGGCGCACCTGCACACCGGCCTGGACTTCGCCGCCGACACCGGCACCCCGGTGTACGCGATCGGCCAGGGCACCATCACCTCGGCCGGCTGGGCCGGCGCGTACGGCTACCGGATCATCGAGACCCTGCCCGACGGCACCGAGATCTGGTACAACCACCTCTCCGCGATCAACAAGGCCTCCGGCAAGGTCGCCTCCGGCCAGCAGATCGGCAAGGTCGGCGCGACCGGCAACGTCACCGGCCCGCACCTGCACCTGGAGGTCCGCCCCGGTGGCGGCGCCCCGGTCGACCCGGAGACCTGGCTCCAGCAGCACGGCCTCAACCCCTGACGCGACACCCCCGCACGACGAGGACCCGCACGACGAGGACCCGCACGACGAGGACCCCGAACGGCGACACCCCCGAACGACGAGGGCCCCGGCCCGCCCCACGGCGGCCGGGGCCCTCGCGCTCACTCCTCCGGCGGCAGCTGCGCCAGGTACGCGTCGATCTCCTCCTGCCCGGGCTCCGGCGCGAGCTCCGGGAACTCCTCGATCAGCAGCCGCGGCAGCCCCGGTACCGTCCACTCCCCGCACAGCACGAGCGCCGCCTCCGCCGCCGCGTCCTCGAACTGCCCGAAGTCCCCGGCCAGTTCGTCCGGCATCGGCCGCCCGAGGGCGGTCAGCTCGGCCAGGTTGCGGTAGCTGCGCCGCATCAGGCCCTGCTCCAGCAGTCGGCGCGCGCCGTCGGTGGCCATGCCGACCGAGAGCACCCGGGCCGGCCCCCACCCCTGCTCGTCGATCTCGTCCAGCCAGCCGGTCGGCACCAGTGCGGCGAACGCGGCCAGCCGCTCCTCCTCCGCGAGTGCGCGGAAGCCGGTCAGCCAGTCCCGTACCGCCGCGCCGTCCGCCCCGTCTGTGAGGTCCACGTCGTGCGCGTGCAGCAGCAGGGCGTACAGCCGGGGCCAGGTGACCAGGTCGGCGCGGCGCAGCAGCCCGGCGGCGACCTCGCCCTGCCACTCGGCCTCGGCGTGCAGCCGCTCCTGGCGCTTGGCGTTCAGCCGCCGGGCCGCCCGCTGGTGGTCGATCAGCAGTCGGACCGCCTCGCCGTACGCCAACGGGTCCTCCTCCGGCGCGGGTTGGACGTACAGGTGGAGTCGTTCGTACAGCAGGTGCTCCACCGCGTTCGAGGTCAGCTCGGGCCAGCCGTCGTGCATCCTGCCCCCGCCCAGCTCCAGCAGCGCCAGCACCGTGCGCAGCGGCGCCTCGGCCACCGGGGTGCGGCCCTGCTCCGCCGCCCAGGCGAGCAGGTCGGCGGCCCTGGTGCGCGGGGCGAGCCGCAGGTCTTCGTCGTTCATAGCCCGAACGGTAACCGCTGGTCGCGGGTGGGGTCGGCAGCCTGGTCCCGGTCCGCGTCACCGGCCCGCGCCCGGCCGTCCGCGAGCACCACCGAACCCCGGGCGCCGTCGACCGACCGGGGGGTTAACCCCACCCCCGGTCCGGCAGCGCACCGGATGCCCTCCGGCCCGCGGTTCCAGAAGACTTGAGGACGTCAGCAGGCGAGGACAGCAGCAGCCGAGAACGAGGGGCCGAGGCCGGAACATGAGCAGCATCCAGCACGCGCAGGACCGCGACCGGGACGCCTTCGGCGGGTACGGCCGTGACGGGTACCCGGGCGCCCGGGTGCGCCGGACGGAGCAGCCGCCGGCGTTCTGGCGGGCGCCGTTCTCCGCGCACCACTACCGCGAGCTCGGCTTCCTGCTGACCGGCCTGCCGGTGGCGGTCGCCGGCTTCAGCGTCGCGATCACCCTGTTCGCGCTGGGCGTCGGCACCTTCGTCACCGTCCTCGGCCTGCCGATGCTGGCCGGGCTGACCGCCGCCGGCCGCGGCTTCGGCCGGCTGGAGCGGGCCCGGGCGCGCGGCATGCTGGCCCTGGACGTGCCCGGTCCGGCACCGGTGCGTCAGGTCCGGCCGGGCGGCTGGGGGGCGATCACCGCGCGGCTGGCGGACGCGGCGGGCTGGAAGGGCGCGCTGTACCAGGTGCTGATGTTCCCGTGGGCGGTGTTCGCCTTCTCGGTGTCGCTGGTGTTCCTGGTGCTCGGCTGGGCGATGGCGCTCTACCCGGTCTACCACTGGGTCTTCCCGACCTACACCTCCTGGCACGGGTACCGGGTCTTCGACTTCCGCGACAGCGACAACGTCCGGCACGTGTACGACGTCCAGGGGGTCTGGCAGATCGCCGGGGTCTCGCTGGCCGGGCTGCTGATCGTCCTGCTCACCGCGCAGCTGGTCCGCGGCCTGACCAAGGTGCACCGGGTCGCCGTCCGGGGCCTGCTCGCCGGCTGACCCGCGCCCGCCGCTCAGCCCGCCCGAACCGGCCCCACCCGGCCCCACCCGGCCCCGTCCGCACTCCGGATCCGCTCCCGAGTGCGGACGGGGCCGGGCCGTGTTCGGATGGCCGGGTGTCCGCCGAAACCCCGGCCGTGACCCCGGGCGTCCTGGTCACCTCCCGCCCGCTGGACGAGTACTGCGGGCTCTTCGGCCTCACCCGGGCCCGGCTCGCCGCCCTGCCCGGACCGCTGCTGGACTGCCCGGGCGGCGCCGCCGGACTGGCCGCCGAGGCGCGCGGGCTCGGCTGCCGGGTCATCGCCGTCGACCCCGCGTACGCCCTGCCCCGGGCCGAGGTCGCCGCCCACGCGCTGGCCGGCCGGGCGTCGATGGCGGCCGCGATGGCGGCCCGCCCGGCCCGGTACCCGCCGCCGCACCCCCACCGCGCGGACCGCTACCTGCGCAGCTGGGACCGCGCCCGCCGGCTGTTCACCGCCGACGCGGCCGCCCACCCACAGTGGTACCTGGCCGCCGCGCTGCCCCGGCTGCCGTTCGCGGACGGCGTCTTCGCCCTCACCCTGAGCGGCCACCTGCTCTTCGCCTACCCCGAAGTCTTCGGCCCGGAGCGGCAGTTGGCGGCACTGGCGGAACTGGTCCGGGTCACCTCCCCGGCCGGCGAGGTCCGCGTCCAGCCGCTGTGCGACGGCCGCGGCCGCCGCTGCGGCCACCTCGACGGGCTGCGGTACGCGCTCGGCGAGCGCCGGATCGCCAGCGAGGTCCACCGCCTCCCGGGCGCCGGGGACGGGCGCACCCGGCGCGTCCTGGTGCTGCGGGCCGCCGACCACCGCCGCCGGGCCGCCACGCCCGGAGCCGGGGTTGCGCCTTAGGGGTTCTCCACCGGGGGCGCCTCCACCGGGGCGGGGGCCGGTGCGGCCGACTGCTGAGGCAGGAACGCCGCGACCTGAAGCCGGGACAGTATCTTCTCCGCCAGCCAGCTGCGGTCCGAGCCGTACGGGATGCCGTCCGGCAGCACCAGCTGACCGGCCACCGCGTCGCGCAGCCGCTGCGCCTCGCCGGCGGGCAGCCGGGAGAGCAGGCCCCGGGCGGCCAGCAGCGCGTGGTACTGCTCGAAGCCCGAGCGGGGCCGCTCGATCGCCTCCAGCACGCTCGGCAGGTCGGCTAGCGCGGGGTCGCCCTGCATCAGCGCGAGCGCCTGGATCCGGCGGCCCTCCGAACCGTCCGCGAACAGGTCCCGCACCTGGTCGGCGGTGAGCGCCGAGCGGCGCGCGGTCGACCGGACCTCCGCCACCACGCCCTCCGGCCCGGCCGAGGCCGAGGAGGAGGGCGGCAGCTGAGCCGCCAGCGCGGCGGGCTGCTCCGCGCTGCCGCCCAGCAGCCCGAGGTGCTGCATCGCGCGCACCCGCAGGTCGTCGGCGCCCACCTTGTCGCCCCGCCGGTCGCGGTCCTGCCCGGCGAGGAAGAGCTCCAGCGCCTGGTCGTCGGCGTTGGTCAGCACCTGCGGCAGGGTCAGGCGGGTCACCAGCCAGCCGGCCAGGAACCCGAAGACCAGGAAGTACAGCACCAGCGCGGCCGCGAACGGCGCGGCGCCGTCCTCCCCGCCGAGCGCGGGCGCCAGCGCCGCCCCGAGCTGGTGCAGCCGCTCGCCGAGCGAGCCGAGCTGGGTCAGCCCGACGCCGAGCAGCACCTTGGTCAGCCAGTCCGACACCTGCTCCAGGTTGGTGTTCGGCGCGTACGTGCCCTGCGGCTCGCCGGCGCCGCCGCGCACCCGGGGCACCCCGAACAGGAAGCCGAGCGCGCCGCCGAGCACCGCCGAGGCCCCGGCCACCACCAGTCCGCCGCCGAGCGCCTGCCAGACGTGCTCCCGGCCGAACGAGAACAGCAGCAGCCCGACCAGCCCGGTCCCGGCCAGCGCGCCGGCCGCCGTCCGCTGCACGGTCCGCAGGGCCGTCGTGGTGCCCTGCCGCGCCTTCACCATCCGCCTACCCCCTGTGCCCGCGCCGCTGCGTTGCGGAACCCCGCGCAGACTGTAGCGCTGCGGCCCCACCTCGGGAACGACCCGGGACGGCCGTGGGTACGACACACTCACCGGACGGCCCCGGAAAACGCAGACGACCCGCGGGCTGCTCCTCCGCGCCGGCCCGTGCACTGGCCAAGGCGCCGAGGCACCGGGGATGTACCGGTGAGCCCGCGGGCCGGGTGACTGCTGTGGATTTCGCCTGCCGGAGGCCAGGGGCCTCACCCTGCGCAGGCAGGGGCGGCTCTAGCGAGCAGCCACCTCACGCATCCTGATGGAACTCAACTCAGGATCACCTCCTTTCAGTGTGCCGCCACCATAGGCAGCCCACCGGGCGGAGGGCAACGGATTATTTCCCGGCCGCCGCCCGGGCGGTCCAGGGTGCTCAGGCGCTCTTGAGCTGGGTCTGGAACTTCGAGTAGTCGACGATGTTGTCGGGCGACGGCAGCTGGAGGGTGAGCGGCTTGTCGAAGTCGGTGAAGTCGACCTGGCCGGTCTCCTTGCCGGTGGTCTTCTCCATCCGCACCGGGTAGAACTTGCCCTCGGTGGCGATGTGGAGCAGCGACTCCTCGCCGTTCTCGTCCTTCTCCTTGAGGCTGAAGGTCTTCACGCCGTTGACGGTGCCGGCGGTGCCCTTGCTGGCGGTGCTCGGCGTGTCGTCCGCCATCATCTCCTTGCTCATGTCGGCGAGGTTGCAGCTGGAGGTCAGGCCCTTCATCTTGGCGTCGTCCTGGAAGCCGGTCAGCCAGCGGCCCTTGAACAGCTCGGCGATCGCGTCGCCCTTCGGGCCGCCGAAGGTCTTCCAGACCTGGGCGTCCGGCTTGATGTAGGCCTGCTTGCCGTCGCTGATGATGTCGAAGGAGCCCATGCCGGGCATGGCCATGGTGCCCTGGCACTGGCCCTTGCGGTCGAGGGCCAGGTTGAAGCTCAGCTTGCCCTCCTCCGTCTTCATGTCGGCGACGATCTTGACGGCGGTGGCCGCGGCCAGGGCGTCCTTGGCCTGCTTCTCGATCTCCTGCGCGGTCAGCTTGTCGGTGTCCAGCTTCGCGACCGTCGGGGTCGGGGTCGGCGTGGCGGTCGGGGTCGACGCCGCGCTGGTGGCGGCGGTGGTCGGCGCCGGGGCGGCGGCCGTCTCCTTGTCCTTGTTGTCACCGCAGGCGGCGGTGCCGGCCGCCAGGAGCAGACAGATGGTGGCAGTGCTGACCAGGCGCTTCGACAGCATGTGGGGGTGTCCTATCTCGGGCACGGCGGATGCGCGCGCGCCCCATGGGGGCAAAATTGCCCCTCAGTATCGATCAGCCCACGGACAGCACATCCTGGAAAGGGCCCCCGTTACAGCTTCGTGCTGCGACCGTGCCCTCACCGTGCCGGGAAACGGCGAAGGGCCCGGAGGACGAATCCTCCGGGCCCTTCGGCTACTGAGTAGCGGGGACAGGATTTGAACCTGCGACCTCTGGGTTATGAGCCCAGCGAGCTACCGAGCTGCTCCACCCCGCGTCGGTGAACACAACAATACGTGGAAGTCGCCAGGATGGGAAATCCGTTCCCCGGACCCCCTGCCACCAGGCGCTACGCCGCCTCGGCGGCCCGCCGTCCGCGCCGGGCGGTGTGCCGTGCCGTACGGGACCGCGCCCAGGCGGCGAAGCAGACCAGCGCGCCGAAGCAGGGCACCATCAGCACCCCGTACACCACCAGGAAGCCGTCCGTGCCGAGGTCGGCGGCGGCGTTCCAGGTGCCGTGCAGGGCGATTGCCGCCAGCAGTCCGGTCGGGCCGGCCAGCCGGGCCAGCCAGCGGCGGCCGGTGGTGAGGGCGACGGCCAGGCCGATCCCGGTGAGCGCGGTGAAGAGCGGGTGGGCGAACGGGGAGAGCAGGCCGCGCAGCACGAAGGTCTGCACGGTGCTGTCGAAGTCGCGCAGGCTGGGCGGGTCGCCGAGGCCGATGCTGTCCAGCCGCTGCCGCTGGTCGCTGGTGAAGGCCCGGCCCAGGTAGAGGGCGTTCTCGATGAACGCGAAGCCGCAGGCGGCCATCCCGCCGAGGACCACCCCCGCCGCCAGGGTGCGCGGCCGGGAGCGCCGGTGCGGCCCGCCGGGCGGCGCGGGGCGCAGGTACGGCAGCGGGCGCAGGTAGGGGCGCAGCCGCAGCCGGCCCCGGGCGTGCGGTCCGGCCGGGCGGCGCGCGTACGGGCGGGGGTGCCCCGGGGCGGGCGGGCGGTGCAGCAGCGGCGCGCAGGGGCGGCCGGTCCGGCGGCCGTGGCAGCGCAGCCGCTGGCCGAGCGGGAGGAGCAGGACGAGCAGGGCGGTGGCCTTGGCGGTCTCCTCGATCACCGGGGTGGCGATGCCGGCGCCCAGGAACTCGCCGAGCGCGCCCTGGTGGGAGGTCAGGTAGCCGGCCGCCCAGTTGTTGGCGAGGATCGCGACGGTGGTGGCCGCGCAGGCGCCCCAGCCGAGGCAGAACACGGTGTGCCGCAGCGGTACCCGGGCGGTCAGGTTGAGCCAGGCGAGGCCGCCGAGCACGAACGGCAGCGGCACCATGGCCAGGCCGAGGCCGACCAGCAGCCCGACGGTGCCGGTCTGCCGGTGGACCAGGTGCAGGATCAGCGCCCCGCAGCCGAGCAGGGTGAGCACGGCGGTGGCGGTGACCGAGGAGAGCGCGACCGAGCGGGACCGCCGGGGGAGCGGCGCGGCGGGGGAGGGCGGTGCCGACCCGCGCGGCCAGGGCACGAGCTGGTGGACCCGGCGCCTCCGGGGCCCCGGGATGGTCCGGGTGTCACCGGTGCGCGGGACCGTCTCCGGTGCCTCGGCGGTGGCCCGGGCGGTGGCCCGGAACCCGCCGCCGGACGGGCTGCCCACCCGGCACAGGGTAGGCCACCGCGCCCGTCCGCCGGGAGGACTCAGGACGAATCGTCCGTCCGGGGCATGACGGGTCGTTCACCGTGCGGCGGTCCGTTCGAACCGCCGCCGGGGCTCAGCGGCGGCGGAACAGCAGGTCGTGCACCACGTGGCCCTTGGCCAGGCCGGCCCGCTCGAACTTGGTCAGCGGGCGCCAGTCGGGCCGCGGCGCGTAGCCGGGGACGCTGCCGTCCGGGTGGTCCGCCGGCTCCAGCCAGCCGCTGCCGTCACCCTCGGGGTGCAGGTTCTCCAGCTCCGGCGAGGCGGACAGCACGGCCAGCATCTGCTCGGCGTAGTGCTCCCAGTCCGTCGCGCAGTGCACCAGGGCGCCGGGGGCGAGCCGGGGCAGCACGAGGTCGAGGAAGGACGGCTGGACCAGCCGCCGCTTGTGGTGCTTGGGCTTGGGCCACGGGTCGGCGAAGTAGACCCGCAGACCGGCCAGCGAGGCGTCCGGCAGCATGTCGCGGAGCAGGATCACGGCGTCGCCGGCGGCCAGCCGCACGTTCTGCGAGCCGTCGCGCTCCAGCAGACCGAGCAGGTTGCCGTGGCCGGGGGTGTGGACGTCGGCGGCCAGGATGGCCGTCGTCGGGTCGGCGGCGGCCATCGCGGCGGTGGTCTCGCCCATGCCGAAGCCGATCTCCAAGGTGACCGGCAGCTCGCCGAACAGCTCCCGCAGGTCGAGCGGGCTGCCGTCGATCGGTATGCCGTAGGTCTCCCAGCCCCGGTCCAGGGCGCCCGCCTGGGCGTTGGTCATCCGGCCCCGGCGCGGCTGGAAGCTGCGGATGCGGCGTTCGCGGTGCTGTTCCTCCGTCGCCTTGTGCGGGTACATCGGCGCGGGATAGCCGGCCGGCGCGGCGGACAGGCGGGCGGACGGCGATTGCTGGGGGATCGGGGCGGTGGCAGTCACAATCCCCCGAGTCTACGGGGCCGCCGGGCGCGGTCCGCAGGGCGTGTGACGGGGCTCATCCGATGACGGCGGCATCGGCCGGCTCGGGGCCGTTGCCGCCGGCCCGGCCGTCCGGTGGGGCCCGGCCCCGAGGGGCTCAGCCGTCGGCCTCCAGCGCGGCCAGCGCCCGGCGGGCCACCTCGCGGCCGATCGGCAGCGAGGCCGTCGCGGCGGGGGAGGGGGCGTTCAGCACGTGCACCACGCGGCGCGGGGAGCGCCGGTCGGCCGGGTCGAAGCCGGCGAAGGCGAAGTCGTCCAGCAGCGAGCCGTCCCGGGCCACCGCTTGGGCCCGGACCCCGGCCCCGGCCGGCACCAGGTCGTCCGCGGTGACGGCGGGCAGCAGCCGGCGGACGGCCGCGGTGAACGCCCGCTTGGACAGCGAGCGGTGCAACTCGCCCACCTCGTACCGCCAGTGCCGCCGGACGATCCGCCAGGTGCCGGGGAAGGCCAGCGTCCCGGCCAGGTCGCGCGGGTGGACGGTCCGCCAGTCGTACCCCTCGCGGGCCAGCGCCGGCACCGCGTTCGGGCCGACGTGCACGTCGCCGTGGACTCCCCGGGTGAGGTGTACGCCGAGGAAGGGGAAGGCCGGGTCGGGCACCGGGTAGACCAGGCCGCGCACCAGGTCCCGGCGCTCCTCGGCGAGTTCGTAGTACTCGCCGCGGAACGGCACGATCCGCACCCCCGGGTCGTCCCCGGCCAGCCGGGCGATCCGGTCGCTGTGCAGCCCGGCGCAGTTCACCAGCACCCGGCAGCGCAGCTCCCCGGTCGAGGTCTGCACCGTCACCCCGTCCGCCCGCCGGGCCACCGCCCGCAGCTCGCAGCCGGGCCGCAGCACCGCGCCCGCCTCCCGGGCCAGCCGGGCGTAGGTGGTGGCGACGGCCGGGAAGTCGCAGATGCCGGTGGTGCCGACGTGCAGCCCGGCCAGACCGGCCACCTGCGGCTCGTACCGGGCGATCCCGGCCCGGTCCAGTCCGGTGACCGGGATGCCGTTGGCCCGGCCGCGCTCGGCCAGCGCCGCCAGCCGGGGCAGCTCCGCCTCCTCGGTGGCCACGATCAGCTTGCCGGTCACCTCGTACGGGACGCCGTGCTCGCGGCAGAACGCCACCAGCTCGGCGGCGCCCTCGACGGCGAACCGGGCCTTGTACGAGCCCGGGCGGTAGTAGACGCCGCTGTGGATCACCCCGCTGTTGCGGCCCGTCTGGTGGGTGGCGAAGCCGGGCTCCTTCTCCAGCACCGCGAGCCGCAGGCCCGGCCGGGCCCGGGTCAGCGCGTACGCGGTGGCGAGGCCCACGATCCCGCCGCCCACCACCAGTACGTCGACGTCGTACGCCACCGTCCGCTCCTCGCCGTCCGACCGGCCCCCCGCCGTGGCCGATGCTGCCACGGCGGGGGGACCGGGTCGAGGGTGCCTCGGCTCGGGCTGCGGCTGCGGCTCGGGACGCGGGCTCCGGATCCGCTCGTCGCCCCCGGGCCGCTACGACTCCCAGGGGAAGCCGGTGTCCGTCCCGGCCTCCAGCAGCGGGATGAGCCGGAACGCGGCGTCGCTCAGGCCACCGAAGGTGTGCCGGTGGGCGCCGCCGCTCGGGCCGTGGCCGGCCGCGTACCCGGCCAGGTTCCAGGTGTAGACGGGCACGTGCGCCGGGACGGCGGCCAGCGTGTCGCCGTCCCGGGAGCCGGGGCCGGTCTGCTCGTCGGTGACGATGACCACCCGGTCGTGGCCGCGGTAGTGGCTGCGGAGGGCGGCGGCGGTGGCGGTGCCGCCGAGGCTGCCGAAACGCTCCAGCACCCGCAGCACCGCCTCGGCGCCGCCGAGCTCGATCACCCGGCTGCTGGTGCCGAACTCGACCAGGTCCGCGTCGGCGGCCCGCAACTTCAGCGCGGTGCCGAAGATCGCGGCCGAGTCGGCCCGGTTGAGCTCGGTCGGGCCGCCGGAGCGGTCGAACATCGAGCCGGAGCGGTCCACCAGGATGAGCGTCCGGCCGGGCAGCTCGGGCACGTTGGCGAGCGAGTGGCCGAGCGCCGTCTCCAGTGCGTGCGCCCACCGCAGCGAGGGCGCGTGCCGGTACGCGGCCAGGTAGCGGAACGGGAACTGGCGCGAGCGCCGCACCTCGTCCGGGTCGGAGATCCGCCGGGCCACCTCGGCCGCGACGGCGTCCGACACCCGGGCCCGGTCGAAGTTGCGCAGGTTGCGCACCAACGCCATCGGGCCCATCGAGGGGATGACCGCCTCCCAGACCGCGGCGTCCAGCGGCCCCTGGAGCCAGCCGGCCAGCGCCTCCCAGGTCAGCCCGGCCGCGGCCAACCGCTCCGCGCCGCCCTCGGCGGTCACGGCCGCCCGGCGCTGCTCGACCGGCAGCGCGAGCAGCTCGCGGTTGGCGGTCAGCACCCGGTCGGCGGCCGGCGGGACGGCCTCCTCCGGGCGGTGCCGGCGGTCCAGCGCGTACTCGAACAGCGCACCCTGCCACGGCTTCTCCGGGTCCGGCGAGGGGTGCGTCAACTCCAGGACGTCGCCGAAGCGGTAGCCCTTGCCGGCGGTGTCGTACTTGAGCAGCGAGCGGGCGTGGTAGAGCCGGCGGACGGCGTCGGCGATGCCGCGCTTGAGCGGCTTGGGCAGCGCCCGGCCGTAGCGGGAGGTCCAGTAGGCGAGCAGTTCGCCGGGCTCGTCGGCGCGCCGCAGCACCGCGTCGACGGCCTGCCGGGAGTAACCGTGGGCACCGGCGTCCAGCCGGGCGCGGGTGAACTCGGCGGCGCCGACCAGGGCCGCGGTGCGCAGCTGCCCGTCGGAGCGCAGCCAGCGCAGCAGGCCGAGGGTCCACTCCGGGTCGGCGACGGCGAGTTCGCGCACCAGCGCGGTGTAGCGGTCGTCGCGGTCGCCGGCGTTCTCGTAGAAGGTGTCCTGGCCGACCATGTTGGCCACCGAGAGCAGGAACAGCTCGGACTTGGCGTCCCGGACGAAGCCGGGGCCCCCGTTGTGGTTGACGGTGCGCCGGCCGGTGGTGGTCACCGCCGAGCGCGGACTCGCCTGGGCGGTGCGGACGTTGAATCGGGACATGGTGCGGCCCCCCTCGGCCTGCTGGTGGAACACGGGAGGGAGGCATGGCGGAGAAGGGGTGCCCGAGATCGTGTCGGCCCGGCGGCCGACGTCGACGGAGGTGAATGCCTTGCGCGCTACCTGATTGCGCCAACGGCCGCGCTCGCGCACGGCACGCCCGGGATTCGAACCCGGAACCCCAAGATCCGAAGTAACCCCCGCCTGCGCACCGGGCACCCCGGCGCACTGCCTCCCGAGATCAAAGGCGGCTGCGGTGTTTCGCGGGTTCGAACCGCAGCGCCCTGAGGGCGCCTTGCCAAGAAGTAACCGCTGCCGACGCACCGGGAGGTGCGGAAAAACTATTCACATGTAGGTGTCCAGAGATCGAAGGCGGCTGAGGTCATAGCTGCTCTACCGACTGAGCTACACCGGCCCGAAGCCGATGACGGGACTCGAACCCGCGACACGCTCCGTTTCAAGGAAGTAACCCCGGCCTGCGCACCTGGACGGGAGAAACCGTAGCGAGGCCGCTCCCGTCGGCGCATCCGAATTACCCGTCGCCCTTCCCCTTCGGTCCCAGGGGAGTTCAGGCCGGCGCGACGATCACCGTGCGGGCCCGCTCGGTCAACTCCCGCACCCTGCGCTCGCCCTGGAACGGCTCCAGGCGGCGCAGCATCTCCACCACGTACTCGCGGCTGCGCTGCGAGGAGATCCGGCCGGCCACCTCGACGGCGCGTTCGCCCGCGGCGACCGCGGCGTCCAGGTTGCCCGCCTCGGCCTCGGCCATCGCCGAGACCACCAGCCGCAGGCCGTGCGAGCGGACGAAGCCCTCGGTGGGCGTGGCCAGCGCCTCGCGGGTGAACTGCCGGACCTTGGAGGGCACTCCGAGGTCCCGGAAGCACTCGGCGGCGTCGGCGGCGAGCCGGTCGTAGGCGTAGAAGTCGATCCACGCCGGATCGGGATCCCCGGCGCGTGCCCGTTCGAGTGCGCTCTCCGCCGCGCCGAGCGCCGTCGCACACGCCGCGGCATTGCGGGCCTTGGCCTGGGCACGTGCTTCCACCAGGTGGAAGAAGCTCATGGTGCGGGCGGTGGCGAGGCCCCGGTTTCGCTCCAGTGCGGCCTGGGCGAGGTCCACCGCCTCCTCGGCGAAGCCCCGGTACCCGGCCTGCAAGCTCATCGAGGCGAGCACGTAGCCGCCGAGCGGCACGTCGGCGGCGGCGCGGGCCAGCCGCAGGGCCTGGATGTAGTACCGCTGGGCGGCCTCGTGCTGCCCGGTGTCGAAGGCCATCCACCCGGCCAGCCTGGTCAGTTCGGCGGTCGCGCCGAACAGCGCCCGGCCCACCGCGTCGCTGTACGAGGCGAGCAGCAGCGGCGCCGCCTCCACCCGCAGGCACTCCGGCACCATCGACGAACGCCAGTCCCCGCCACCGTACTTGGAGTCCCAGCGGCGGGCCTCCTGGGCGGCCTCGCGGAGCTTGGCGGCGTCCGAGTGGCCGACCCGGTAGGAGGAGACCTCGCTGGGGGCACGCGGCGCCTCGCGGGCCACCGAGCCGTCCGCCGGGGTGATCAGCCAGCGGGAGACGGGCGTCGCGTAGGCGGCGACCGAGAAGGTGCCGGCCAGGCTGTCGCTCCACCGGCCGCCGCCGGGGCCCCGGCGCAGGTCGAGGTCGACCCGCCACAGGTCGGTGGCGGAGCGGACCGCCTCGGCGACGTCGCGCGGGAAGGCCAGGCCGAGTTCGGGCGCCGGGTCGGTGTCGCCCAGGCCGATCTCCTCCAGCGGGACGGGCCGGCCGAGCTTGCCGCCGATCGCGGTGGCGATCAGGTGCGGGACGGGCCCCTGCGGGACCATGCCCTTGCTGACCCAGCGGGCCACCGAGGTCTTGTCGTACCGCAACGTCAACCCGCGTTGGGCGCCGAGGTCGTTGACCCGGCGGGCCAGCCCGGCGTTGCTGATCTGGGCGAGGGTCAGGAGCGTGCCGAGCCGTTCGTTCGGTCCTCGTGGGCTGACGGTCATGGTGGCGGCGGCACCTCCTGCGGCCTCGTGCGCGGGGCCCGGGCGGCACCGGGCCGTAGCTGCTGTACCTAGAGTAGTCGGACGCGTTCCGACGGTTAAGAGGCCGCATTCCGGATGGCGGGATCGCGCACCCGGGGGCGCAGCGCCGGGCCGTCGCCGCGAGTGGTCCGGACCATCCGGAGCGGGCCGGGTGCGCCGCGCGCCGGAGCGTCGTGCTCCGGTCCCGTGTTCACGTGCGCCCGGCCGTGCCCCCTGGCTCGACCGGCTGGTCGGCGATTCGCTGGTGGTCGTGGGTCGGCCCGCCGTCGAGGACCCGGCGGGCCGGGGGAAACCGCCGCCTCAATCCCCGCGGGCGGCGGCCGGGTCCGGGAGGGCGTGCGGATGCCCTCCCGGACCGGGCGACGCCTTTCGGCCATCTCGCGATGCCCATGCCAAAGGCGTTTCCGCGAGCGGTCCGGGCCGGGGAGGGGGAGGCCCGGCCCGTCGCGTGTACGGGGTCGCACCCCGTCAACACCCGTCGGTGGAACCGGAACCGACAACACCGGCCACCGGAGCGCCAACCGGTGGCACGATGTCTCCTGACGGCGCACCGGCAGACGAGGAGCGGTCGCCCCGGCACGTCGCGGGTCGGCGCGGGGCCGCCCGCGGCGGCGGACGCGCCGCGCGGGTGCAGGTCCTCGTCCGGTGGAGGCGCGATGCGGTGGCTGACGGGCTGGAGCACGGGCACGCCCCGGGCGGGCGCACCGGCGCCCGACGCACCCGGCACGGTCGCGCCGATCGCCGCGCGCCCCCTGTGGAGCGGACCCAACCCGCTCTGGGCCGTCGGCGACTGGCGGCCCGAGGAGATCCGCCTGGTCACCCTCCGCCCCGGCGCCCCCGCCGCCGTCAGCACCGGCCCCGTCGCCCCCGACCCGGTCGAGGACACCCCCGCCACCACCCGCCTCGCCGTGCTCGGGCACTGCGGCGCCACCGACGCCGAACTCGCCGCCGGCCTCGCCGCCGCCCGCGGCGGCGCCGTCCGCCACCTCACCGCCTGGCCCGGCAGCTACACCGTCGTCCTGCGCACCGGCACCCGCTCCACCCTGCTGCTCACCGACCTGGCCGGTGCCCAGCCCGTCTTCCACACCCCCTGGGGCGGCGGCACCGCGTACGCGACCGCCGCGCTGCCGCTCGCCGACCTGGTCGGCGCCCCGCTCGACACCGGCCACCTCGCCGCCCGGCTCGCCTGCCCCGAATCCCCCGAGGCGCTCGGCACCGGCACCCCGTACCTCGGCGTCCAGCGGGTGCCGCCCGGCCACGTGCTCGCCATCCGCGGCGGCCGCCCGTACCTCTCCGGCTACGACGAGCCCGGCGCGGTCGGCGAGCAGCCACGCGGCGAGGCCCCGGCGGTGCGCGAACTCACCCGCGCGCTGCTGGAGTCCGTCCGCTCCCGGGTCCGCACCACCGCGCCCGCGCTCTCCGGCGGACGCGCCAGGCTCGGCGTCGACCTCTCGTACGGCACCGCCTCCGCCACCGTCGCGCTGCTCGCCGCCGCCGTACCGCTCCCGCCGGTGCCGGTGACCGCCGCCGCGGAGCCCGGACCGGCCGTCGGCGCCGGGGCCAGGAGCGGCGCCGTCAAGGGCTCCTGGGCCCGGGCCGCCGCCCAGGAGACGTCCGCGCCCGAGCAGTTGGCCGCCGTCACGCTCGGCGAGACCGACCCCCCGGCCACCCTCGTGCTCGCCCCCGACACCCCCCGGCTGCGGCACACCGTCCTCGACCCCGGCCCCGACACCCTGCCGTACGCGGGCCTGCGTGCCGACCCGCAGGCCGGGCGGCTCACCGACGAACCCGGCCCCGAACTCGTCGCCGCCGCCCGGGCCGAGGCCCGCTTCGACGTCGGCGGCGCCGACCACCTCACCGGCTACGGCGCCCGGCAGGTCCTCGACGGCCACCCGGCCCGGCTCGCCGACCTGCTCCGGGCCGGTCGCTCGCGCGAACTGCTGCCCCCGGTCGCCGCGCTGGCCGGCGCCGACCGCGCCGCCGTGGGCGTCCTGGCCGGCGCGCTGCGCACCCCGCTCACCGTGGTCCGGGCCGCCCACCGGCTCTCCCGGGGCCGGTACGCCGAGGCGCTGGACGACGCGGCCGCCAAACTGACCGCCCGCCACGTCCCGGACGGGAGCGGCACGGCCGGCGACCGCTCGGCCGGCGACCTGCTCTGGTGCGTCCCCGGCCCGGCCGCCCGCTGGCTCTCCGACGACGCGCTCTCCTCGGTCGCCCTCCGGCTGCGGCTGGCGGCGCGCAACCCGGCGCCCGAGGAACACCCGGGCGCGCGCCGGGCCCGGCACGCCCTCCACCGGCACGCACGCTCCTTCCGCACCCTGGTCCACGCCGCCGAACAGCCCGGCCAGCGGCTGCACGCGCCCTTCCTCGACAACCAGGTGGTCCGCGCAGCCCGGCTGCTCCCCGACGACATCCGGCTCCAACCCGGCGCCCGGCACGCCCTCCTGCACGCCGTCCTCACCGGCGCCGGCCGCACCGACCTGCCCCCCGACTGGGGCCGCGGCCCCCGCCCCGACCGCACCGCCCCCGTCCGGGCCGGCCTGCGGCTCGCTGCCGACGGCCTCGCCGAACTCTTCGACGCCCCCCTCCTCGCCGAAGCCGGCCTGATCGACCTCCCCGCCGTCCGCGCCGGCCTCGCCCACTCCACCGACCCCGCCACCCCGCTCTCCCCGGCCGCCCTCGCCGGGCTCGCCGAACTGGTCTCCACCGAACTCTGGCTCCGCCGCGTCCGCGCCCGCCGCCACGGCGCCTGCTGGACCGGCCTCCCCCTCACCCGCCCCCCAGCCCTCCCCCCGGTCCACCTCCCCTGACCCACCACCCTGCGGCGTCCGCCCCGGGGTCGGGCCCGGCGCCCCTTCGCCCGGGACTGTCCGCTGCCCCGGCCCGGCCGCGCCGTCCGCGCTGCGTGCGTCACCCCGGTCTGCGCACCCGCCCGGCGGCGTGCGCCCGGGCGGGTCTCGACGGCGTCCCGCTCCCGGGTCGGCCCCCGTCACCCAGGGCCGCCCGTCGTCCGGCGTGCCGTGCACCCCGGCTGCCCCTCCCCTCCCGGCGCGGCTCGGGGGGCGGGCCGTGGCTGCGGGGCGATCATGGCGGGGCGATTCCTCGAAGTCCGGTCGCTCAGGAGGAGGTCCGTGGTGGCGAGTGGGAGCCCGGAGCAGTCCGTCCCCGTGGTGCTGTCGGTGCTGGGCCGCCCGCCGTCCGGGCGGCCGCCGGGGGTGCTGGCGGCGTGCGACGGGTCGGACGGGGCGCTGTGGGCGCTGGACCGGGCGATGACCGAGGCGGAGCTCTTCGGGCTCCCGCTGTACGTGCTGGCCGTGGTGAACCCGGCACCGGCCGGCTACCCGCCGGGGATGGCGGAGCTGGTGCAGGAGAGCGTGGAGACGCTGGTCGAGAGCATGGCGGACGGGCTGCGCCGGTCGGTCGCCGCCGTGCGGGGGCAGCGCCCGCACCCGTTCGCCGGGGAGATGTCGCTGCACGTGGTGCTGGGCAACGTGGTCGAGGTGCTGCTGGAGGCCTCGACCCGGCAGCACACCCTGGTGGTGGGGACCAGGGGCAACGGCGGCTTCACCCGCCTGCTGCTGGGTTCGGTGAGTTCGGCGGTGGTGCACCACGCGTCCTGCCCGGTGCTGGTGGTCCCGGCTCCCGTGGACGCCTGAGCGGCGCCCCCGCCGGTGGTGCCGGGAATGTACCCAGATGGTTCACCGTTCACCTATCTCGACATCCCGTCCACCCCTCCCCACCCCCTGGAGCCCCGCGTCATGAAGGTCGAAATCTGGTCGGACATCGCCTGCCCCTGGTGCTACATCGGCAAGCGTCGTTTCGAACAGGCGCTGGAGGGCTTCGCGGGCAAGGACGACGTCGAGGTGGTCTACCGGCCGTACCAGCTGGTCCCGGACGCGCCCGCGACGGCGAGCCCGCACCGGGCGTGGCTGGCCGAGCGGTACGGCCCGCAGTCGGTCGCGATGGACGCGCGGGTGGCCGAGCTGGGTCGCGCCGAGGGCATCGCGTACGACTTCGACGCCGCGCTGCACGCCAACACCTTCCTCGGCCACCGCCTGCTGCACCTCGCCGAGACCGAGTACGGCCCGGCGGTGCAGGGGCGGCTGAAGGAGGCGCTGCTCAAGGCGCACTTCAGCGACGGCGTGGACGTCGGCGACCGCACCGCGCTGACCGACGTGGCCGTGGCCGCCGGCCTGGACCGCGAGCGGGTGGCCGCCTACCTGGCGGGCGACGAGGGCGCCGCCGAGGTCCGCGCGCAGCTGGCCGAGGCCCGGGAGCTGGGCATCACCGCGGTGCCGACCTTCGTGTTCGAGGGCAAGTGGGCGGTCCAGGGCGGCCAGGAGGCCGAGACCTTCCGCAAGGTGCTGGAGCAGGTCGCCGCCGAGATCGGCGAGCGCCGGCCGGCCCCGGTCCCGGTCGCCCCGGCCGGCGAGGCCTGCGCCGACGGCTCCTGCGCGATCTGACCCCGGAGCCCGTCCGACCCCGGTGCCGGTCTGATCCCAGAGCCCCGCTGACCCCGGAGCCCGCCCCCGGGCGTCAGCCCCCCGAGGCCCGTTTCAGGAACACCTGAAGCGGGCCTCGGCCCAGTCCGCCGCGCTGAGCGCCGACCAGATCCCGTCCACCGGAGTGACCACCAGCCGGATCGACTGCTGCCCGGCCAGCGGCACGTGCACCGGCACCGCGTCGTCCCCGACGGCCAGCGCGGGGGAGCGCCACAGGGTGGCGCCGTCGCCGCTCTGGACGGAGAAGACGACGCCGCCGGGCAGCGGCGTGCCGTCGTCGACCCCGGCCACCGCGTCGAAGGACGTGCAGCTGCGGTTGAGGTCGATCACGGTGGTCGCCGGGGCGTGCACGGTGATGGCGTGCGGGTGGTAGTCGCCGCCGATCCAGGCGCCGCCGCGCTGCCAGAACCAGTCGCTGCCCTTCTGCCGGATGCTCGGCCCGGGCTGCGGCGCCCGGTGGTTGCCGGGCTTGACCACGGGCAGCGAGTCGGCCCAGAAGTCGGTGGGTGCGGGCGGGGTGACGGTCGGGGTGGGCACCGGCGGCGGGGTGGGCGTCGGCACGACCGGCACCTCGGGCGTGGGCACCGGCGGCGGAGTCGGCGTCGGTACGACCGGCGGGGCCGGGGCCGGGGCCGGGGGCGGCGGCGCGGGGGTGGCGACGACCGGCTGCGGGGCCGGCGGGCTGCTCGGCGCGGGCGGCGGTGTGGTCCTCGCCGCCGGGGTCGGTGCCGCGGTCGGCCTGGGCGCGGGCACCGGTGTGGGGCTGGCGCTCGGGCTGGGCGCGGGCGGCTCGGGGGCCGGTTCGGCGCTGCTGGGCTCCGGGGCGGGCGCGGGTGGCGCGGGCGGCACGGGCGCCGGGGCCTCGGGGGTGGGGTCGGCCGGGGCGGTGGTGGCCGGGGGCGCGGCCACCGGGGGCTTGGCCTCGGGCGAGCCGGTCAGCGCGTACGCGGCGACGGCGGCCGCGGCCACCGCGACGGCGGCGGCGATCCCGGCCTTGGCGGCGGTGCCCAGCCCTTCGCCGGCGAGGGCCGCGGCGCTGCTCCCCCCGGAGGCCCCGGCCCCGCCCGCACCTCCCGCCGCACCGGCCGCACCCGCGCTCGCTCCCGCACCGCCCCCGGAGGCCGCGGCCGCCGTGCCCGCCACCGCACCGCCGACCGCCGCCGCACCGCCCACGGCGGCCGCGGCGGCACTGAACCCGCCGACGCCGACCCAGACGAGCACGCCGCCGGGCAGCAGCGCACGCAGGCCGGTGTTGATCTCGGACAGTTCCAGGCAGGCGGCCGTGCAGCGGTCGCACTCCTTGAGGTGGCGCCCGACCTCCGCCGAGGCCCGCTTGCGCAGCGAGCCGCGCGCGTACGCGCCGAGCCGGTTGGCGTACGCCTCGCAGGAGCTGGCCTGGCTGCCGGAGACGTGCGCCTGGAGGAACGCGGCGGCCAGCCGGTCGCGCGCGCGGTGGGCCTGGACGGCGGTGGCGTTGGCGGTCTTGCCGAGCATCACCGCGACGGTCTTGGGGGACTCCCGTTCGACCTCGGTGTGCCAGAGCACCACCCGGTCGTCCTCGGGGAGTTCGGCGTAGGCCTGCATGACCATGCGCTGGTCGGCCATGGCCATGGCCCAGGCGTCGGCGCCCGGGTCGGCCAGGTCGAGGTCGACGACGGCGGCCGAGGTCTGGGCGAACACGCTGAAGTCGTCCACGAGTTGCTCGCGCCGCTCGCTGCGGGTCCAGGCGGCGGCGACGTTGCGGACGGCGGTCAGCAGGTACGCGCGGACGGCGAACTCCGGCCCCTTGCCCGCCCGCAGCGCCTGAAGGGTGCGGGCGAACACCTCGCCGGCCAGGTCCTCGGCGGTGAAGCTGTCCCGGCAGCAGGTCCGCGCGTAGCGGCGCACCGAGTCGGCGTGCCGGCGGTAGATCTCCTCGTACGCGGTGTCGTCGCCGGCCCGTACGCGGGCGGTCAACTCGGCGTCGGAGGGCGGGCGCTCGCCGTCCACGGGGTCGGCGGGGGCGGGGACGGTCGGCCGGACGGCGCGGCCGTCGCCGACGAACGCCTCGGGGCCGACGAACGCCTCCGGGGCGACGCCGCCCTGCCCGGCCGGGGCCTGGCCGGGCACGCGACCGGGCGGGAGCGCGGCGGAGGAGGCGGAGAGGGATTCGCGACTGGGCATGCCGGCCTGGTCGGGGACGTGGCCGGCGGTCGGGCCGGTGCCCGACCCCGGTGCGGTGCCGGGCACTTGGGCGGGCCCGCCGGCGGACGCGGCGGAACCCCCGCTCAGGCCGCCCGACATGCCGCCTGACCGGCCGCTGCCCGACCTGCCGCCCGACAGCCCTCCGGACGGGCCGAAGTCGAGGCCGAAGCCGTAGTCGTTCTGTTCCTCGGCGCTCACAACGGACCCCAGATTCCACGACAGCCCCCGCAGTGTGGCAGGGCGCGCGGGAGTGCGTGGGCGCACGGTCTCCCGGGGTGCGGCGCCGACGGCGCGCGAAGGGCGCGCATCGGGACATTGGCTCCAACCACGGGCAAAGGATGGCATAGCGCAGAGATGGGCGGTAGCCGGACCGGCCGTCACCCACTCTTCCGAGGGGCCGTCGCGGATGTGTTCGGCCAGCGTGCGGCGGCAGGTTGTGCGCCGCCCGTGCCCGGCGCGCGGAGTGTGTTCGCGCGCCGGTGTCCTCGCCAACTCCCCTGCCGGTCAAGCCCCGGCAGGCCTGGTCAAGCCCCGGTCAAGCCCCGGCAGGCCCGCCGAACCCGACGGCCGAACCGGCGGAAGGGCGTCAGCGTGCCCGCAGGCCGTCCAGCAGGATCTGCAACAACCGGTCCGAGGGACCGGGCACCGCCTGACCGTCCGTCTGCGGGGCGACGGCCGCGAAGCCGCCCGTGGTCGGGGCCGTCCGCGCCGCGTGCACCGGCACCGAGGCGGTCAGCACCAGCACCACGTCCGCGACGGTGACGCCCGGCCGCAGTTCCCCGGCCGCACCCGCGCGGGCCACCAGGGCGGCCAGCAGTTGCAGCAGCAGCCGCGGATCGGCGTCGGTCGCCGACGGCTCGCCGCCGCCCGGGATCCCGTCCGCCGAGGCCCGGAGCTCCTCGCCGAGCAGCTCGAACCGGCCGAGCGCGGACGCCTCCGACCCGCGCTGCTCGGGCACCCGGCCCAGTTCCTCCGCGTACCGGAACGCCTCCGGCGGCAGTAACCGCCCGGCGCCGGTGCTCACCGCCCGCGCCAGGTACCCGGCCAGCGCCTCCCAGGCCCCGCCGCCGCCGTACAGCGACTCGCGCGCCTGCGCGGTCAGCCAGGCCACCTCCTCGGCGGCGATCCGCTGGACCAGCACCTCCTTGCTCGGGAACCGCCGGTACACCGTGCCGACCCCGACCCCGGCCCGGCGCGCGACCTCCTCCATCGGCGCGCCGTACCCGAACTCGCCGAACACCTCGCGGGCGGCCCGCAGCACGCTCTCCAGGTTCCGTCGGGCGTCGACCCGCAACCGGGCGCCGGGTACGGGCGCGGCGGCCTGCGCCGGCTCGGCCCGGTACGGGACGCCGGCGTACGCCGTGCCGTGCGACGACAGGTCGACCGGCCCGCGCTGCTCCGGCACCATGCCCTGGCCGGTGTGCGGCGCACTCGCCCGGCCCAACACCTGCTCCTGTTCCATCATCCCAACTCTCCCCCGCAGGCGCCCGAACCCGGACCCTGTCGTCGCCCGCCCCTGCACCCCCCGGTGCAGCTCAGCCCGTCAGAAATGACCCGATGACCCATCGCTCGTGCCGCCCGTCGCGTTCCGGTGACCACGGTTCGTGCCGCCGGGCCGGTGCAGTCGTCCGGCCCGGCGCGTCGGCACCGTCCGGGGCCTCATCCGGGAACTACCCTTCCCCGGATGACCGCCCCGCAGTCGGGTTCTCGCGCCAACGCTGGAACTGGCCGTAATGGCCGCTCCACGGTGCGTCGCCGTCGATTGTCATGACGGTGGCCGCCCCGGCACACAATCCGACCATAGTTCACGGCACTTCGCGGCCGAAAGTGCGTCAGAAAGTCGCCCAGTAGGCACAACTGGCCTCACCCGCCGCTCCCGCCCCACCCGACCCGGTACGGACTGTGGACAAGACGGCCTCCGGCGGTCCTTCATAGGGGGCGGATGAGGGGAGACCCCCGGCGACGGCCGGGGCGAAACGTCACATCGGCAGGAGGTGCACCATCAGGATCCTGATCGCCGGCGGCGGCTGCGCCGGGATGGCCACCGCGCTGCACCTCCAGCGCGGCCTGCGGGAACGGCTCCGGCGCGGCGAGGTGGAGATCACCGTCGTCGAGCCCCAGGCATACCTCACGTACCAGCCGCTGCTGGCCGAGGTCGCGGCCGGCTCGATCGACCCCCGGCACGTCGTCGTCCCGCTCCGCCGGGCCCTGCCGCACTGCCGGGTGCTGACCGCCCGGATCACCCGGATCGAACACGCCGCCCGGCGCGCGTTCGCCGACACCGCCGGGCCCGGCGAGACCCCCGCCCCGGTCGAACTCCCCTACGACCTCCTGGTGGTGGCGCCCGGCTCGGTGTCCCGGACGGCGCCGGTCCCCGGCCTGGCCGAGCACGGTCTCGGCTTCTCCACCGTCGGCGACGCCGTCCACCTGCGCAACCACGTCCTCGAACAGCTCGACCTGGCCTCCGCCACCCGGGACCCGGCCCTGCGCCAGGCCGCGCTCACCTTCGTCTTCGTCGGCGCCGGCTACGCGGGCGTCGGCGCGCTCGCCGAACTGGAGGACATGGCCCGGTACGCGGTGCGCGGCTACCACAACGTCGGCGTGCAGGACCTGCGCTGGATCCTGGTCGAGGCCGCCGACCGGATCCTCGCCGGCGAGTCGCCCGAGCTCGCCGAGCACACCCTCGGCCAGCTGCGCGAACGCGGCGTCGACATCCGGCTGCGCACCACCCTGGAGTCCGCCGTCGGCCAGGTCGCCGCGCTCTCCGACGGCAGCCGCTTCGGCGCCCGCACCCTGGTCTGGACGGCCGGGGTGCGCCCGTCCCCGCTGCTGCGCGACACCGACCTGCCGTTGGACACCCTCGGCCGGGTCCGCTGCCTGGCCACTTTGCAGGTCGTCGGCCCGGACGGCCGCGCGCTGCCCGGCGCCTGGGCGGCCGGCGACTGCGCCGCGGTGCCGGACCCCGGCGCGGACGGGGCGCCCTGCGCACCCAACGCCCTGCATGCGCTGGCCCAGGCCGAACTGCTCGCCCGGAACATCGCGGTCGCCCTCGACAGCGGCCCGCACGCGCCGGGCCTGGTCCCGTACCGGCCGGACGGCGCGGCCTGTTCCACCTCCCTGGGCCTGCACCGGGCGGTCGCGCACACCCGGCGGGGTGCCCGGCTCACCGGTCGGCGGGCCTGGTGGCTGCACCGGGCCCGGCACCTGCGGCGCCTGCCGAGCACGGAGCGCCGGGTGCGGGTGCTGATGGACTGGGTGCTGGGCGGCGTCTTCTCCCGCGAGGTGGTCTCGCTGGGGGCGGCGGAGCACCCGCGTTCGGAGTTCGAGGCGGGGTTCGGGCGAGGGCCCGAGGGTGGTCCGGACGCGCCCCGGTGAGCGCCCCCGGCGCCCGCGGCGGGCGGCGATCGGACGGCCACGCCGGGCGCGCGACTTCCGGAATCGGCCCTCCGCCTGACAGGATCAGCCCAACCTAGTCATTACCCGGTGTGTCAGAGTGCACACAAAAAGTGATGATATGCCTGGAAAACGAGGAAGCGGCCGTCGTTTGAACCTCATGCGCTGGAGCGCCCGGCTCACCGGAGTCCCTTGGCGTGCCGCCCCGCCGACCACGGTCGGCACCGACGACGGCGCGCCCTGCGCCGACGGCGTCGTGGTGCCCGGCCCGCGCGACCCCACCAGCCCGGCCACCGCCGCCGAACTCCTCGACCTCCACAGACCCCAGAACCTACGGGAGGTGCTCAACCGCATCCCCGCGCCCGTTGCCGTCACCTACGGCCCGCTGCACCAGCTCGGCTACGCCAACCGCGCCTACCGCGAACTCTTCGGTGACCGCTCCACCGGCCTACCCGCCTCCGAGGCCCTCCCCGAACTCGGCACCATGGGCGTGCTGCCCCTGATGGACCAGGTCATCCGGGGCGGCCGCCCGCGCAGCGTCAAGGCCCGCTGCATCCTCGGCCTCACCGGCAACCGCTACTACAACGTCTCCTGCGTCCCGCTCGGCCACGGCGACACCGGCGACACCCCCGCCGAGGGGCCGCCCGCCGGCGTCCTCATCTTCGCCGCCGAGGTCACCGACCAGGTCCTCGCCGCCGCCCGCCTGCGCGAAGCCGAACGCCGTCAGCGCGAGGCCGCCGTGACCCTCCAGCGCAGCCTGCTCCCGCAGAAGCTCGACCAGCCGGCCGACCTGCGGGTCGCCGCCACCTACCAGCCGGGCGGCGCCGAGGCGGCCGTCGGCGGCGACTGGTACGACGTGATCGCCATCGACGGCGGCCGAACCGCCCTGGTGATCGGCGACGTGATGGGCCGCGGCCTGCGCGCCGCCGCCGTGATGGGCCAGCTGCGCACCGCCGTCCGCGCCTACGCCCGCCTCGATCTGCCCCCGCACGAGGTGATGCGGCTGCTCGACGGCCTCGCCATGGAGATCGACGCCAACCAGATCGCCACCTGCACCTACGCCGTCTGGGACCCGCAGCGCCGCACCCTCTCCTACGCCTCCGCCGGCCACCTCCCGATGCTGCTGCGCTGCCCCGACGGCACCGTCCTGCGCAGCGAGGAGCAGAACGGTCCCCCGCTCGGCACCGGCGGCGGCCTGCACGTCTCCCACACCCTGCGCCTGCTTCCCGGGACGACCGGCGTCCTCTACACGGACGGCCTGGTCGAGCGCCGGGACGAGGACATCGACCAGGGCCTCGACCTCCTCGCCCACACCCTGACCGGCGCCGTCGGAGCCCCCGAGGTGATCTGCGCCCGGCTGCTCCGGGCGATGGGCGTGACCTCCGACCACGACGACGACGTCGCCGTGCTGGCCTTCCACCTGCCCGCGGACGAGACCGCCGGCGACCCGGAACCGGGGGCTTGACTCGGCCACCCGAGAGGTCTAGTGTTCTTCGAGCTGCCTGGCAGGGAGCACCGGACACGCATCGGCGCGGACGGTCCCGGGGCAGCCAATCCCTAGAAACACCACTTCCCAGTTCGGGCTGGGTCGCGTCGTGCCTTTTCGGTTTCGCGGCCTGGGTCTGTTTTGGCGTGTCTGTTTATATGGATTGCGGCTGGATTCGCTTTTCGGAGCGGGGATCGGCTAGAGTTTGAAACGTCGGACGGGGGGTCAAACCCCGAAAGACACCGGCAAGTTGGATGAACGAAGCCCCGGAAACGGAGCGGAAAACATCTGATAAGCTGGAAACACGAAAGAACGAAGC
>NZ_JBEOSA010000004.1:0-206989 GCF_040302625.1 Kitasatospora sp. NPDC097643 | reverse complement strand
AAACGCTCGGCTGGGAAACTCCAGCCGAGCGCCTGCGTACACTGCTCGCGGCTTGATCAACTCACCACGTGTTGCAACGACCCTTCGAATTCGCCTCCCGTCCGGGGGCCTTCGCGTTCTCAGGCAGGGCCGCCCTCGGGCGCGGCGGCGTTGCGGCGGGCGGACTCGTTCTCCTGGGCGAGCCGGCGCAGGGCCAGCAGGGCCGGTTCCATGAGGACGGTCAGGACGAGGGCGCGTTCGGCCTGTTCGAGCGGGTCGTCGGTGCCGGAGATCCGGTCGAGATCGAGGGCGGCGGTCCGTTCCGCTAGGGCCGCGTAGGCGCTCAGGGTCGCGAGGGGGACGGGCTCGCCCAGGGAGCGCAGGCTCTCCAGGGTCTCGCCGAGGGCGGCGCGGGCAGGGGCGTACGGGGAGACCTCCCAGCCGAGTTCGGCGATCAGGGCGTCGACCTCGGCGGCGCACGGGACGGCGGCGGGCTGCGCGTTCTCGTCCGCCGGAATGGCGCCGAGCACCAGCCCGAGCAGCAGGTGCCGGTCGTCGACGTGGGCGGCGAGCGCGCCCAGCACCTCCTTGGTCGCGCTCACGCTGAGCCCGCGGACCCCGATCAGGGCACGGACCAGGCGCAGGCGGCGCAGGTGGGTCTCGTCGTACTCGGCCTGGGTGGCGGCGGTGGCGCGGCCGGGCGGCAGCAGCCCCTCGCGCAGGTAGTACTTGATGGTCGCGGTGGGGACTCCGCTGAGGCGGCTCAGCTCCGAGATGCGCACGGCTGCACCCTCGCTCTCCTTCTGGGGCTCTTCCCGGGTTCTTCCGGTCTCTCCGGAGCTCTTCCGGGTCTCTCCGGGTCTCTTCCGGGTTCGGTCGTTCCGACTCTGGCATTTGGATACCGGTACTGTCTAACATAGATAGTGCCACTACCCAATAACTGGAGGCGCATTCCCATGCCCACCCTGCCCTGGATCACCCCGAACCCCGCCGCCCCCGGCACCCGGGCCGTCGTCATGGCCTCCCGCTTCGAGGTCCGCTCGCTCGCCGACGTCCCGCGCTTCTTCGCCAAGTCGATAGCCGTCTGGCGGCAGATCGGCCGCACGCCCGGCGCCCTCGGCGCCTCACTGGTCGCCCACCCGCTGCGGCGGACCTTCTACACCCTCTCCGCCTGGGAGAGCCGGGAGGCCCTCAATGCCTTCGCCGCCGCCGAACCCCACCGCAGCGTCATGACCAGCCTGCGCGACACCACCAAGGAGTCCACCTTCACCTTCTGGCAGACGCCGGTCAAGCAGCTGCCCATCACCTGGACCGAGGCCCACCGGCGACTCGACGAGCAGCGCCGAGGGGTAGCTGACGATGCATCAACAGGGGCATAATCGAGGCTAGTTGGATCATTCCGCAGGGGGGAGTGGATGACCTACCAGCCACCCGGACCGGTCTCCCCGGCCGGCCCCTCCGCGTCCGCTGCCGAGCCGCCCCCGGCCGGGCCGTCGACGACCGGGCCACCGCCGGCGCCGGATCCACCGCCGTCGCCGTACGCAAAGTCCGAGGCCACCCGGCTGCTGTGCGCGGGCGTCCACCTCGACCCGGACCTCCGTCGGCGGGTCCTGTCCGAACTGGTCGAGCACGACGAGCGCTCGGTCGCCCCCTCGCTCGGCTTCGACCTCGTCACCGTCCTCGCGCACGCGCTCCGGGCCCGCCGGGTGGAGGCCGCCACCGGCGCCGTCCTGGCGGCGATCTGGACCGGCTTCGCCGCCGTCGTCTACCAGCCGCTGATCGCCAACGCCCCGTCCGCCGGCTACTGGTCGTCCTACCTCGACCGGGTGCGCGGCGACGGGTACGGCCACGAGAGCGGCCAGGACCTGCTGCCCGACGGCCTGTTCGAGCTCCTCGGCCGCTACACCACGCCCTACCTCGCGAACTTCGCCTTCCTGTACGCCCTGGCCTGTCTGCTGTCCTGGTACGCGAAGCCGGCGCAGGTCCGGGAGGACGCGCTGTACGCGCCGGCCTCGCCCGCCGGCCGGGGCGCCCCGGCGGCCGACCGAAGAGCCCCCGGCGGCACCCTCCAGGTGATCGCCACCCTCGTCCAACTCCTCTACTGGCTCCTGGCGTTGAGCGCCCTGATGCGGTACTCCGACGCCATCGGCGTGGTCTTCCCGGTGGCCCTGGCGGCGACGGTGTGGGCGCACCGCCTGGTGGTCGCCCGGACGGTCCGGGAGCGGCTCGACCGCACCGCGTTCGAGAAGCTTCCGCCCCTCCGGCCACCCGCCGGCCGGCGCTACCAGCGGATCGTGCACGCCGTCGCCGCCGAGCAGCACTCCCCGCTCATCGTCTACGACCCCGCCCAACCCTTCCTCGGAGCCGGATTCCCGTACCGGCCCTGGTCGTTCGTCCTGGAGCTCAAGCGCCGGACCACCGGCCCGGTCGTCGCCCCGGCCGGGGAGCTCACCGGCCGGGCCGTCCTCGACCTGATCGTTCCGCGCCTGCTGGCGCTGCGGCAGGCCACCGCCCGTACCAGCCTGGACCGGCTGCGGGAGATGGAGGTCCAGGAGGTCGTCTTCCTGCCGTCCGGCCCGCCCCGGAGCGCGGTCCACCGCGAGCCCCAGCAGGTCGCCCGCCACCTGCGGGAGGCGGTGGACGAAGGCGGCGAGCCGCGCCGGCACTACCTGCGGATCCGGGTCGGCGCCTGGGACGAGCAGGTGGTGCTCTCCGTGCTGCTCCGGGTGCACACCCAGGGCCGGCTGCTGGTGCTGGAGGTCGTGCCACACGTCCTCGGCCCGGTGCGGCGCCAGTACGGGCTGCTCGCCGACGCGGCTGCCCTGCGTGGCGTCAGGCTGCGCGGCGGACGGCCGGCGATGTCCGCGTTCACCGCCGGACCGGCCGCGCTCCGCTCGCTGCTGCGCCTCGGCACGGGGGCCGGGATCAGCGGAGCCCCGGCGGACGACGGGGTGGTGGCCGCGCGGCCGACCGTCTCGCTGCGCGAACTCGCCGGCGAGTCCACCGTCTCGCTGTTCCAGGAGCTGGACGTCAACCGGTACCTGAAAACCGTCCAGGAGCGGATCATCGCCGGCGTGCGCGAGGCGCTGCACAACGAGGGGTACGAGACCGGGCGCTTCGAACAGACCGTGGTGCAGGTGCTCAACGGCGGCATCCACATCGGGTCGATGAGCGGCGGCGCGGTCGCCTCCGGAGCGGGCGCCAGCGCCCGGCACACCACCACCGCACAACCGGACGAAGGAGGTTCGTGATGACCGACGGACAGGACGAGCAGCGGGACGAGGAGACTCCCCGGCCGCTCCCCGGCGGTGGCGGGGTGACCATCGGCCACCTCGCCGGCGGGGCCGTCGCGGCCGGTGAGCGGGCGAGCGCGGAGGACCGCTCACAGCGGTCCGGAGCGGTGGCCGTCCCGGCGGCCCCGACCGCAGGGGTGCCGATGGCGATGGCGATGCCGCCGGCCGCGCCCGGCGTGGTCGCGATCGGCACGATGACCGGCGGCGCATTGGCGAGCGGGACCGACGCCCGGGCCGTCGACTCCTCGGTGCACCTCGACCCGTCGGCCCGGCACCTGCTCGACTCGGTCCGCACGCTGCGCCGGCAACTCCCGCTGCTGGTACGGGCGGACGGCGACGGCACGGCCGAGGTGGAGCACGAGCTGGCCGCCGTCGACACCGACCTGGAACGGACCGGGACCACTCCGCGCACCCGGCTGGAGCGGCTGCTCGGCTTCCTCCGGGGCTCGGGCACGGTAGTCTCCGGTCTTGCCTCGGCGCTCGCGGTCGTCCAGGCGATCGAGCAGTTCCTGGGCTGACCGAGGTGCCCGGGGCAGCCGGCTGATCGGGGCAGGGGAACGCGGACATCGGGGGAGAGTCTGTGGACATGGAGTGGGACGCGGCACGCCAGCAGTGGGTGCCCGGGCACGGCGGGCCGAACCAACCGCCCGTCGCGCCGACGTCACTGACGCCCCAGCCGCCGTTGATGCCGCCACCGCCGCCGCTCCAGCCGCCGGTTCAGCCCCCGCTCCAGCCGCCGCTCCAGCCGCCGATGCCGTCCGTGGCGGCCCCGGATGGACAGCACCCCACGAAGGGGCGGACCCGGGCGATCGTGCTGGCGGCGCTCGCCGGAGTCCTGCTCGGCGGGCTCGCGGGCGGCGGCGGGTACCTGCTCACCCGCCACGGCGACGGGAAACAGCCGGCCGCCGCCTCCGGCCCGACCGCGCCGGCGACCAGCGCCGCCCCGGGCTCCCCGTCACCGACGGTCCCGCCCCCGGCCGCACCGGTGCCGACGGCCTCGGCCACGGCCACGGCCACCCCGACCGAGACGCCCACCCCGACCCCCACCGGGCCGCACCGCACCTTCGTCCAGGACCGGGCCGGGTTCGGCCTGCTCGTTCCCGACGGCTGGCAGCGGCGCCCCGACGACGGCGGGAAGCCCGTCTTCTACGACTCCCCGGACCGGCTCAGCCTGGTCCAGGTGATCCCGATGGGCCCCGGCGACCCGTACGCCCATGCCGTCGACACCGACGCCGACCTGGTCAAGCAGAACAGGCCCGACTACCACCGGATCCGCCTGGTACGAACCGCCGACGGCGCCGAGCTGGAGTACGCCTACACCCTGGACGGCCACGTCCGCCTGACGGTCAACCACATCCTCACCGCCCCCGACGGCAATGACTACGCCCTCCTCGTCGCCGGCCCCGAGGACAGCTGGCCGAGCACCCTCCGGAGCATCCAGCAGTCCGTGCTCAGCTCCTTCTGCCTCACCGACCACTGCCCCACCCCGCCACCCACCGGCTGACCTCAGGCGCCGCCCTCCAGGCTCGCCGCGACGGCGCCCAGCCGCCCCATCGCGTGGGCCACGCCGAGCCCGTCCATGTAGTCGCGCACGTGCACGATCCGGCCGTCCCGCACCCGCATCACCAGCAGCCCCGGCACCGCGAACGGCCTGCCCGTCGTCGCCACCGTCCCGGTCACCACCTGCTCCACGGTGATCACCTCCGGGTCCGCCCCCTGGTGCACGGCCACCTCGCGCACCTCCTCCGGCCGCGCGGGGCTCGCCCCCCACGTCGCCCGGTACCCCGCCCGCACGGCCTCCCGACCCTCGTACCGCTCGGGCACCCCGGGGAAGAGGAACGGGAACTCGTGCACGGCGTCGACGTCGTACAGATCCGCCAGGTCGTCCGCGTTCCTGTCCAGCATCGCCTGCCGGTACCGCGCCAGGATGTCGATCGGCCCGAGCCCGGCCGTGCTGGTGTCCGTCATGACGGGAATCCCTCCTCGCGCCGTCTGGGTGTCAACCTCCGGATCCCGTCCGGGAGTTCGCCCACTTGATCGCACCCTACGGGAAGCCCGGCCGGGCAGGCCGTCGGGCCGTCCTGCCGGGCTGAGAGGATGCATGGCATGAGTCTCCCCCTCCGTATCGTCCGGATCCTCGGTGACCGCCCCTTCGCCGAGGTCGGCGAGCCGGTCCTCACCGTCGCCGACGAGGGGCGCGGGCTGCTCGCGGTGGCCGGGGCGTACGAGTACGGCCGTACGGCGCCGGTGGGCGTCTACCGCACCGGGGACCTCGCCTGCCGCGCCGTACTCCGCGCGCGCTACCGGGTGCACGCGATAGCCTTCCACCCCACAGCACCGCTCCTCGCCGTCGGCAGCGGCGCGTACGACGGCGGCTACGTCTTCGAGGGCGAGCTGCTCCTGCTGGACCTGGAGACCGGCACGACCACCCCTCTCTTCGAGCACCGATACGGCCGCCAGGTCCTGGGGTTGACGTGGGTCGACGAGCAGGAGCTGCGGGTGCTGATGGCACCGCCCGACGACGGGGAGGACCGGGCGGCGTGGGTCGAGGGCTACGAGGCCGTGGTGCGGCGGCCCGACTGGCGCGCCGTACCGCCCCGCTCGCTCACCCCCCGCGACCTGGTCGGCCCCCGGGTGCCCACACCCCGCCCGGACGGCCGGGAGGACGCCCGCCGGACGGTCTCCGCGCTGAGCACCGCCTGGGACCCGCGACGGAACGTCCGCGCCGTCGAGGAACTCCCGGACGGCACGGTCCTCGCCACGCTCGACGCGGACGAGCCGGAAGCCCCCGACCGGCCCGAGTGCCCGCCCCTCGCCGACGGCATACGGCTCACCCACCGCACCCCGCCCACGTCCGACCGGGGGCCGTACGAGAGGCTCCGCGTCCGGCACGGCAGTCGGCCCTACTTCCGCGAGGCCGCGAAGATCCGCGGCAAGCACTGGCTCGTCGCCGCCCCGGAGGGGGCGAAGCCCCGTCGCCTCTTCCCGCACTCCTGGGCGCCCGGCGAGGTGCACTTCGCCGGCCCCGGCGCGGAGACCGCGGACGGCAGCCTGGTGCACGCCGGCACCGTGTACAACGGGCACGGACTACAGCCGGGCGGCTCGTTCGTCGTCCGCCGCGAGATGACCGACGGCTCACCGCGCTGGGTCTTCCGCACCGACCCCGTCGCCACCGACCTGGACACCGACCCGGACACCGGTACCGCCTACATCGCCTACCAGGACGGCGAGATCGTCGCGCTCGACCTCCACGGCGGCACCCCCCGCTGGCGCGGCCCCCTCACCGTCGCCGGCATCCCCGCCGTCCCCACCGCCCTGACCGTCCCCGCCCCCGGCCGCCTCCTCATCGGCACCTCCGACGGCCGCATCCTCGACTGCGCCACCCCCTGACCACACCCCTCCCCCTCGACCGATGAGCTGCTCTCCCCTTCACCCTGGGCGGGTCCCGACCAGCTCCAGCACGGGCGCACCGGGTGGCTGCCCCACGGGAGGTCGAGCGGGTCGACCTCCCGTGCGCGGGGTGCTCAGTGGGGTTTGCGGGTGAGGAGGGTGAGGCCGGTGACAAGGAGGGCCAGGCCGGGCCAGGCGAGGGTGGGGAGGTGTTCGTGGAGGGTGGTGAGGGCGAGGAGGGTGGCGGCGGCGGGTTCGGCGAGGGTGAGGGTGGTGGCGGTCCGGGCGGGGGTGTGGCGCAGGCCGTGGCCGAAGAGGCGGTAGGCGAGGAAGGTGGTGATCACCGCGAGGTGGAGGGTGACGGCGGTGCCCCGCAGCGAGAGCAGCCAGTGCGGGTCGGTGAGGAGGAGCACCGGCAGGACGAGGACGGCCGCTGCGCCGAACATCGCGCCCATCACCCCGGCGGAGGGGTGACCGCGGGTGATGAGCCGCCCGCCGACGAGCGAGTAGACCGCGTAGGAGAGGCCGGCCAGCGCCGCGCACAGGACGCCGAGCGGGTCCACCGCCGGGCCGCCGCCGGTGAGTTCGGGGCCGAGGACCAGGACGGCGCAGCCGAGGACGGCCGTCGCGGTGGCGCCGGCCCAGCGCGCGGTGGGCCTGCCCTGGCCGGTGAGCCAGCCGAGCAGGCCGGTGAAGGCGGGCGCGCTGCCGAGGGCGAGCACGGTGGCGACCGCGACGCCGGTGCGGCTGACGGCCGGGTAGAAGGTGACCGGGTAGCCGGCCACCGCGATGGCGCCGAGGGCGAGCAGCCGGCGCTCGCGGCGGTCGCAGGCCCGGGGCAGGGCGCGGGCGGTGCGGGTGGAGAGGAGGAGCAGCAGGCCGCCGAGGACGAGGCCGGCGGCGCCGATCGCGGCGGGCGGGGCCCCGGCGGGTGCGAGGGAGCTTGCCGTCCCGGTGGTGCCCCAGAGCAGGGCGGCGGCCAGGATGGGCAGCGGGCCGTTGAACGGGCCGGTGCGAGGGGTGGCGCGCGGGGTCGGGTGGGCAGGCGCGGAGGTGCGGTTCGGCACAGTGTCGGGCACAGTCGTGAACTTCCGTCGTCGAAGACCGTCAGGAGGACGTGGTTTCGAAACGGGCGCACGACGCGACGCCCTGGCGCCGCTACGGGCCGGCCAGGAACGCGGGGATCAAGCCACCGGAACGTGCGCCCGATCAGGCGCTGAGCGGTGGCAGAACGACGTGCCAGTACGAGTTCACGGGCCCGATGGTACCGGCCACGACCACCCGTCGTCTGCGCAGGAAGTCGGCCTGCCCGACTTCCTGCGCACTTCGAATCCCCTTCGCCGGAATCTATAGACCGACCGACATATTCTGCGCCGCACTGCCTGCCGGCCTGAGCGACGGCGGCGAGTGCGTCGAGGTGGCCCCCTCCCCGACCGCTGTTCACGTCCGGGACTCCAAGGACAAGACCGGGCCGACCCTCTCCTTCTCGCCCGAGGCGTGGTCCGCGTTCGTCGCGTTCGCGGCCGAAGCTCAAGTGCTCGCGGCCGAGTGACCCCTTAGTGGAACGGGTGGGAAACCACCTTCCAACCACCCCCGCACTCAGCCGATATGACTTATCGTCACGACTTCGCCACAGTCCGTTCCGCCGTGTAGCGTGCGCACTAACGAATCGACCCCCGCCGGTGCGCCAACACCGAACGGGGGTCTGACCAGCACGATCGAAAGAGACGTTCGGTCCTGTGGCTATCCACGACTCTACCCCCATGGCCTCGCCCGGATACGGCAAGAAGTCCGCTTCGGGGCAACGCCCCCGCGCTGCTGACGACTTCACCCACCTCCCGGCCCGGGAGGCGTACCTCGCCAGCCTGATCGACCGGCTCCCCGACGGCGCCGCCATGGACGCCAAGACCCTCGCCGCCTACAACCCCCACTACGGGCAGATGGCCGTCCGCACTGCCCTCAACCGGCTCTCCACCGCAGGTCACCTGCGGCGCATCCGCGAGCGCGTGGACGCCGAGCGCCCCCAGTGGGTGGTCCGCACGTACTTCTCCCGCACGCCCCGCAGTGACGGCTGGTGGGCCTACTTCATCGCCACCGGCGACAGCCCGGCTGCGCGAGACGAATCCGGCGAGTCAACGGAGGACGCGCCCGATCCCCCGGAGGAGCGAACGGCCGCCCCTAGCTCCCCCCACTCCCCTGCGTACGCCGCCCTCGCCGGCCTCGGCCTCGCGGACGCCCGCCTCGCCCTCTCCGCCGCCGACTGCGCGGCCCTCGAACCGCTCGCCGCCGAGTGGTTGGCCCGGGGCACCACCCTGGCCCTCTTCACAGCGGCCCTCGCCGGCGGGCTCCCCCTGGACATCCACAGCCCGGTCGGCTTCACCCGCCGCCGGCTGCTCGACAAGATGCCCCCGGAACGCCCCCTGGCCCCGCCGGCCGCGCCGGTGACCCGCATCGCCGAGTGCACCGACTGCCGCACCCCCTGCCGCCCGCACGCCCTCCTCGGCGGCCTCTGCCGCACGTGTCGGGCGGGCCACAGCGCGGTCCGCCGAACACCGCCCCCGCCCCGGCTCTCCCCCGCCGCCGTCCGCGCCCATGCGGCCGACGCCCGCAGAGCACTGCGAGGGGAGCAACGGCCGGTCGCGGCATGCCTCTGAAAAACCAGAAGCGCCCCCGCCACCAACGGTGTTACGGTCGCGAGCAGGGACCGAGCAGAGACAGGGAAGGTGAGATTGTGGCCGCGGTGATGACTGCTGCGCGCGTGCTGCGCAGCGCCCGGACGACCATCCTCACCTCCCGGGCCCTGGCCTGACCGCACCACCGTCGCGTTGTGCCGGGGCCCTTCACCCAAGGGTTTCCCATGTCTTCTTCTGCCGCCACTTCCTGGCTCACCCGTGCCGAGACCAGCGCGGACATCGCCACCGTCCAGGCCCTCACGCTCGCCGCGTTCGGCCGCCCGTACGAGGCCGACATCCTCGCCGGGCTGCGCGCCGACCAGGGCTGGATCGACGGCCTGTCCGTCGTCGCCACCGACCTGGCCGACACCCCCGTCGGCCATGTCGTGCTGACCCGCGCGTTCATCGGGGACGTCCCGGCCCTCGCCATGGGCCCGGTCTCGGTGCACCCGGATCACCAGCGTTGCGGGGCGGGCTCCGCCGCCGTGCTGGCCGGGCTGGACGCCGCCCGCGCCAGGGGCGAGCGCTTCGTCGTGCTGCTCGGGCACCCGACGTACTACCCGCGGTTCGGGTTCGTCCGCGCCTCCGCGCACGGGGTCCGGCTCTCTATCGACGCCCCCGACGAGGCGTGGATGGCGCTGAGCCTGCACGAGGGCGATCCGCTGCCGTCCGGGGTGGTCCGCTGGGCCGCCGCGTTCGGGATCTGATCACCGCTCGGTATCCGGGCAGACAGAACGGTCGGGTCCTCGCGCACCCGCGAGGACCCGACAACCCCTACGCGGGCCAAGGGCTTCAACAACCCACTCCTGCACGCCCCTTGACATAGCACCGGGCGGCAGAGCGCTCCGACGCCCCTAGACTTCCTATGAGCGGAAGCGGACGGCCGGACGTCAC
Source organism: Kitasatospora sp. NPDC097643 (assembly GCF_040302625.1). Taxonomy (NCBI): domain Bacteria; kingdom Bacillati; phylum Actinomycetota; class Actinomycetes; order Kitasatosporales; family Streptomycetaceae; genus Kitasatospora; species Kitasatospora sp. NPDC097643. Next base: position 196,761 of record NZ_JBEOSA010000004.1, on the reverse strand, counting down.
TCCAGGTGTGGCTTCGGGAACGCGAAGGCGCGACCGTCCTGGAGGTGAGGTGCCGCCTTGAGCTGGGGAACACTCAGGCGGACTTCGCCGTGGACGCGGTGGCCGCATTCTCCATCGGCGAGCCGTTCGAGCTGGCGACCGATCTCCAGCAGAGGTTCATCGAACAGATCGGCCTCACCGTGCTCTACCCCTACCTGAGGGAGTCCGTGCACAGCACCGCAGCAAAGCTCGGTGTCGACACCCCGGTGCTCTCTCTGCGCAACCCGTGGCGGGCCGTCGACTAGGACGCCGAAGCATCGGGTCACTGCGGTGCCCCGCTTCCCATCCGGACGAGTAGCGGGGCACCGCCACAGCCGTCGATCATGAATATTCACAGGTGGCGGCGTTAACCTATGCAAAATCTAAAGGTGAACTAGGTTACAAACCTTGCAATCAAAGCCGCTCGGTTTGCCCACATGCTGAGATCCGTGCCATAGTCAAGGCATCGGACTTCGGCTGGCCCGACCTGGCACGGCCGACGCCCATCGCGTGGCACGCACCCCCTTGGCCGACGCGATGACTTGCAGGGGCCCCCATCCGCCGGACCACGGCGAACGTCGGGGGCCCTGCGTGTTTTCCGGGGCGTTCCGACGGTGGGGAGCGGGCGCCTCAGTGCCGCTCGCGGACCTTCAGCTCGAACCAGACGCCCTTGCCCCGCGGCAGCAGGTCCGCGCCCCACCGGTCGGCCAGGTCGTCGACGATCCGCAGGCCCCGGCCGCGCTCGTTCACCGGCTGCGGCTCGGCGAGGATCACGCAGGGCAGGGCGCGCGAGGAGTCCCGGACCTCGATCCGGAGCCAGCCGGGCTTGCGGCTCACCTGGAGGCCGATGGTCCGCCCGGCGGCGTGCCGGACGGCGTTGGAGACCAGCTCGCTGGTGAGTAACTCCCCGGCCTCCAGGTGCTGGTGGAGGTCCCAGGACTCCAGGACGGACAGCACCAGCCGGCGGGCCACCGGGCCGGACTCCGGCCGGGACGGCAGTAGCACCTCATTGGGCGTGGACTGGTCGCTGAGCCTGCCGAAGTACATCTCCTCCAGCTCCTCGGAGCTGAGCCCCTCCAGCGCCGACAGCGCGCACCGGACGTCGATCCACGACGCCTCGGCGACCGTCCCGATCATGGGAACCGATGACTGATCTGTTTCGCCCCAACCCGCCATGCGGTCCATCATTGCGGAACGCAAGCGGCCGCGTACGGACAATGAGCAAACGATCTCCGCCGGTTCGGCATATGCCGGGTGCATGACGACGGCTCGGCGACGGCATGACGACGGCGACCCGGGCCTGCTCGACGTCAAGCCCGGGTTGCCGCGAACCACCTCCGACCAGGGCGGTCACCCGCCGGCTACCAGGCGCTCCAGGCCAGGTTCCAGCCGCTCAGCCCGTTCGACGGGTCGAGGATCTCCTTCTTGGTGGAGTTCTTCACGATCACCACGTCGCCGACGATCGAGCCGTCGTAGAACTTGCCCATCGAGGTGCCGTCGCCGCCGCCCTTGACGTCACTGAGGCCGACGCAGCCGTGGCTGACGTTGTCCTCACCGATCTGGTCGCTCCAGTAGTTGCCGTGCACGTAGGTGCCGCTGTCGGTGAGCCGCATCGAGTGCGGCACCTGGAGGTCGTACGGCGCGCCGGTCATGCCGGGCAGGGTGCTGGACTGCATCCGCACCACGCCCTCCTTGGCCATGACGACCATGGTGCCGTTCCAGGTCGGGTGCTCGGGCGAGCCGGAGGTGATCTGGATCTCGGACGCCTGACCGTCCCGTTCGACGGTCATCCGGTGCGTCGCCGCGTCAACCGTCGAGACCTGGGATCGCCCGATCGTGAAGGGCTCGTCCCGGTCGGTGCCGTACACCCCGGGGGCGATCTCGACGCTCTTGAGCCGGTAGTGGACGGTCACCTTGGTGCCGGGCTTCCAGTACTTCTCGGGGCGGAAGTCCAGCCGGCGGTCGTCGAACCAGTGGCCCTTGACCACGGTGCCGTTGTCGGTCTCGAAGGTGATGCCCTTGACGACCGAGTCCCGGTTCTTGACGTCCTTGCTGAAGTTCACCGAGACGATCATGCCGACGCCGTACGTCGCGTTGTCGTCCACGTTGTCAGCGGCCTTGGCCAGCGCCTCGGGGGTCAGCGTGGTGAAGCTGCTGTCCGCGCTGGCGACCACGCCGTTGGCGTCCGCGGCCATCGCGCTCACCTGGTAGGCGGTGCCCACCGCGAGGCCCTGGGACGGGGTCCAGCTGGAACCGTCGGCGGCTATCGTGCCGGGCACCTCCTTGCCGGCCTTGTCGCTGACCTTGACGGTGGTGAGCTTGCCGCCGGTGGCGCCGACCTTCAGCGCACCCGGCGCCACGTCCACCGCGCCGGTCTTCGGCTCGATGTTCACCACGGCCTGCGAGACCTTGGGCGCCGCGCTGGTGGGCGCCGCGCTCGGGGCGGTGGAGGCCGTCCCGGCGTTCGCGCCCGCCCCCAGGTCGGCCTTGGCCGCGCTGCCGCTCCCGGTGCCGCCCCCGCCGCCGCACGCGGCCGTCAGCACCATCGCCCCGCCGACCAGGCCGGTGGCCACCACCCTGCGTATCGACCTCATGTCGACTCCCTCCCTCACACTTCCCCGCCGGACCCGTGAAGGGACCCGACCTCTACACGCCCTGGCCACCGGAAAGGTTGCGCCGTTCGGGGGGCGTCATGCCCGGAAACGGGAGCGGCCCGACCCCAACGGGTGAGGTTCGGGCCGCTCGCCGGCACTGCGCTGACGAACCGGGACTACCTGAGCCACCGGGTGGGCAGGGTCTACCAGTTCGCCCAGGAGACGTTCCAGCCGCCCAGCCCGTTGGAGGGCGAGACGGTCTTCTCCTTCGAGTTCACGATCTTGACCACGTCGCCGACGATCGAGTCGTTGAAGAACTTGCCCGCGACCGAGGAGTCGCTGCCGCCCTTCTCGTCGGCCATCGAGACGCAGCCGTGGCTGGCGTTGGTCTTGCCGAACGGGTCCGCCCAGTAGTTGCCGTGGACGAAGGTGCCCGAGGTGGTCAGCCGCATCGCGTGCGGGACGTCCTGGATGTCGTACTCGCCGCCGAGACCGACGGTCTGCGAGTTCATCCGGGTGACCTTCTCCTTGGACATGATCACCATGGTGCCGCCCCAGGACGGCGTCGCGTCCGCGCCCAGGGTGACCGGCACGGTGGTGCTCTTGCCGTCCCGGACGACCGTCATCTGGTGCGTCTTGGCGTCCGCGGTGGAGACCTGGGAGCGGCCGATGGTGAACGGCTCGTCCTTGTCCACGTCGCCGTAGACGCCCGGGGAGACCTCGACGTTCTTCAGCCGGTACTTGATGACGACCTTGGTGCCCGGCTTCCAGTAGTCGGCCGGACGGAAGTCCAGCCGGTTGTCGCCGAACCAGTGGCCCTTGACCTCGGTGCCGTTGTTGGCCTCGACGGTGATGCCCTTGAGGACGGCGTCCTTGTTCTTGATCGAGCGGCTGAAGTCCACCGAGACGATCATGCCGACGCCGTAGGTGGCGCCGTCGGCGATGTTGTCGTTGGTGGAGACCTTCTTGTCCGGGGTCAGCGTGGTGAACGAGGTGGTGGACGCGGCCACCAGGCCCTCGGCGTCCTTGGCCTGCGCGTTCACCTTGTACGCCATGCCGACGGCGAGCGCCGCGGCGGGCTTCCAGCCGCTGCCGTCCGGGGTGATCGCGCCCTCGACCGGCTTGCCGTTCTTGTCGGTCACCTCGACCGCAGTGAGCTTGCCGTTGGTGACGCCCACCTTCAGCGCGTTGTTCGGCGCGACGTCCTGGGCGCCGTCCTTGGGCTCGACGGCCAGGACCGCGGCCGAGGTCTTCGGCGCGGCCGAGGTGGGGGCCGGAGCGGCCGTCCCGGTCCCGTCCGCGCCCGCCGTGGCCACCGGGGCGGCGTTGTCGCCGCCACCGCCCGAGCCGCCGGCCTTGTCGTCATTGCAGGCCGCGGTGAGCAGCAGCACTCCGCCCATGGCCAGCGCGACCGCACCCCGGCCCATCGTGCGGCTGGTGGTACGTATCGCGGCGCCGGCCGCCTTACCCGTCTTCAACGGTCTCTCCCCTCCCGGTGTCCACTCTCTTGACGCGTTGAGTGCCCCCATGAGTTGCACCGGACGCAGATCTTTCGCGCCAAGGGTCGGCGCCGCGGAGCAGGATAACTGGGCCGTCTGAGTGAATCTTGGGGGGAGGTGGGTGGAGCGGGGGCGAACCGGCCGTGAAGGTTCCCCCACAAGATCATCCGGCACAAGATCATCCCGCCGGGTACGGCCGAATCCGCTCCCCCGGCCGCCATCCGCCGGTAAGCCGCCGTTCAGCCGCTTCCGATCTGCGCAATCCGGGAATGAGGAACTGCACGGGGTCCGGGACACCCCGCCAGGGAGGGTACGGCCATGGCGTCAGGGCAGGAGCTGGAAGCCGGTGTGCGGCCGCCCGGCGGAGCGGCCGCCGAGCCACCGTGGCCCGGCAGCTGGCAGCCGCTCGGCGCGCGCTACCGCACCGGCCAACACGGTCCCCGCGGCACCAACTTCGCGCTCTGGGCGGCCGGCGCCGAGGCGGTCGACCTCTGTCTCTTCGACGACGAAGGCCGGGAGAGCCGGCACCGCCTCACCGAGCAGGACTTCCAGATCTGGCACGGCTTCCTGCCCGGCGTCGGCCCCGGCACCCGCTACGGCTTCCGCGTGCACGGCCGCTGGGACCCGTGGACCGGTGCCCGCTGGAACCCGGCCAAGCTGCTGCTCGACCCGTACGCCCGCGCCGTCGACGGCGGTTACACCGCGCACGACTCCGTCTGCGCCGCCGTCCGCAACTGGCCGGAGCGGGACGTCGCCGACACCGTCCGGGACAACCGGGACTCCGCCCGGTACGTGCCCAGATCGGTGGTCGTCCACGACGACGACGACTGGTACGACGACCACCGCCCGAAGACCCCGTGGGCCGAGACCGTGCTGTACGAACTGCACGTGCGCGGCTTCACCATGCGCCACCCGGACGTCCCGCCCGGTCTGCGCGGCACCTACGCGGGCCTGGCCCACCCCGCCGCCGTCGCCCACCTGACCCGGCTCGGCGTGACGGCCGTCGAACTGCTGCCGGTGCACCAGTTCGCCGACGAGGACCACCTCCAGGCGCGCGGGCTGGTCAACTACTGGGGCTACAACACGATCGGCTACTTCGCCCCGCACGCCGGCTACTCCGCCGCCGGCTCGCGCGGCGGCCAGGTCGGCGAGTTCAAGCGGATGGTCCGCGCCCTGCACGCCGCCGGGATCGAGGTGATCCTCGACGTGGTCTTCAACCACACCGCGGAGGCCGCCGAGCTCGGCCCGACGCTCTCGCTGCGCGGCATCGACAACGCCGCCTACTACCGGCTCGCCCCGCACCGCCCGCGCGGCTACGCCGACTACACCGGCTGCGGCAACACCCTGGACACCCGCCGCCCGCAGGTGATCCGGCTGATCACCGACTCGCTGCGGTACTGGGTGACCGAGATGGGCGTGGACGGCTTCCGCTTCGACCTCGCCGCCGCCCTGGCCCGCGGCGGCTCCGGCGGCGGCGACGGCGTCGACATGGACCACCCCTTCCTCGCCGCGGTCTCCCAGGACCCGCTGCTCAGCCGGGTGAAGCTGATCGCCGAGCCCTGGGACGTCGGCCCGGGCGGCTACCAGGTCGGCGGCTTCCCGCCGCTGTGGGCCGAGTGGAACGACCGCTACCGCGACACCGTCCGGGACTTCTGGCGCGGGGCCCGCCCGGACGTCCGCGAGCTCGGCTACCGGCTGACCGGCTCCTCCGACCTCTACCAGCGCGGCGGCCGCCGCCCGTACGCCTCGGTCAACTTCGTGACCGCGCACGACGGTTTCACCCTGCGGGACCTGGTCAGCTACGACCGCAAGCACAACGAGGCCAACGGCGAGGCCAACCGGGACGGCACCGACGACAACCGCTCCTGGAACCACGGCGCCGAGGGCGAGACCGCCGACCCGGAGGTGAACGCCCTGCGGCTGCGCCAACTGCGCAACCTGATGGCCACCCTGCTGCTCTCGGCCGGCGTCCCGATGATCACCGCCGGGGACGAGTTCGGCCGCACCCAGGGCGGCAACAACAACGCCTACTGCCAGGACAACGAGGTCGGCTGGCTGGACTGGTCGCTGCTCGACGAGCCCGACTGGCAGGGGCTGTTCGAGCTGACCGCCACCCTGGTCCGGCTGCGCCGCGCCCACCCGGTGCTGCGCCAGCGGGCGTTCTTCTCCGGCCGGGCCGCCACCCCCGGCGGCCAGCCCGACCTGGCCTGGTTCACCCCGCTCGGCAAGGAGATGACCGAGGCCGACTGGTTCGCCCCGACCGCCTGCCTCGGCATGCTGCTGTCCGGCACCGCGATGTCCGAACGGGACGAGGCCGGGCGCCCCTCGCGGGACGACAGCTTCCTGCTGCTGCTCAACGCCGGCCCGGACCCGGTGGTCTTCACCCTGCCCGGCGAACCCTGGGCGGCCCCGGAGGCCGCGTACGAGACGGTGGCCGACACCGCGGCCGCGGGCACCGGCGAGCCGTACCCGCGCGGTGCGGTGGTGCTGGGCGGGCGCTCGCTGCACCTGCTGCGGGCACCCGCCCCGGAGGCCTGACCGGGGAGGCCGGAAAGAGGGAGACCTGCCGGAGGAGGCCGGAAGGAGGCGGCCGTCAGCGGTGGCCGACCTCGACGTTCTCCAGCACCCCGATCGCATCCGGCACCAGCACCGCCGCCGAGTAGTAGGCGCTCACCAGGTAGGAGGCGATCGCCTTCTCGTCGATGCCCATGAACCGCACGTTGAGGCCGGGCTCGACCTCGTCCGGGATGCCGATCTGGTGCAGGCCGATCACCCCCTGGTTGTCCTCGCCGACCCGCATCGCGATGATCGAGCTGGTGTGCCCGCCGACCACCGGGATCTTCCCGCAGGGCAGCAGCGGGACGCCGCGCCAGGCGGGCAGGTGGTGGCCGCCCAGGTCGACGCTGCCGGGGTAGAGGCCGCGCCGGTTGCACTCCCGCCCGAAGGCGGCGATCGCCCGCGGGTGGGCGAACAGGAAGTCGGTGTCGCGGCGCATGCTCAGCAGCTCGTCCAGGTCGTCCGGGGTGGGCGGGCCGGCGTGGGTCTGGATCCGCTGGTCGAAGGCGGTGTTGCCGAGCAGGCCGAACTCCGGGTTGTTGACCAGTTCGTGCTCCTGGCGCTCGCGCAGCGCCTCGATGGTCAGCCGTAGCTGCTGCTCGGTCTGGTTCATCGGCTTGCTGTACAGGTCGGCGACCCGGGTGTGGACCTTCAGCACGGTCTGCGCGACGCTCAGCTCGTACTCGCGCGGGCTGAGTTCGTAGTCCACGAAGGCGCCGGGCAGCCCGAACTCGCCGCGGTGGCCGGCCGACATGTCGATCTCCGCCTCGCCGAGCGCGTTCTGCGCCCGGTCGGAGTCGGCGAGGTGGCGGACCAGGTGCTCGCGCAGCGCCGGGGAGCGGTCGGCCAGCTCCTGGAAAGCCGGCCAGGCCAGTGCCATCGCGACGCCCGCGGTGGCGGCCCGCACCGTGTACGGCCAGCGCCCGTCGGCCCGCGTCAGCGCCTCGTCCCCGATGTGGTCGCCGTCGGCGAGGGTGCCGACCACCGTCTGCTCGCCGTACTTGCCGGTGCCGATCCGGTCGACCTTGCCGTGCGCGACCAGGAACACCTCCTCGATCGGCGCGCCCTCCTGGACCAGCACGTCCCCCGGGGCGAAGCCCCGCTGCACGAACCGCCGGGCCAGCTCCTCCAGCACCGCGTCGTCCTCGAACCCGCGCAGCGCCGGCACCTCGCGCAGCGAGGGGGCGATCACGCCGACCGAGGTACCGGTCTGGACGAAGCCCACCCGGCCGCGCCCGGTGGCGTACCGCAGGCGGCGGTTGACCCGGTAGGTGCCGGCGCTGACCTGCACCCAGGGCAGCGTCTTCAGCAGCCAGCGCGAGCTGATCTCCTGCATCTGCGGCCTGGACTTGGTCGTGGTCGCCAGGTTCCGTGCCGCGACCGTACTGAGGCTCAGCTGGGCCCGTACCAGCACCGTGGCGGAGCCCGGTCCGGGCTCGGTCTCAACCGTCATTGCGCCTCTCCCGTCGTTCAACAAGCGATGACCATCCGTCACGAGATGTCATCGGAAGGTCACGGGGCGTGCGCAAGAGGCGCGCGGCGTACTCCGGCCCGTACGGGCGGCCCCGCACGCCCCATCCGTCCCGCGCGCCCCACCCGTCCGGGTGGCCGGTTCTCGCCGGAGGCCCTGACAGGGGCGAAAAACCTGATGAGAAATGACGCGGCGCCGTCCTACCCTCACGACGATGGCCGAGAACCGACAAAACGACGACCAGGCGACCGGGAGCCGGCACTCCACGGTCCGCTCCCTGCTGCGCCTGTGGCCCTACGCCCGTGCCGTGCGACGCCAGTTGGCCGTCTCGGTGTCCGCCGCACTGCTCGCCATGATGAGCGTGCTCGGCGTCCCGGTCGTCCTCGGCCGGATCGTCGACGGCCCGCTCACCCGGCCCGACCTCGCCGGACTCCGACCGCTGGTGGGCCTGTTGCTGCTGCTCGGCCTGATCGAGGCCGCACTGTTCTACACCCGCCGGATCGTGCTGGCCCGCCCACTGGCCCGGCTGGAGACGGCCATGCGCGGGGACCTCTTCGGCAAGCTCCAGCGGCTGCCGGTCTCCTTCCACGACCGGTGGGGCTCCGGGCAGTTGCTCTCCCGGGCCACCGCCGACATGTACACCATGCGGCTGTTCCTGGCCTTCCCGCTGGTCTTCCTGATCGTCAACTCGGCGATGTTCCTGGCCGGCACCGCGGTGATGTTCACCCAGGACTGGCGGCTCGCCCTGATCACCCTGCTGCCCACCGTGCCGCTGTTCCTGCTCACCCGGCGCTTCGAAGGCGGCTACTCCGGCGCCTCCCGCCTCGCCCAGGACCAGAACGGCGACCTCGCCACCGTGGTCGAGGAGTCCGTCCTCGGCATCCGCATCCTCAAGGCCTTCGGCCGGCACCGCTCGATGGCCGAACGCTTCCGCGCCCAGTCGCACCGGCTGCGCCGCACCGAGCTGCACAAGGCCGGCCTGCTCGCCAACCTCTGGGCGGTCATCATCGGCCTGCCCGAGCTCGCCCTCGGCTGCGCCATCGCCGTCGGCGCCTACCTGGTCGCGCACGACGAGCTGAGCGCCGGCACCCTGGTCGCCTTCCTCTCCACCGCCCTCGCGCTGCGCTGGCCGGTCGAGTCGCTGGGCTGGCTGCTCGCCTACGCCAATGAGGCCGCCACCGCCACCGACCGCTTCTTCGAGGTCCTCGACGAGCCCGAACCGGCGGACCCGGGCACCGCCACCGAGCTCGGCGCCGTCCGCGACGGCATCCGCTTCACCGGCGTGCGCTTCCGCTACCCCGACGCCCCCGACGGCACCCCCGACCTGCTGACCGGCATCGACCTGCACATCCGCAGCGGCGAGACGATGGCCCTGGTCGGCGCCACCGGCAGCGGCAAGACCACGCTCACCGCGCTGCTCCCCCGCCTGTACGAGGCCACCGGCGGCACCATCACCCTGGACGGCCGGGACATCCGCGACCTGCCCCGGGAGCGGCTGCGGCAACTCGTCGCCGTCGCCTTCGAGGAGCCCACCCTGTTCTCCGCCACTGTCCGGGAGAACGTCCTGATGGGCGCCCCGGGCGCGGGCGACGACCGGCTGCACGCCGCGCTGGCCACCGCCCAGGCCGGCTTCGTCGACAAGCTGCCGGACGGCGTCGACACCCAGGTCGGCGAACAGGGCCTCAGCCTCTCCGGCGGCCAGCGCCAGCGCCTCGCGCTGGCCCGCGCGGTGGTCGGCGACCCGGCCTTCCTGGTCCTGGACGACCCGCTCTCCGCCCTCGACGTGCACACCGAGGCCCTGGTCGAACGGGCACTGCGCGAGGTCCTCGGCTCGACCACCGCCCTGGTCGTCGCGCACCGCCCCAGCACCGTGCTGCTCGCCGACCGGGTCGCCGTCCTCGCCGACGGCCGGATCGAGGCCGTCGGCACCCACCAGGAACTGCTGCGCGACTCGGCGCGCTACCGCGAACTGATGTCGGGCGAGGCCGCCCCCGCCGCCCCCGCCCCCGAGGGGCCCCTGGTATCGAAAGGAGGGGCCACCCGATGACCACCACGGTCGAACCCGCCGACCCCGCGCTGCCGGACACCGCCGAGGAGGAGCTGCCGCCGCCCCCGGTCGACGAGGAGGACATCCCCGTCCCGCCCGGCGCGCCCCGGGAGCTGCTGCGCTCGCTGCTCGGCCCGCACCGGGCCCGGATCACCGTCGCGATGGTGGTGATCCTGATCCAGCAGGCCGCCCTGCAGTCCGGCCCGCTGCTGGTCGCGGTGGTGATGGACCGCGGCATCCCGGCGCTGCGCGAGCACGACGCCGGCCCGCTGATCGCGGTGATCGCCGCCTACCTGGGCTGCGCGCTGCTGAGCCCGCTGCTCCAGTGGGGGTTCATCAAGATCAGCGCCCGGGTCAACCAGGACATCCTGCTGGAGCTGCGCGGCCGGATCTTCCGCCACGCCCAGCGGCTCAGCCTGGACTTCCACGAGCGCTACACCTCGGGCCGGATCATCTCCCGCGCCACCAGCGACGTGGACGCGCTGCGCGAACTGCTCTCCGAAGGGCTCCAGGAACTCCTGACGGTGTTCCTGTCGGTCTGCTACATCTCGGTGCTGCTGCTGGTGCTGGACTGGCGGCTCGGGCTGGCCTCCCTGGTGTCCGGCGTGCCGCTGGCCCTGATCGCGCGCTCCTTCCGCACCCGCTCCCGCCGGGTCTACCGGCGCTCCCGCACCTCGGCCGCCTCGCTGATCGTGCGCTTCACCGAGACCATGAACGGCATCCGCCCGGTGCAGGCCTTCCGCCGCGAGAAGGCCAACGACGCCGCCTTCGACGTGGTCAACCGGCAGTCCGCCACCGCGACCGCCGACGGCCTGCTGGAGATCGCCCGCTACGTCGGCCTCTCCCGCGCCACCGCCAACACCTGGATCGCCGGCGTGGTGCTGCTGGGCGCCTACCTGGTCGCCGACGGCTCGCTGGAGCTGGGCGTGCTCACCGCCGCCGTGCTCTACCTGCGCCGGCTGTTCGACCCGATCGACCAGCTGGCGATGTTCCTGAACAGCTACCAGTCGGCCGCCGCCGCCCTGGAGAAGATCGCCGGCCTGCTCGCCCACGAGCCGACCGTCGCCGAACCGGCCGAGCCGACGCCGCTCCCGGCGGCACTCGGCAAGGGCCGGGAGGTCGTCTTCGAGGGCACCCGCTTCACCTACCGAACGGGCAAGGAGGTGCTGCCGCCGTTCGACCTGGCGATCCCGGCCGGGCAGACGGTGGCGGTGGTCGGCGCGACCGGCGCGGGCAAGTCGACGGTGGCCAAGCTGCTGGCCCGCTTCTACGACCCGACCGACGGCCGGATCCGGCTGGACGGTGTGGACCTGCGCGAGCTCGCCACCGCCGACCTGCGGCGCGGGGTGGTGATGGTGACCCAGGAGTCCTTCCTGTTCTCCGGCACCGTCGCCGAGAACATCGCGATCGGCCGCCCCGACGCCACCCGCGCGGACGTCGAGCAGGCCGCCCGGGACATCGGCGCGTACGAGTTCATCGCGGCGCTCCCGGACGGCTTCGACACCGACGTGCGCAAGCGCGGCGGCCGGATCTCCGCCGGGCAGCGCCAGCTGGTCGCCTTCGCCCGCGCCCTGCTGGCCGACCCGGCGGTGCTGATCCTCGACGAGGCGACCAGCTCGCTGGACGTCCCCGGCGAGCAGGCCGTCCAGCGGGCGATGCGCACCGTCCTGGCCGGCCGGACGGCCGTGATCATCGCCCACCGGCTCTCCACCGTGGAGATCGCCGACCGCGTCCTGGTGATGGACCAGGGCCGGATCGTCGAGGACGGCTCCCCGCAGGAGCTGATCGACGGCTCCGGCCGCTTCGCCGCCCTCCACCAGGCCTGGCGGGACAGCCTGGTCTAGGGCCTGTGGGCGAGCGGGCGGATCACCGCAGCACCCCCGTGTCCATGCCGGCCGACTCGACGGGCTGAGCCACCAGGCCGAGCTCGGCCGGGGAGGCCAGCAGCGGGTGGGCCGGCAGGACCCGGACGGTGTAGCCGAACGGGCCGGTCCGGCAGAGCTCCAGCGAGCCCTCGTAGCGGGTCCGGCCGTCCAGGTCGGGCCCGCCGACCGGCTTGAGGGCGAGCAGGCAGGCGTCCGAGATGCCGTCCGACTCGTCCACCCGGCCGGAGACCGCCTGCACCTCGACGTCACCAGGCTCCAGCGTGCCGAGCGCCACCTGCACCCGCAGTGCCAGCGAGCTGCCGAGCTCCTGCGCCTCGTCCGGGCAGTCCGCCTCGACGTGCTCGACCCGCACGGCCGGCCAGGCCTCCCGCACCTTCGCCTTCCACGCCGCCAGCTCCCGCGCGGCGGTGAATCGCCCGCTCGCCTCCGGGCGCTCCGACCCGGCGCCGACGCGTTCGGCACCGGCCTGGCCTGCGGCTCCGGCCGGCGGGTACCCACCGCCCGCCAGCTCCCGCTGGGCCAGCGCCGCCGGGGTGTAGAGCCGTTCGACGTACTCGCGGACCATCCGCCCGGCGAGCACCTTGGGCCCGAGGGTGACCAGGGTGTGCCGGACCATCGCGATCCAGCGGTGCGGCAGCCCGTCCGCGCCCCGGTCGTAGAAGCGCGCCGCGACCTGCTCCTCGATCAGGTCGTAGAGGGCGGCGGCCTCGATGTCGTCGCGCCGCTCGGCCTCGCTGCTCTCCGGGTCGAGCGCTCCGCCGGTCCCGTCGGCCGTCGGGATCGCCCAGCCGTTCTGGCCGTCGTACCACTCGTCCCACCAGCCGTCCAGGACGGACAGGTTGAGGCAGCCGTTGAGCGCGGCCTTCATCCCGGAGGTGCCGCAGGCCTCCAGCGGCCGCAGCGGGTTGTTCAGCCAGACGTCGCAGCCCGGGTAGAGGTGCTGGGCCATCGCCATGTCGTAGTCCGGCAGGAAGACGATCCGGTGCCGCACCGCCGGGTCGTCGGCGAAGGCGACCATCTGCTGGATCAGCCGCTTGCCGCCGTCGTCGGCCGGGTGGGCCTTGCCGGCGACCACGATCTGCACCGGCCGGGTGGGGTGCAGCAGCAGGGCGCGCAGCCGGTCCGGGTCGCGCAGCATCAGGGTGAGCCGCTTGTACGAGGGGACCCGCCGGGCGAAGCCGATGGTGAGCACGTCGGGGTCGAGCACCGAGGAGACCCAGCCGAGTTCGGCCTCGCCGGCGCCGCGCTGGCGCCAGGAGGCGCGCAGCCGGCGGCGGGCCTCGTCGACCAGCTGGGCGCGCAGGCTGCGGCGGAGGTCCCAGATCTCGGTGTTGCCGATCCGCTCCAGGCCCGTCCAGCGCTTGGCGTCGCCGGTGGTCATGGCGGACTCGGCGCGGTCGGCGCCGATCTCGGCGGCGCCGAGCCGGACCACCGCCGGATCGATCCAGGTGGCGGCGTGGACGCCGTTGGTGACCGAGGTGATCGGCACCTCGGCCGCGTCGAAGCCGGGCCAGAGGCCGTTGAACATGGAGCGGCTGACCTCGCCGTGCAGGGTGGAGACCCCGTTGGCGCGCTGGGCCAGCCGCAGGCCCATGGCGGCCATGTTGAAGAGCTTCGGGTCCCCGCCGGGCCAGGTCTCGGCGCCGAGCGCGAGCACCGGTTCGACCGGGACGCCGGGCAGCGCGGCGTCCCCGCTGAAGTGGCGGGCGACCAGCTCGCGGTCGAAGCGGTCGATGCCGGCCGGGACGGGCGTGTGGGTGGTGAAGAGGGTGCCGGCCCGGACGGACTCCAGGGCGGCGGCGAAGTCGAGGCCGGCCGCCTCGTCGGCGACCAGTTCGCGGATCCGTTCGACGCCGAGGAAGCCGGCGTGGCCCTCGTTGGTGTGGAAGACCTCGGGGGCGGGGTGTCCGGTGAGCCGGCAGTAGGCGCGCACGGCCCGGACGCCGCCGATGCCGAGCAGCATCTCCTGGAGCAGCCGGTGTTCGCTGCCGCCGCCGTAGAGCCGGTCGGTGACGTCGCGTTCGGCGGGCGAGTTGGCCTCGATGTCGGAGTCGAGGAGCAGCAGCGGGACGCGCCCGACCTGGGCCTTCCAGATGTGTGCGGCGAGGGTGCGGCCGCCGGGCAGCGCGAGGTCGACCCGGGTGGGGGTGCCGTCGAGCTCCCGGAGCAGCGTGACGGCGAGTTCGTCCGGATCGAGCAGCGGGTAGCGCTCCTGCTGCCAGCCGCCCCGGTCGAGGGACTGCCGGAAGTAGCCGTGCCGGTAGAACAGGCCGACGCCGACGATCGGGACGCCGAGGTCGCTGGCCGCCTTGAGGTGGTCGCCGGCCAGGATGCCGAGGCCGCCGGAGTACTGGGGCAGTGCGGCGGCGATGCCGTACTCGGGGGAGAAGTAGGCCACGGCGGCGGGCGGCGGGGTGGCGCCGTCCTGCTGCTGGGCCTGGTACCAGCGGGGTCCGGTGAGGTATTCGCGCAGGTCGTCGGCGAGGTCGCCGAGTCTGCGCAGGAACCGCCGGTCGGCGGCGAGGGCGGCGAGCCGGGCGGCCGGGACCTCCCCGAGCAGCCGCACCGGGTCCTCGCCGGTCGCGGCCCAGACCTCCGGGTCCACGGACCGGAAGAGGTCCCTGGTCTCGGGGTGCCAGGACCAGCGCAGGTTGAGGGCCAGCTCGTGCAGCGGCTGGAGTTGTTCGGGCAGGACGGTGCGGACGGTGAATCTGCGGATTGCCTTCACGGCGTGAAGCGTAGCCCCGACGGCCGTCCCGACAGTGCGTCAAGTGGGCTATTGGGCATCCGTTCGGCCTATTGATGAGATCGCATTCGGCGCATTGGTCTGCACGGGGGGCGCACGAGGCGCACTTTTCGGGGGAACGCGCTACCAATGCGTGAACACTGTGGAACAGATCCATTTCCGACGGCCCGTCCGCTCCCGACAAAGACCGAAACTACTGTCGTACTGCTGCAAAAGTCCCCGCGGCAATGCGAGGATGAACCGCGGTCGTTGGTGCTGCGGGGAGATCGGCGACGGGTGGCGTCCCCCGTGAAGCAGCACGTCCGAATCCTTTTCGCGTTGATCGTTCCTCATCTTCCTTAGTCCGTTCGGCGCTCACCGCGCACCGACGCGTGTCCTCACGACCGGCCTGCTCGTTCACGGGTGGACCGGGTCGCCCAGGGGCGTGACCCCGGAGGCGTGCGCCGGGACGCGCGCGGGCTCCGGGGCTCCCCGCCACGGGCAGGGCGGGCGCCGGGCAGGTTGCCGGGGACGACGGCGCGGGCAGGCTTCCGGTCGCACGTCCTCCCCACCCAGCAGTCCTCCCGGTACTCCCCTGGCCGCCCCCCGGCCCGCGGGAGTTGCCGCCGATCTCGGGCAGGAGTTTGGCATGCACGGCGACACGCGGGACCAGTCCACACCGGTGGCCGACACCCTCGACGCAGCGGTCGCGGAATCCGCCGGACGGATGGATTCTGACACTCGGACAGATCCGGCGATGCCGGCGCCCCGGGCCGCCGGGGCGGTCCGCGGCGAGCCGGCCGAGGCGGCCCGACAACCCGGGGCCGAGGAGAGCCGGACCACGGCACCGCGCAGGCGCACCACCACCACGCGCCGCACCGCCGGCACCGCACCCGCCGCCCCCGCGAAGGCCGCCGCCACCACGCCGGCCACCGGGTCGGCCGGTGCCGCCGCACCGCGCAAGGCGGCCGCCCGCAAGTCCGCCGCCAAACCTGCCGCCAAGCCCTCCGCCCGCAAGACGACAGAGAGCGACACCGTGATCGGCCGCATCCCCGTCCTGGACGTCAGCCCCCTCGTCGACGCCGGCCGCCGCCCGGCCAAGGCCGTCGTCGGCGAGACCTTCCTGGTCACCGCGACCGTGTTCCGCGAGGGCCACGACGCGGTCAACGCCAACGTGGTGCTGCGCGACCCGCGCGGCCGCAGCGGCCCGTGGACCCCGATGCGCGAACTCGCCGAGGGCAGCGACCGCTGGGGCGCGTACGTCACCCCGACCGCGCCCGGCCGCTGGTCGTACCTGGTGGAGGCCTGGAGCGACCCGGTCGCCACCTGGCGCCGGACGGCCTCGGTGAAGCTGCCCGCCGGGATCGACACCGCCCTCGTCCTGGAGGACGGCGCCCGGCTGCTGGAGCAGGCGGCGGGCGGGGTGCCGAAGAAGGACGGCCGCGCGCACGTGCTGGCCGCCGTGGACGCGCTGCGCGATCCGGGCCTGCCGCCGCTGTCCCGGCTGGCCGCCGCGCTCGCCCCCGAGGTGCTGGAGCTGCTCGACCGCTACCCGCTGCGCGAACTGGTCAGCGCCTCCCGCCCGCTGCCGCTCCAGGTGGACCGCGAGCGCGCGCTGTACGGCTCCTGGTACGAGTTCTTCCCCCGCTCCGAGGGCGCCGTGGTGGACCCGACCGGGGTCGAGCCGCCGCGCTCGGGCACCCTGCGCACCGCCGCCGAGCGGCTGCCGGCGGTGGCCGCGATGGGCTTCGACGTGGTGTACCTGCCGCCGGTCCACCCGGTCGGGCGGGCCTTCCGCAAGGGCCCGGACAACACCCTGACGGCCGGTCCGCACGACGTCGGCTCACCGTGGGCGATCGGCTCCCCCGAGGGCGGCCACGACGCCGTCCACCCGGACCTCGGCACCATCGAGGACTTCGACCACTTCGTCGCCGAGGCCCAGGCGCTGCACCTGGAGGTGGCGCTGGACTTCGCCCTGCAGTGCTCCCCCGACCACCCGTGGGTCAACAAGCACCCGGAATGGTTCAGCCACCGCTCCGACGGCACCATCGCGTACGCCGAGAACCCGCCGAAGAAGTATCAGGACATCTATCCGATCAACTTCGACCAGGACATGGACGGAATCGTCAAGGAAACCATCCGGATCCTCCGGTTCTGGATGTCCCACGGCGTGCGGATCTTCCGGGTCGACAACCCGCACACCAAACCGGTGGTGTTCTGGGAGAAGGTGCTCGGCGACATCGCCCGCACTGATCCGGATGTCGTGTTCCTGGCGGAGGCGTTCACCCGCCCGGCGATGATGCACACCCTCGGAAAGATCGGTTTCCACCAGTCGTACACGTACTTCACCTGGCGCACCACGAAATCCGAACTCGTCGAGTACCTGACCGAACTCACCGGGGACGCGGCCGCCTACATGCGGCCCAACTTCTTCGCCAACACCCCGGACATCCTGCACGCCTACCTCCAGCACGGCGGCCGCGCCGCGTTCGCGGTCCGCGCCGTGCTCGCCGCCACCCTCTCGCCCAGCTACGGCGTCTACGCCGGGTTCGAACTGTTCGAGGACGAGCCGGCCCACCCGGGCTCCGAGGAGTACCTGCACTCGGAGAAGTACGAGCTGCGCCCGCGCGACTGGGGCCGCACCGACACCCTCGCCCCGCTGCTCACCGTCCTGAACCGACTGCGCCGGCGCCACCCGGCCCTCCAGCAGCTGCGCGACCTGCGCTTCCACCCCACCGACAACGACCAGGTGATCGCCTACTCCAAGACCGCGACCACCCCGGAGGGCCTCACGGACCAGGTCGTCACCGTGGTCAACCTCGACCCGCACCACGTCCAGGAGGCCACCGTCACGCTCGACGGCGAAGGCCCGTACGCGGTGCACGACGAGCTCACCGGCGCCGTCTACACGTGGGGCCGGCACAACTACGTCCGGCTCGACCCCTCAGCCGAGCCGGCTCACCTCCTCACGGTTCGGAGGAACCCAGCGTGACAGTGAACGAGCCCGTCCCCGACACCTTCCCCGAGACCTCGAAGAAGAACCTGGACCCGGAGTGGTTCAAGCGTGCGGTCTTCTACGAGGTGCTGGTGCGGTCCTTCCAGGACAGCAACGGCGACGGGGTCGGGGACCTCAAGGGGCTCACGGCCAAGCTCGACTACCTGCAGTGGCTCGGGGTCGACTGCCTCTGGCTCCCGCCGTTCTTCGCCTCGCCGCTGCGCGACGGCGGGTACGACGTGGCCGACTACAAGTCGGTGCTGCCGGAGTTCGGCGACCTCGCCGACTTCATGGAGTTCGTCGACGCCGCGCACGCCCGCGGCATGCGCGTGATCATCGACTTCGTCATGAACCACACCAGCGACCAGCACCCGTGGTTCCAGGCCTCCCGGGAGGACCCGGACGGCCCGTACGGCGACTTCTACATGTGGGCCGACGACGACAAGCAGTACCCGGACGCCCGGATCATCTTCGTCGACACCGAGACCTCCAACTGGACCTACGACCCGGTGCGCAAGCAGTACTTCTGGCACCGGTTCTTCTCCCACCAGCCGGACCTCAACTACGACAACCCCCGGGTCCAGGACGAGATGATCGCCGGGCTGAGGTTCTGGCTCGACCTCGGCATCGACGGCTTCCGGCTGGACGCGGTGCCGTACCTGTTCGCCCGCGAGGGCACCAACTGCGAGAACCTGCCGGAGACCCACGAGTTCCTCCAGCGGCTCCGCAAGGAGATCGACGCCGACTACCCCGACACCGTGCTGCTCGCCGAGGCCAACCAGTGGCCCGAGGACGTCGTCGACTACTTCGGCGACTTCGCCGCGGGCGGCGACGAGTGCCACATGGCGTTCCACTTCCCGGTGATGCCGCGGATCTTCATGGCGGTGCGGCGGGAGTCCCGGTACCCGGTGTCGGAGATCCTCGCCAAGACCCCGCAGATCCCCGGCGGCTGCCAGTGGGGGATCTTCCTGCGCAACCACGACGAGCTGACCCTGGAGATGGTCACCGACGAGGAGCGCGACTACATGTACGCGGAGTACGCCAAGGACCCCCGGATGCGCGCCAACGTGGGCATCCGCCGCCGGCTCGCCCCGCTGCTGGAGAACGACCGCAATCAGATCGAGCTGTTCACCGCCCTGCTGCTCTCCCTGCCCGGCTCGCCGGTGCTCTACTACGGGGACGAGATCGGGATGGGCGACAACATCTGGCTGGGCGACCGGGACGGCGTGCGCACCCCCATGCAGTGGACCCCGGACCGCAACGCGGGTTTCTCCTCCGCCGACCCGGGCAGGCTCAGTCTGCCGCCCATCATGGACCCGGTGTACGGCTATCAGGTGACCAACGTCGAGGCGCAGCAGAGCAGTTCGAGTTCGCTGCTGCACTGGACGCGTCGCATGATCGAGATCCGCAAGCTCAACCCGGCCTTCGGCCTCGGCACCTACACCGAGCTGCCCTCCAGCAACCCCGCGGTGCTCGCCTTCGTCCGCGAGCACGAGGGGGACCTGGTCATGTGCGTGAACAACTTCTCGCGGTTCGCGCAACCGACCGAACTGGACCTGCGGCGGTACGGCGGACGGTACCCGGTCGAGCTGATCGGCGGGGTGCGCTTCCCGTCGATCGGTGAATGGCCCTACCTGCTCACCCTGGCCGGCCACGGCTTCTACTGGTTCCAGCTCCGGCAGCCCCCGCGCCTGAGCGGGACCAGGCGGCCGAAGTAACGATCCGCCGCACCCGAGGCCCTCGCCGGCCCCGCACCACCAGACCCTCCGGGGGCGCGAGTTGAACCCCCGCGCCCCCGGAGTTCTCTGCACCACCGCGTACGGAGAACAGCCCAACGGCCACCCACACGAAGGCGTGACACCCGAGCCCCGCTCGCGTGCCGTCGCCGCCGCGCCGCCGAAATCCGGAAGACTGACGGACCCGGCCAGACCCGTCGGGCAGTCCGCCCGCTTCCGGGGAAAGGGAGTCATGTCCGAAACCTCCCGTTCTCAAGCCCATGTGCAGCACGACACCCCGGCCGGCCCCGCCGCGCCGGCGGGCGCGCGGAGCACCGGGGTCCGGAGAACCGCCCTGGGGGTCAGCGAACTCGTCCAGGCGGCCCTGCCGCTGATCGCCGAGTGGCTCCCCACCCAGCGCTGGTACGCCGGAAAGGGACGGCCCATCACCGGTCTCACCCCGGTGGTCGGAACCCCGTTGCAGGTCGGCGACCCCGCCCTGCTGCACGTGCTGCTGCGGGTCGAGCACGCCACCACCGCCGGCGCCCCGCACGGCGACCTCTACCAACTACTCCTCGGCATCCGCTCGGAGGGGCCCTCGGACATCGAGCCCACCGCCGTGCTCGGCCGGCTCAGTCAGGGCCCGTACGACGGCGCCACGCTCTACGACGCCGTGCACGACCCCGAGCTCACCGGGCGGCTGCTGGAACACCTCGCCACCGGCGACCGGTTCGGCTCGCTCGCCTTCCGCCGCACCCCCGGCTCCGGGCTGCCCGCCAACCTCCCCGGCCGCGCCTCCACCGCCGAGCAGTCCAACAGCTCGGTCATCTACGGCACCTCGTACATCCTCAAGCTGTTCCGCCGCATCCACCCCGGCACCAACCCCGACCTCGAACTCTCGCTCGCCCTCTCCCGGGCCGGCTCCACCCGCATCCCCCGGGTCGCCGCCTGGTTCGAGAGCCGGCTCGAACGCGCCGAACCGGCCACCCTCGGTCTGCTCCAGCGCTACCTGCCGGACGCCGAGGACGGCTGGGAGCTCGCCCTCGACCAGGTCGGCCGGCTCAAGGGCGACCCCTCCCCCGGCAACTTCGCCATCGAGGCGCACCGGCTCGGCCGGGCCACCGCCGAGGTGCACCGGGTGCTGGCCCGCTCGATGCCGGTCGCCCGGCTCGACCGCGCCCAGACCCGCCAGCTCGCCACCGCCATGGCCGACCGGCTGGACAGCGCCGTCGCCGCCGTCCCCGGGCTGCTGCGCTTCCGGGCCGCGCTGCGCACCGCCTTCCAGCAGCTCGCCGACGCCCACCCGGACGGCCTGCCGGTCCAGCGCATCCACGGCGACCTGCACCTCGGGCAGGCCATGCGCACCCCGCACGGCTGGGTGCTGCTGGACTTCGAGGGCGAGCCCGCCAAGTCCGTCAGCGAACGGCGCGAACCGCAGCCCGCGCTGCGCGACGTCGCCGCGATGCTCCGCTCCTTCGACTACGCGGCCGCCCACCTGCTGGCCGGCGGTCCGGTCGATCCCGAACTCGCCCACCTCGCCGCCGCCTGGGCCCAGCGCAACCGCACCGCGTTCTGCGCCGGCTACACCGCCGGGGGCGGCGCCGACCCGGCGGCCTCGCCGGAGCTGATGCGGGCGCTGGAGATCGACAAGGCGGTGTACGAGGTGGTGTACGAGGCCCGGCACCGGCCGAGCTGGCTGCCGATTCCGCTCGCCGCGATCAACCGGCTCGCCCTCACCGTCTGACCCTCCCCCGCACCACCCCCGGAGTTCGCCCACACCCCCGCCGCAGGAGGACCCAGCCGTGACGCCGCTCGACCCGCCCGGCCGCACCACCCGCCCCGTACCGGCCACCTTCCTGGCCGGCCCCCAGCGCGAGCCCACGGCGGCCCGGCGGGCCACGGCGCCGACCGCCCCGGAGACCGCCCCGGCCGTACCGCTGGTCGGCGCGCTGCGGCTGCCCGAGGCGCCGCTGCCGCCCGCCGAGGTGGACCGGCTGGTCGGCGGACAGCACCACGACCCGCACGCGCTGCTCGGCGCACACCCGGTGCACGGCGGGACCGCGATCCGGGTGCTGCGGCCGTTCGCCGAGCGGGTGGTCGTCGAGACCGACCAGGGGCCGGCCGAACTCACCCACCAGCAGGGCGGGCTGTTCACCGGGCTGGTGGCCGGCGGGGCGCCGCCGCACTACACCCTCCAGGTGACCTACCCCGGCGGTGAGCCGCTGCTCCAGCACGACGGCTACCGCACCCCGCCCACCCTCGGCGAGTTCGACCTGCACCTGATCTCCGAGGGCCGGCACGAGCAGCTGTGGCGGGCGCTCGGCTCGCACCCGCGCACCGTCGACGGCGTCAGCGGCACCGCCTTCGCGGTCTGGGCGCCGAACGCGATCGGCGTGCGGCTGATCGGCGACTTCAACCACTGGGACGGCACCGGGCACCCGATGCGCTCGCTCGGCTCGTCCGGGATCTGGGAGCTGTTCGTCCCGGGCCTCGGCGAGGGCACCACGTACAAGTACGAGATCCACACCCGGCAGGGCTGGGTGCTCGACAAGGCCGACCCGCTGGCCCGCGCCGCCCAGTGCCCGCCCGGCACCGCCTCGGTGGTCACCAGCTCCACCCACCGCTGGCAGGACGGCGAGTGGATGGCCCGCCGGGCCCGCGCCGGGCACCACCGCTCCCCCATGTCGGTGTACGAGCTGCACCTGCCCTCCTGGCGGCCCGACCTCACCGACTACCGCGCGATCGCCGCGGAGCTGCCCGGCTACCTCAAGGACCTGAACTTCACCCACGTGGAGTTCATGCCGGTCATGGAACACCCCTTCGGCGGCTCCTGGGGCTACCAGGTGTCGGGCTACTACGCCCCCACCGCGCGGCTCGGCAGCCCGGACGACTTCCGGTACCTGGTCGACACCCTCCACCAGCACGGCATCGGCGTGATCGTCGACTGGGTGCCGGCGCACTTCCCGAAGGACGACTTCGCCCTCGCCCGCTTCGACGGCGAGCCCCTGTACGAGCCCGCCGACCCGCTGCGCGCCGAGCATCCCGACTGGGGCACCCTGGAGTTCGACTACGGGCGCAAGGAGGTACGCAACTTCCTGGTCGCCAACGCGGTGTACTGGTGCGAGGAGTTCCACATCGACGGCCTGCGGGTGGACGCCGTCGCCTCGATGCTCTACCTCGACTACTCCCGCGAGGGCGGCGCCTGGACGCCCAACCAGCACGGCGGCCGGGAGAACCTGGACGCCGCCGCGTTCCTCCAGGAGATGAACGCCACCGTCTACCGGCGCTGCCCGGGCGTGGTCACCATCGCCGAGGAGTCCACCGCCTGGGACGGCGTCACCCGCCCCACCGACAACGGCGGCCTCGGCTTCGGGCTGAAGTGGAACATGGGCTGGATGCACGACTCGCTGGTCTACATGTCCAAGGAGCCGGTGCACCGCAAGTACCACCACAACGAGATCACCTTCTCGATGGTGTACGCCTACTCGGAGAACTACGTGCTGCCGATCTCGCACGACGAGGTGGTGCACGGCAAGCAGGCGCTGGTGTCCAAGATGCCCGGCGACTGGTGGCAGCAGCGCGCCAACCACCGCGCCTACCTGGGCTTCATGTGGTCCCACCCGGGCAAGCAACTCCTCTTCATGGGACAGGAGTTCGCCCAGGGCGCCGAGTGGGACCACGAGCAGGGCCCGCAGTGGTGGGTGCTCGACGAGCAGTGGCCGGCCCACCAGGAGCACCGCGGCATGCGCCGACTGGTCCGCGACCTCAACCGGCACTACCTCGACACCCCCGCCCTCTGGGAGCGGGACACCACCCCGGACGGCTTCCGCTGGCTCGACGGCGGCGCCGCCGAGGACAACCTGCTCTCGTTCGTCCGGTACGCGGCCGACGGCTCGCCGCTGGTCGCGGTCTGCAACTTCTCCCCGGTCGTCCGGCACGGCCACCGGGTCGGCCTGCCCCGCCTGGCGGGCCGCGACCAGCTGTGGGAGGAACTGCTGAACACCGACGCCGAGGAGTACGGCGGCAGCGGCATCGGCAACTCCCGCCCGGTCAAGGCCGAGGCCGTGGAGTGGGACGGCCAGCCCCGCAGCGCCCAGCTGATCCTGCCCCCGCTCGCCACCCTCTGGCTCCGCCCGGCCTGAGCCCCTAAGCTCCCCGCCTGAGAATGATCGTCAGCAGGCGGGGGGCTTGCGCATGTGGCTGTGGACGATGCTGGGGTGGATCTACCTGCTGGTGCCGTTCGTCTGCTGGGCCGTGGTGGTGCGGACCAGGGCGGTCGGGGTCGCGGTCTTCGCCGTCCTGGCGGGCCTGGCCCTCGCCCTGGTCGGGCTGGAGTACGAGTGGTTCTACACCCGTGTGATGGCCGAGCTGGAGGCCGGGTACCCGTTCCTGGCGAGCCTGGTGATCCTGGCCGGCGTGCTGGGCGAGAAGCGGCTGCGCGGCCCGCGGCCGGAGAACGGGTTCATCGACCCCGTCGGCGCGGCCGCGGTGACGATCTGCGTCCACGCCGTGGTCGGGATGGCCATCGCGTTCCTCTACCAGTGGGCCGTCTACGAGCCCTTCTACCCGAGTCTCGCCTCGATCCCCCTGCCGTCCGGACTGACCGTCACCGACAGTACCGAGGGCTCCTGCGGCACCAACTTCTGCTCGCGGACCCTCACCATCGGCAGCACCACCGGCCTGCCGCCCGCCGAGGTGGCCGCCCGGCTGCGGGCCGCGCTCGCCGACGACGGCTGGACCCGCGGCGAGGGCGAAGCCCTCGTCCATCCGTACGGCTGGCTGGTGGACCGGCGCGTGTCGCAGATCTACGTCAGCGGCGTGTCGGTGGAGCTGGTCGGCCCGGAGCTCGCCAACGCCCGGCGCTGACCTCCGACACGTCCCGGCATGACCTTCGTCCCTTGCCCCTGCGGGGCTGCTCTGCTCGCCGACGGGTGTTCGCGGTGCGAAGGTATGGTCGAGATGACGACCTTCCGAGACGACGGGACGGAGACATCCGCGTGGCGCGCAGCGTGTACGTGACCGGGATCGACCGGGGGGACGGCCGGCAGGCGGTCGAGCTCGGGGTCATGGAACTGCTCACCCGCCAGGTGGACCGGGTCGGGGTCTTCCGGCCGCTGGTGCACGCGCACGCGCCGGGCGAGCCCGGGTCGGACCACGTGGTCGAGCTGCTGCGCACCCGGTACCGGGTGGACCTGCCGGGCGCGGAGCTGTACGGGCTCACCTACGAGGAGGCCGCCGCACTACAGGCCGCCCGGGGGCAGGACGAGCTGGTCTCCACCCTGGTGGACCGGTTCCGCGCGCTGGAGCGGCGCTGCCAGGCGGTGCTGGTGCTGGGCACGGACTTCGCCGACACCAACATCCCGGACGAACTGGCCTTCAACGCCCGGCTGGCCAACGAGTTCGGGGCCGCCGTGCTGCCGGTGGTCGGCGGCCACGCGGGGGACCCGGAGGCGGTGATCGCGGAGGTCCGCAACGCCCACCGGGCGTACACCGACCTCGGCTGCGAGACCCTGGCGATGATCGCCAACCGGGTCGCCCCGGGCGCCAAGCAGCGGATCCAACGCAAGCTGACGGAGAAGCTGCCGATCCCCGCCTACGTCATCCCGGAGGAGCCGGCGCTGGCCGCGCCGACCGTCGCCCAGCTGGTCGAGGCGACCGGCGCCGAGGTGCTGCTCGGCGACGCGGCGGGCCTGGCCCGGGACGTCCGCGGCTTCGTCTTCGGCGGCGCCATGCTGCCGACCTTCCTGGACGCGCTGACCGAGGGCTCGCTGGTCGTCACCCCCGGGGACCGCGCCGACCTGGTGATCGGCTCGCTGGCCGCGCACGCCGCCGGCGCCCCGCCGATCGCCGGCGTGCTGCTGACCCTCGGTCAGCACCCCGGCCCGAACGTGATGGCGCTGGCCGCCCGGCTCGCCCCCGGCACCCCGGTGGCGGTCGTCCCGGAGGGCAGCTGGCCGACCGCCGCCACCCTCACCCACCTGGAGGGCAAGCTGTCGGCGGCCAGCCCGCGGAAGGCCGAGATCGCCCTCGGCCTGTTCGAACTGCACGTCGACACGGTCGAGTTGACCAACCGGATCGAGGTCGGCCGGTCCGAGCGGGTGACCCCGATGATGTTCGAGCACGAGCTGCTGGAGCGGGCCCGGGCCGGTCGTCGGCACGTCGTCCTGCCGGAGGGCGCCGAGGAGCGGGTGCTGCGCGCCGCCGAGATCCTGCTGCGCCGCAACATCTGCGACCTCACCCTGCTCGGCGACGTCGACGAGGTGCGCCGCAAGGCGGCGAGCCTCGGCATCACCATCCCGCAGGTGGGGGCACCTCCCGGCCGCCAGGCTGGGGGCGATTCCGGGGCCGACCGTGCCCAGGTCCGGGTGGTCGACCCGACCACCAGCCCGCTGCGCCGCCAGTTCGCCGAGCTGTACGCGCGGTTGCGGGCGCACAAGGGCATGACCGTCGAGCTGGCGCTGGACGTGGTCACCGACGTCTCGTACTTCGGGACGCTGATGGTCCAGGAGGGCATCGCGGACGGCATGGTCTCCGGCGCGGTGCACTCCACGGCGGCCACCATCCGGCCCGCCTTCGAGGTGATCAAGACCTCGCCGGGCGCGGCCATCGTGTCCAGCGTCTTCTTCATGTGCCTGGCCGACAAGGTGCTGGTGTACGGCGACTGCGCGGTCAACCCCGACCCGGACGCCCAGCAGCTGGCCGACATCGCGATCCAGTCCGCCGCCACCGCAGCCCAGTTCGGGGTGGAGCCGCGGGTGGCGATGCTCTCCTACTCGACCGGCACCTCGGGCTCCGGCGCGGACGTCGACAAGGTCCGCAAGGCCACCGAGCTGGTCCGCGAACTGCGGCCGGACATCCTGGTCGAGGGGCCGATCCAGTACGACGCGGCGGTGGACGAGCACGTCGCGGCGACCAAGCTGCCGGGCTCGCCGGTGGCCGGGCGGGCCACCGTGCTGATCTTCCCGGACCTCAACACCGGCAACAACACCTACAAGGCGGTGCAGCGTTCGGCCGGGGCGGTCGCGGTCGGGCCGGTCCTCCAGGGCCTGCGCAAGCCGGTCAACGACCTGTCGCGCGGCGCGCTGGTCGAGGACATCGTCAACACCGTGGCGATCACCGCCATCCAGTCGCAGGAGCGCAAGGAGCCGTCGGCATGAGTGAAGGTACCCGCGTTCTCGTTCTCAACGCCGGCTCCTCCTCGGTGAAGTACCAGCTGATCGACATGCTGGACGGTGCCCGACTGGCCGCCGGGCTGGTCGAGCGGATCGGCGAGCCGAGCGGCCGGCTGGTGCACTCCCCGCGCGCCGGCGAGCCGCGCGAGACCCGGCAGGTCTTCCCGGACCACTCCGCCGCGCTCAAGGCGGTCGCCGAGGAGCTGGCCGCCGACGGCCTCGGGCTGGACTCCCCCGAGCTGGCCGCGATCGGCCACCGGGTGGTGCACGGCGGCCGGCGGTTCACCGAGCCGACCGTGATCACCGAGGAGGTGCTCCGGGAGGTCCGCCGGCTGATCCCGGTCGCGCCGCTGCACAACCCGGCCAACATCACCGGCATCGAGGTGGCCCGCGCGCTGCGGCCCGACCTGCCGCAGGTGGCCGTCTTCGACACCGCCTTCCACGCCTCGATGCCCGAGTACGCGGCCCGGTACGCGATCGACCGGGCCGTCGCGGACGAGCACCGGGTGCGCCGCTACGGCTTCCACGGCACCTCGCACCAGTACGTCTCGCGGGCCACCGCCCGCCTGCTGGGCCGGGACCCGGCCGAGCTGAACGTGATCGTGCTGCACCTGGGCAACGGCGCCTCCGCCTCGGCGGTCGCCGGCGGCCGGTGCGTGGACACCTCGATGGGCCTGACCCCGCTGGAGGGCCTGGTCATGGGCACTCGTTCGGGTGACATCGACGCGGGCGTGGTGTTCCACCTGCACCGGGTCGGCGGGCTGTCCGTCGACGAGATCGACGACCTGCTCAACCGCCGCAGCGGACTGCGCGGCCTGTGCGGCGACAACGACATGCGCGAGATCATGCGGCGGGCCGAGGCCGGGGACGCGGACGCGCAGCTGGCCTTCGACGCGTACGTCCACCGGCTGCGCAAGTACATCGGCGGCTACTACGCGGTGCTCGGCCGGGTGGACGCGATCGCGTTCACCGCGGGCGTCGGGGAGAACGCGGCGGCGGTGCGCGCGGCGGCCACCGCCGGGCTGGAGGAGCTGGGCATCGCGGTGGACCCGGAGCTGAACTCGGTGCGCTCCGGCGAGCCCCGGATCATCTCGCCCGCGTACGCCCGGGTGGCGGTCGCGGTGGTGCCCACCGACGAGGAGCTGGAGATCGCCCGCCAGGCCTTCGCCCTGGTGCACCACGGGTCCGAGGAGTGAGACGGAGTCCGGGGACTGACACCTCGTCGTCTCGTTCCTCGGGATCGTTCGTCGGCGATTCCTCGCGATTCGTGCCGAATGCACCTATAACACGACCGGATAGACTGACCCATATGCGCCGAGCGAAAATTGTCTGCACCCTGGGTCCGGCCACGGACTCCTACGAACAGCTGAAGGCCATCGTCGAAGCGGGCATGAACGTCGCC
This sequence comes from Kitasatospora sp. NPDC097643, assembly GCF_040302625.1. NCBI lineage: Bacteria > Bacillati > Actinomycetota > Actinomycetes > Kitasatosporales > Streptomycetaceae > Kitasatospora > Kitasatospora sp. NPDC097643. Next base: position 168,681 of record NZ_JBEOSA010000004.1, on the reverse strand, counting down.
CGACTGAACATGAGCCACGGCAACCACGCGGACCACGAGGAGCGGTACCGCAAGGTCCGCCAGGTCTCGGAGGACACCGGCAAGGCCATCGGCGTCCTGGCCGACCTTCAGGGTCCCAAGATCCGTCTGGCGACCTTCGCCAACGGTCCGGTGACCGTCGACAACGGCGACGAGTTCACCATCACCACCGAGGACGTCCCCGGTGACCAGCACATCTGCGGCACCACCTACAAGGGCCTGCCCGGCGACGTGAAGCCCGGCGACCCGATCCTGATCAACGACGGCGTCATCGCCCTGGAGGTCGTCAGCGTCGACGGCCCGCGGGTGAAGACCGTGGTGGTCGAGGGCGGCGTGCTCTCGAACAACAAGGGCATCAACCTGCCCGGCGCGGCCGTGAACGTGCCCGCCCTGTCCGAGAAGGACAAGGAGGACCTGCGCTTCGCGCTCCGCCTGGGCGTCGACATGGTCGCGCTGTCCTTCGTCCGCAACGCGGCCGACATCAAGGACGTCCACGCGGTCATGGACGAGGTCGGCATCCGGGTGCCGGTCATCGCCAAGATCGAGAAGCCGCAGGCCGTCGAGGCCATGGAGGAGATCGTCCTCGCCTTCGACGCCATCATGGTCGCCCGCGGTGACCTGGCCGTCGAGTACCCGCTGGAGCGGGTGCCGCTGGTCCAGAAGCAGCTGATCACGCTGGCCCGCCGCAACGCCAAGCCGGTCATCGTCGCCACCCAGATGATGGAGTCGATGATCCACGCCTCGCGCCCGACCCGCGCCGAGGTCTCCGACGTCGCCAACGCCATCCTGGACGGCACCGACGCGGTCATGCTCTCCGCCGAGTCCAGCGTCGGCAAGTACCCGGTCGAGACCGTCCGCACCATGAGCCGGATCTGCGAGAAGGCCGAGGAGGAGCTGGTCGGCCAGGGCCTCCAGCCGCTCAACCCGGGCCGCAAGCCGCGCACCCAGGGCGGCTCGATCGCCCGCGCCGCGTGCGAGCTGGGCGACTTCCTGAACGGCCAGGCGCTGATCGCGTTCACCAAGTCCGGTGACACGGCGCGCCGGCTGTCCCGCTACCGCTCGCCGATCCCGGTGATCGCGTTCACCCCGGACGTCGCCACCCGCAACCAGCTCTCGCTGAGCTGGGGCGTCGAGGCGCACGTCACGGAGCAGGTCCAGACCACCGACGAGATGGTCGCCCAGGTCGACCGCGAGCTGCTGCGCATGGGCGAGCTCGCCCAGGGCGCCACCGTCATCGTCACCGCCGGCTCGCCGCCCGGCATCCCCGGCAACACCAACATGGTCCAGGTCCACCACCTGGGCACCCGGGGCGAATAGCCTCTCCTGGTGTTCCAACGCCCGTGGGGCGGCTCTCCGTTGGGAGGGCCGCCCCACGGGCGTTCGTACGGGTACCGCTACGTGTTGCTGTAGGGCGCGTTGTCGTTGAACAGGTGCATCCCGGGGATGGTCAGCGTGCCGCCGAACTGGCCGGCCTGCTTGGCGGTGACCCCGGTCAGCTCCAGGTCCAGCGGGATCGGGATCGAGCCGATCAGGTCGTACAGCCAGCGCGGCAGGGTGTCCGGGGTGAGGGTGATCTCGCCCAGGTCGATCGGGATCGGCAGGCCGAGCAGCTTGGAGAGGTGGCCGGACAGCCGCTCGACGTACATCGTGACCGCGCCGTCGCGCATGGTCGAGGTCGAACCGGGGGCGCCCTGCACGTGGAAGGTGACGCCGTTGCCCTCCAGGGTCGACATGTCGAGATTGTCGATGTCGACGGCGGCGACCACGAACTTCAGCACCCGCTTGGTGCCGGTCGGGGTCTTCACGTCGTAGACCCCGTGGAAGGCCGCGCCGTGCAGCGCGAGCCGGCTGGTGAGCAGCGTCCAGTTCTGCTCCGGGACGACCTGCCCGCCCGCGGCCGAGCCGGCGGTCAGGCCGCGGGTGTCCACCGCGCAGTTGGGGTTGGCGGTCGGCGAGGCGGACGGGGTGCCGGACGGCGTGGCGGTGCCGGTGGTGGCGCCGGCCGAGGGCGTCGCCTTCGGGCTCGCCTTGGTGGTGGCCTTGCCGGACGCACCACCGGTCGCGGACGGCGTCGCGGCGGGCGAGGGCTGGTCGCCGGACGGGGCCGGGGCGGCCTGGCCGGTGGCCGGCTGGGCCTCGCCCTGGGTCGGTGCGGTCGGCGCCGGGGCCGGCGGCTGGGTGGGCTGGGCCTGGGTCCCGGCGCGCGGGGCCGGGGTGGCGGGCGCGGGGGCCGGGGTGGTGGCCGGCGCGGGCGTGCCGGCGGCCGTGGCGGTCGGTGACGCGCTCGGCGAACCGCCCGGGTTCAGCAGCTTGCCGATGCCGCCGACGATGTCGTCGATCAGCCCGGTCTGGGTGGCGGTGCCGGTCCCGCCGGCGGTGCCCTGGTAGACCGCGCTCACCGCGCCGGAGGTGCCGGTGGCGGCGGAGCGGACGGCGGGCGGCTGGGTCGCCGGGGCGGTGGCGGCGCCGGAGGGCGTGGCGGCGGGCGTGATGGCCGGGGCGGTGGGCTGCTTGGTCGGTGCGACGGTCGGCACCTGGGTCGGGACGGCGGTCGGGCCCGCGGTCGGCACCTGGGTGGGCACCGAGGTGGGCGTACCCGTCGGGGCCGTGGACGGCGCCGTACCGGGCGCGGTGGACGGGCCGGGCGGCGGCTCGGGCAGCTCGCTCTTGGGGACGGGCACCTCCACCGGCGCGACGTCCGGGACGGCGGCCGGGGCGGTGCCGCACTTGCCGGCCGTCGACTCGGCGACCGCCGGGTTCGGGGTGTAGGCGGCGGCCATCAGCAGCGCGGTCGGCACCGCGGCCATCGCCAGCGCCCGGCCTCTCAGCCGGACCCGCACGGGCGTGCGCGGAGCCGCGTGCCGGCCGGAGCGCCGCGCGGGAGCGTCCGCGCCGTCCGGCTGCTCGGCCGACCCGGTCACTTCGCCTCCTCCGGGTCGCCGGCGGCGGCCTGCCGCGGCACGGTGCCCCCGGCGGCCGCGGGCCCGGCGGCGGGCTGCTGCGGCTCGCCCTGGACGGGCAGCTTGGCGGTCGGCGCCTCGGCGGCCTCCGCGGTCTCCGGGGCCTCCGTGGCCTCCGGGGACTGGGCAGCCTCGGTCGCGACGCTCTCGGCGACGGCGTTCTCGGCGGCCTTGGCCCTGCCCCGGCGGTGGCTCGTGGCCCCCTCGGCCTTCGGCTCGGGCAGCGGCGCCCAGGAGACCATCAGCCCGCCGCCGATCAGGCCCGGCAGCAGGGCCAGGCCGAAGCCCGCCAGGTTGGAGACCGGGATCGAGACCAGCGTCAGCAGGATGGTGGCGATGCCCGCGAAGACCCGCACGGCCGGCTGGAACCAGCCGGTGAGGCCGAGCAGGATCATCAGGATCCCGATGAACAGCGACCCGGCACCCGCCGTCGTGGACATCGCGATCGTCAGGCCACCGAGCGACAGGTGGGCGTACGGGAAGTACAGGATCGGGACGCCGGCGATCATGGCCAGCAAGCCGCCCCAGAAGGGCCGGGTGCGGCGGAAATCACGGAAATGCCGCCAGAGCCACCCGATCGGATTCTGGTGACCGGTCCGGGGTTCGACCGTTGCGCTGGACATGGTGCAGCTCCTCGACGTCTCTACGAGGGGAAGAACAATGGGGGTAAGGCCGGGAACGGCGGTCGCCCGCCGCCCCCGGCCTAGGAGGACCCGTCATCCGGGCACGCCGGCCGGCGTGCCGTCAGGCCGGGCTCAGAAGCACTCGGTGCCCGGGCCGTCGCCGCGCTTGAGCTGGAGGCTCAGGCCGTTGAGCTCGAAGTTGCCGGCCGAGGTGGCCCGCGCGGTCTGCTGGACGTTGTCCAGCGTGGCCGACTCGGCGGCCTGGGCGAAACCGGTGGCACCGGTCGGCAGGCCCTTGCCCCCGCCGGCCTTGGTGACCTTCTCGTGCGGCGCCCAGCCCTGGGTCGCCGAGCCCGAGAGGGTGGAGGCGTCCTGGCCGATGTTGATGTTCTTGAACTTCGCGTCGGCCTTCAGCTGCTCCAGGTCGATGAGCAGGTTGTCGGCGTGCACCGGCTTGCTGCCCGGGCCACCGGCGTTCAGCTGGAGGGTGATCTTGCCCAGGCCGAACGCGGACAGGTCGGTCACCACGGACTGGCACAGGTTGGTGATGTCGGCCGAGTCGAATGCCGAGACGGCGACCGGGTGCAGCGCACCGCCCGCCTCGACGTCGACGGTGCCGAACTGGGCGAAGTTCTTGCCCTCCAGGTGAGAGGTGCTCACCTTGAACTGCTGGCCGGAGATGCTGAACGACGCAGCGAGCGCGCTGTTGGCGATCGAGACGCCGACCATCGCGGTGGCCGCGACGCTGGGCACCATCACCAGGGCGAAGCGCTTCCAGCGGGTCTTGCCGTAGGTCTGGGACATGCGAGTCCTCCTTCTAGGACGTACATCTCCGGCTCCCCTGCGGCGCGTCCCGCGCCGGTGGGGGCCTGGGATGGGAGAGAGCTACGTCCTCGGTAGCGGAGAACGCCGTGGGCGTCGTCGGACGCGGGAGCGGCCTGCGTACTGCGGCACTCCCGACCCGATACCTGCCGTCCTTGCGGGGCGGCGGGCAGGACCGACGACATCGGCGATCACCCCCGAGCGACAACCAGCGACCGCGCAGGGCCGCGCGGCCGGACGAAGGACAGGAACCGCCGTGGGACCGCGGATACCCCCCTGCCCTCCCTACCGCCGACCGGGGCCGGCGGATCACCCGGTGGGGATCCCGCGCTCCGCCTGACCGACGGGCTGTCGGGGGGTGTGGAGTCTCGGGACCGGGCGTCGCCGATCGTGCTTGAATCCCGGGCGAAGCACAAGAGGTTCCTTACTGACGGGTAATGCAACACCCGGTGGCATCGATCATGGAATCGGCCCGCCCCACACCGTGCGTGACGCCTTGAAGGAAACGTGACGGTGAAATCCCCCGGAAACACGAAGGAAACACCCGTGGGTGGTTACTGGACGTAACCACCCACGGGTGTTGTCAAGATTTGGTAAACCTCTGTCCGGTTGACCGGATTGTCGCCAAATCACCCGGCGACACCGCAGGTCATCCGCCGTGCCAGCGCACGGCCCGGAACGCCCTGGTCAGCCCTGCCCGGCAGCGCCCGGCGCGGCTCAGAACAGCACGCGGGCCAGCGCCGCCCGGGCCACGACGACCCGCGGGTCCTCCGGGCCGATCACCTCGAACAGCTCCAGCAGGCGCAGCCGGGCGGCGTCCCGGTCCTCGCCCGCGGTCCGACCGACGGTGTCCACCAGGCGACCGAAGGCGTCCTCGACGTGACCGCCCACCAGGTCCAGGTCGGCCGCCTGGAGCTGGACCTCGACGTTCTTCGGGTCGGCCGCGGCCGCCGCGCGGACCGCCTGGAGGTCCAGGCCCTCGACCCGGTGCAGCAGTTCGGCCTGCGACAGGCCGAGCTTGGCCTCGACGTTGCCCGGCTGGTCGGCCAGCACGTTCCGGTAGGCCTGGATGGCGCCGCCCAGGTCGCCCCGGTCCAGCGCGTCGTGCGCGGCCGACAGCGCCGGGTCCTCGGGCCGCTGCGGGGCGGCGGCCGGGGCCTCGCCCGGGGCCGTCGCGCCGCCGGCCACGCCGAAGCGCTGCTCGGCGACCAGGATCAGCTGGTCCAGCACCTTGCGGACGTTGGCCGCGCTCTCCGCGCCCTGGAACAGCGGCACCAGCTGGCCGGCGACCACGGCCATCACGGCCGGGATGCCCTGGATGCCGAACTGCTGCGACAGCATCGGGTTGGCGTCCACGTCGATCTTGGCGAGCACGAAGCGGCCGGCGTACTCCTCGGCCAGGCCCTCCAGGATCGGGCTGAGCTGCTTGCACGGCCCGCACCACTCGGCCCAGAAGTCGATGACGACCGGCACCTCGGTGGACCGCTGGACGATCTCCGTCTCGAAGGTGTCCTCGGTGACGTCGATGACGAGCTGGTAGGCGGGCTGGTCGGGGGCGACTCCGGCCGCCTCGGCGGCGGCCGCCTGACGGGCCCGCTCGACCCGGGCCTGCTCGGCCTTCTGGGCAGCCTCGCCGGCTGCCTTCACTGCGGCGAGGTCGACCGCACCGCGCAGGGCGGAGCTGTTGAGACGCGAATTCCGTGGCTGCATGGCACCATCCTCCCCCGTCCGCGCTGCTCGCGGGCACCAACATCCGGAAAGTCGCCCCGCGCGGACCGCGCCGCGCGGGTTCCCGGGCGTCGTGCCCCTCCCCCGGTAGCCTGAACCGTTCGGCGCGGATCCCCACCCGCGCCCGCGCCGCTCCCGTCCCACGGGGTGCGGCGCCTGGTTGTCACTGCTTTCGCTACGAGTCGTAGCGTAACTGGAGCCGGGGTCCGGCCCGCAACCCCCTCCGGCCGTTCCGGGACGTGACCTGCCCCACTTTCCCGGGTGGCCCGGCTGCCCGAATCGACGAACAGTCGCTACCGTTACCAGCCCCACCCAAGTTACTTACCAGTAAAGCGCAAGGAGGCCCGGTGCCGGCCGCCCAGCCCCCCGCGATCCCGGACAGCACGCTCCCGGACGGTGCGTTCCCGCACGGCACGCTCCCGGAGGCCGCGAACGCGTCCAGGGCCAAGGGCCGCCCGCGCAGCGCCGCCGCCGACCTCGCGATCCTCGACGCCACCCGCGAGGCGCTCGCCGAACTCGGCTGGGGCGGGCTGACCATGGGCCACGTCGCGACCCGCGCGGGCGTCGCCAAGACCACCCTCTACCGCCGCTGGCCGTCCAAGAACGAGCTCGTGGTGGACGCCGTCGCCAGCCTGTTCGACGAACTGGTGATGCCGGACCTCGGCAGCCTGCGGTCCGACATCGAGGCCGTGGTGGCCCAGTTCGCCGACCTGCTGGCCCGCCCCGAGACCCAGGCCGCGCTGCTCGCGCTGTTCGCCGAGGGCACCCGCGATCCGCAGCTGCGCCGCCGGATCCGGGAGGCCATCGTCGACCCGCAGAAGCGGCTGGTCCGGCAGGGCCGGGCGGCCGCCCAGGCGCGCGGCGAACTCGCCCCGGACACCGACCCGGGGGCGGCGGGCGAGGAGATCGACATCATCTTCGACACCATCGCCGGGACGGTCGAGCACCGCGTGCTGGTCAGCGGCGAGCCGATCACCACCGACTGGACCCGCCGCTTCACCAACCTGCTGCTGGGGCCCTTCCCGAGCCTGCTGACGGACTGCTGACGGCGCACTGAGGGCACGACGAAGCCGCCCCGCACGGACCGAACGTGCAGGGCGGCTCCGGGCTCCTCCGGAACGCTCCGGGGCCGCGGCTAGAAGGCCGCGTTCTCCTGGTACGTCCCCCACTCCTGCCGCAGCGCGTTGCAGATCTCGCCCAGGGTCGCCTCGGCGCGCACCGCGTCCAGCATCGGCTCGATCATCGACGCGCCCGAGCGCGCGGCCGCCAGCATGGCGTCCAGCCCCGCCTTGACCGCCGCGTCGTCCCGGGCGTCCTTGCGGGCCCGCAGGACCCGGACCTGCTCGCGCTCCACCTCGTGGCTGACTCGCAGGATCTCCAGCTCGGGGGTGACGCTGCGCGGGTGGCAGTTGACGCCGACCACGCGCTTCTCGCCCTTCTCCACCGCCTGCTGGTACTGGAAGGCCGCCTCGGCGATCTCCCCGGTGAACCAGCCCTCCTCGATCCCGCGCAGGATGCCGGAGGTGATCGGGCCGATCTCGTGGTCCTCGCGGCCCTTGTCCAGGATCCGCTGGAAGATCGCCTCGGCCTGCTGCTCGATCCGGTCGGTCAGCGCCTCGACGTACCACGAACCGCCCAGCGGGTCGGCCACGTTGGCGACACCGGTCTCCTCCATCAGCACCTGCTGGGTGCGCAGGGCGATCTCGGCGGCCTGCTCGGACGGCAGCGCCAGGGTCTCGTCCAGGGCGTTGGTGTGCAGCGAGTTGGTGCCGCCGAGGACCGCGGACAGCGCCTCGACGGCGGTGCGGACCACGTTGTTGTACGGCTGCTGCGCGGTGAGCGACACACCGGCGGTCTGGGTGTGGAAGCGCAGCCACTGCGCCTTGTCCGTCTTGGCGCCGAAGCGGTCGCGCATCCAGCGGGCCCAGATCCGGCGCGCGGCACGGAACTTGGCGATCTCCTCGAAGAAGTCCAGGTGCGCGTCGAAGAAGAACGACAGGCCGGGCGCGAAGACGTCCACGTCCAGGCCCCGGGACAGGCCCAGCTCGACGTAGGCGAAGCCGTCCGCGAGGGTGTACGCCAGCTCCTGCGCGGCCGTCGCACCGGCCTCGCGGATGTGGTAGCCGGAGACGGACAGCGGCTTGTACGCGGGGATGCCCTTGGCGCAGTAGGCCATCAGGTCGCCGATCAGCCGCAGGTGCGGCTCGGGGGCGAACAGCCACTCCTTCTGGGCGATGTACTCCTTGAAGATGTCCGTCTGCAGGGTGCCGTTGAGCACCGCCGGGTCCACGCCCTGGCGCTCGGCGGCGACCAGGTACATGCAGAAGATCGGCACGGCCGGGCCGCTGATCGTCATCGAGGTGGTGACCCCGCCGAGCGGGATGTCGTTGAACAGCACCTCCATGTCGGCGGCGGAGTCGATGGCGACACCGCAGTGGCCGACCTCGCCGAGCGACTTCGGGTCGTCCGAGTCGTAGCCCATCAGGGTCGGCATGTCGAAGGCGACCGACAGGCCGCCGCCGCCAGCCTCCAGGATCATCCGGTAGCGCTCGTTGGTCTGCTGCGCGTTGCCGAAGCCGGCGAACTGGCGGATGGTCCAGGTGCGGCCCCGGTACCCGGTGGCGTGCAGCCCGCGGGTGAACGGGTACTCGCCCGGCCAGCCGATCCGCTCGAAGCCCTCGACGGCCTGCCCGGGGGCGGGCCCGTACACCGGCTCGACCTCGTCGCCGGAGAGGGTGGTGAAATCCGCGTCCCGCGTGCGGGCCTTGTCGTACCGCTGCTGCCAGCGCTGCCGTCCGCGCTCGATCTCCTCGGCGTCCATGGGCCGAACTCCGCTCCGTACGGCCGCCACGGCACCGGGCGGCACAGCTATTAGGACGTCCTACTAATTTACTCGGACGTCCTAGTAGTTGTCGACGGATGACCGCCCCGAAACGCCGGGAGCGCCCCTCCCGGTCGGGAGGGGCGCTCTCGATGGCTGCGCGGGGCCCGGCGTCAGGCGCCGGCCGGCTCCGGGGCGACGATCAGCGGCGCGACCTCGCGCGTCACCGTGCGCTCGACGAAGAAGGCGGCGGTCGGGACCACGCCGGCCAGCAGCACCCAGGCCAGCTTGCCGATCGGCCACTTCGCCTTGGTGCCCAGGTCGAAGGCGAACACCAGGTACACCACGTACAGCCAGCCGTGCGCGATGCCGACCGCGGTCGTGAAGCCGGCCGCGCCCGAGACGTCGAGCACGTACTTGGCGATCACACCGGCGGTCAGCAGCACCAGAAGGACGCCCGTGACATACGCCATGGCCCGGTAGCGGGTCAGCACACTCTGCTTCATGGCATCGAGGGTAACCGTCCTCACGGGTGCTCCCGCGCAGCCCCCTCGCCCGGCTCGGTGAAGTCGCCGGCGGCGATCCGCAGCGGCTTGAGCAGCTCGAACACCTGGCGGCACTGCTCGGTGTCGTACTCCTCCAGACCGAACTCCATCGCCATGAGCTCCCGGGTGGCCGCCTCGACCACCTCGCGGCCGCGGTCGGTGATCGCGGCGAGCACCCCGCGGCCGTCCAGCGGGTTGGGGCGGCGGGCGACCAGGCCGGCCCGCTCCAGCCGGTCGACGGTGTTGGTGACGCTGGTCGGGTGGACCATCAGCCGCTCGCCGATCTTGGAGAGCGAGAGCTCGCCGGTCCGACTGAAGGTCAGCAGCACCAGCGCCTCGTACCGGGCGAAGGTCAGCCCGTACGGCTTGAGCACCGCGTCCACCCGGGAGAGCAGGATCTGGTGGGCGCGCATGATCGAGGTGATCGCCGCCATCGAGGGCGCTCCACCCCAACGGCGGGTCCAGAGCTGGTCGGCGCGGGCGATCGGGTCGAAGTCGAGTGCGAGGGGCTTGGCCACCTCCTTACCGTACCGGCGGAAGGGACGTGTGCTACCAGCTGTCCTGATGGTGGACAAGTGTGCGGCGTGGCGGGATCCCGCCAACCGGGCGGCCAGGTCCATACCAGGACATTGCACCGGTGTGAACGGACGACAACCGGCCACCAGGTGAACACCGTTGACGGCGAATCGATCGTCCACCGCACTACCAGGCCTCGGTTCGGACGGTAACCCGCTGAAAGGCCGGGTGGTTTGACCCGGTTTGCCGGTCCGTTCACAAACCTTCGCCCTGGCGGGACTTGGCCAATTCATGAACGAGACCTGTCATTTCATTTGCCCGGTTGCCATGCTTTCCGCCAACCCCGTCCGGCGGCCACCACCCCCACCCCCGGTGGCCCGCCGCTCAACCGCACGGGGTGCAGCACGTCAGCGCCCGTTCCGCCCCGATGGTGCCGACCCCGGCTCCCCGGAACGAGGTGCGACCGCAACCACGCGGTTTCCCGGAAGGACACGTCCGTGAAGCGAAAGCTCGCCGCCGTCGCCGTACTCTCCGCCACCGCCCTGCTCACCGGCGTGGTCCAGATAGGCGGCACCGCCCAGGCCGACCCCGCCCCCAACGGGCGGGCCGCGCAGCAGCGCGCCGACCTCTTCACCCAGGCGAACAACCAGGCCGCCAAGGTGGCCCACGCCCTGGCCCTGGGCGGCCAGGAGCAGCTGGTGGCCAAGGACGTCGTGGTGGACGCCGACGGCACCCGCCACGTCCGCTACGAGCGCACCTTCGCCGGACTGCCCGTCCTCGGCGGCGACCTGGTGGTCCACCAGAAGGCCGACGGCTCGGTGACCTCGGTGGACAAGGCGATCGGCGCACAGATCGCGGTGGCCAGCCTGACCCCGCAGATCCCCGCCGACAAGGCCGCCTCCCAGGCCGCCGGCGCCGTGCAGGCCACCGTCGGCATCGCACCCGACGCGGACGAGTCCCCGCTGACCGAGGTCCACCAGACCGGCGCCGCCAAGCTGGTGGTCTGGGCCACCGACGGCAAGCCGCGCCTGGCCTACCAGACCGTGGTCGAGGGCCTGCGCGCCGACGGCACCCCGAGCAGCCAGCTGCTGGTGACCGACGCGGCCAACGGCCAGGTGCTCTCCAGCCACGAGCAGGTGCAGACCGCCACCGGCAGCGGCACCGGCGTCTTCGTCGGCACCGTCCCGCTGACCACCACCCTGAGCGGCAGCACCTACCAGCTGAAGGACGCCTCCCGCGGCGGCCAGTCCACCAGCGACCTCAAGCACCGCACCTCCGGCTCCGGCACCCTCTACACGAGCTCGACCGACGTGTTCGGCAACGGCACCGTCTCCAACGGCGCGTCCGCAGCGGTGGACGCCCAGTTCGGCGCGGCCGCCACCTGGGACTTCTACAAGAACACCTTCGGCCGCCTCGGCATCAAGAACAACGGCGTCGGCGCCACCAGCCGGGTCCACTACGGCAGCAACTACGTCAACGCGTTCTGGTCCGACAGCTGCTTCTGCATGTCCTACGGTGACGGCGCGAGCAACACCCACCCGCTGACCGCGATCGACGTGGCCGGTCACGAGATGACCCACGGCGTCACCTCCGCCACCGCCGGCCTCAACTACTCCGGCGAGTCCGGCGGCCTCAACGAGGCCACCTCGGACATCTTCGGCACCATGGTCGAGTGGTACGCCAACCTGGCCTCGGACACGCCGGACTACCTCATCGGCGAGCAGATCAACATCAACGGTGACGGCAAGCCGCTGCGCTACATGGACCAGCCCTCCAAGGACGGCTCCTCGGCCGACTACTGGTCGCCCACCGTGGGCAACCTGAACGTCCACTACTCCTCGGGCGTCGCCAACCACTTCTTCTACCTGCTGGCCGAGGGCAGCGGCGCCAAGACCATCAACGGCGTCAGCTACAACAGCCCGACCTACAACGGCTCCACCCTCGCGGGCATCGGCCGGGACAAGGCCGCGCAGATCTGGTACAAGGCGCTGACCGTCTACATGACCTCGACCACCGACTACGCGGGCGCCCGCGCGGCGACCCTCAAGGCCGCCGCCGACCTCTACGGCACGGGTGGCACCGAGTACAACGCGGTCGCCGCGACCTGGGCCGCCGTCAACGTCAACTGACGTACGACGCCCAGCGACAGGACGCCCGGGGCCGCCGTGGAGGGCCGGCCCCGGGCGTCCGCGCGCTTCCGGGCGTCCGCACGTTTTCCGGGCTGGCACGCCGGCCCGGTAGCAGTGCCGTCCGGACCCGGCAAGGCCGCCCGCTGGCGGAGTCCCGCCAGCGGGACGAACCGCCCCGAACCGGTCAACCGGCGGCAGCCGAACCATCCGCACCAGGACTGGCGAGACCTGGCCAATCCCCGGCGGCGGCCTGTCGTTTCCTGCCATCGATTGTCATGCTTCTGACCAAGCCCCGTCCGACGCCCGTCGCCCCCACCCATCGACCGGCCGTCAGGAACCGCACGGGAGCGGCACGTCCGCGCCCTACCGCCCCAACGGCGCCAATCCCGGCGCCCCGGTACGCGGCGCACCCGCGCGCACACGCGGTTTCGTGGAAGGAACCCCCGTCCGTGAAACGAAAGCTCTCCGCCGCAGCCGTACTCTCCGCCACCGCCCTGCTGGCCGGTGTCGTCCAGATCGCCACCGTCCCCGCCCAGGCCGCCGCCCCGGCGCCCGAGCAGCAGCAGGCCGCCCTGCTCACGCTGGCCGCCGGGCAGAGCGCCCCGCTGGCCCAGGCCCTGGGCCTGGGCGCCCAGGAGCGGCTGGTCGTCAAGGACGCCGTCACCGACGCCAACGGCGACCGCCACCTGCGCTACGACCGGACGTACGCCGGCCTCCCGGTGCTCGGCGGCGACCTGGTCGTCCACCAGCGCGCCAACGGCACGGTGAGCTCGGTCGACCGCGCCTTCCCCGACCGGCTCACGCTGCCCGGCCTGACCCCGGGGCTGAACGCCGGACAGGCCGCCGAGCGCGCGACCGCCGCCGTCCGGGCCACCGTCGGCCTCGCGGCCGACGAGGACGAGGCCGCGCTCAGCCGGGTCGACGGTGCCGGCGCGGCCGAGCTCGTGGTCTGGGCCGCCGACGGCGCCCCGCGGCTGGCCCACCGCACGGTGGTCCGCGGCGAGCGGTCCGACGGCACCCCGAGCAGCCAGCAGGTCGTCACCGACGCGGCCACCGGCGAGGTGCTCTCCACCCACGAGGAGTTCCAGACCGCGACCGGCACCGGCAAGGGCGTCAACGTCGGCACCGTCACGCTGACCACCACCCAGAGCGGCTCGACGTACTCGCTGAAGGACGCCTCCCGGGGCAACCAGTCCACCACCGACCTCAAGGGCGGCACCTCGGGCAGCGGCACGCTGTTCACCAGCACCACCAACAGCTGGGGCAACGGCACCACGTCCAACCGCCAGTCCGCCGCCGTGGACGCCCAGTTCGGCGCCGCGGCCACCTGGGACTACTACAAGAACACCTTCGGCCGCAACGGCATCAAGAACAACGGCGTCGGCGCCGCCAGCCGGGTCCACTACGGCAGCAACTACGTCAACGCGTTCTGGAACGACTCCTGCTTCTGCATGACCTACGGCGACGGCGCCAGCAACACCCACCCGCTCACCGCCATCGACGTCTCCGGCCACGAGATGACCCACGGCGTCACCTCCGCCACCGCCGGCCTCAACTACTCCGGCGAGTCCGGCGGCCTCAACGAGGCCACCTCGGACATCTTCGGGACGATGGTCGAGTGGTCGGCCAACCTGCCCGCCGACCCGCCGGACTACCTGATCGGCGAGAAGCTCAACATCTTCGGCAACGGCAAGCCGCTGCGCTACATGGACAAGCCCTCCCAGGACGGCAACTCCGCGGACTCCTGGTACTCGGGCGTCGGCAACCTGGACGTCCACTACTCCTCGGGCGTCGCCAACCACTTCTTCTTCCTGCTGGCCGAGGGCAGCGGCGCCAAGGTGATCAACGGCGTCAGCTACAACAGCCCGACCTCCAACGGCTCGTCCGTCACCGGCATCGGCCGGACCAAGGCGGCCGCGATCTGGTACCGCGCGCTGACCGTCTACATGACCTCCACCACCAACTACAAGGCCGCCCGCACGGCGACCCTGAAGGCGGCGACCGACCTGTACGGCGCCACCAGCACCGAGTACAAGACGGTGGCCGCGGCCTGGAGCGCGGTCAACGTCAACTAGCACCCCGCCCAGCCACCCCCGGAAACGGCGACAGGCTGCCGCGGCCCTTTGGGAGAGGAGGCCGCGGCAGCCTGTCGGCCGTTCGCGTCGGGGGAGGTCAGGCGGTGGCGGGCCGCAGCTCGCCGCGCTCCTCCTGGCCGAGGGTCTTCTCGGCGTAGATGCCGCCGAACGGCACCACCGAGAGCACGAACAGCAGGACGCCGCGCTTGGCGTCCCACTTCTGCGCCTGCCAGGCCTGGATCCAGAACACCACGTACAGGATGAAGAGCGTCCCGTGGACGGGGCCGAGCACCGGGACGGCGTTGAAGCTGGTGGTGTACTTCAGCGCCGTGCAGATCAGCAGCAGGACGAAGGAGATCCCTTCGGGGGCGGAGACCAGGCGCAGACGGTGGACGGCGCTGCTGTTCACGATGAGTACCTCAATACGGGGGTCGGAGGCGTGGGCGCGCTTGTGAAGCGACTCACAAGCCTGTTCCGGCCATTATCACCGAGCACCTGTCCGAACCCGGGCCGGGGGGTGGGCACCGTGCCCGATGTCACAGCTGTGCGGCAGAACGCCGCCGAGCGTCACCAGCCGTCACCCGCAAGCCCTATCCTGCTGCGCGCGCCCTACGAACCGGGCGCCAGAGGCAACGCACCACGGGGGGCACCACATGTTCAAGCGCGACTGGGACCGCAGGACCTGCGCCAAGCGCGGCCACATCACCTACCGGCCGACCGAGCCCGAGCTGGCCACCCGGCTGCACGCCGCCACCGCCCTCGGCGACGCCTGGCGCTGCCTGCGCTGCGGCGACTTCGCGCTCGGCGCCCCGCACGGCTCCGGCCCGGCCGAGAACGCCCCGCTGGTGCCGCGCGGCAAGGCCCTGCGCGACCTCTTCATCCTGCGCTTCCTGGCCGTCGAACGGGTGCTGCGCGGGGTGCTGATCCTGGTGATCGCCTGGGCCGTCTGGAAGTTCTCCAACAGCCAGGACGCGGTGCACCGGGTCTTCGACGAGAACCTCTCGGTCTTCAAGCCGGTCACCGACCACTTCCACTGGGACCTCGAGCACTCCCCGATCGTCGACACCATCCGCAAGACCTTCGACTACAAGAAGAGCACCCTGCTGATCGTCGCGGGCGGCCTGGTCGCCTACGCGCTGATCGAGATCGTCGAGGCGGTCGGCCTCTGGCTGAACAAGCGCTGGGCCGAGTACCTGACGGTGGTCGCCACCGCGGCCTTCCTGCCGCTGGAGGTCTTCGAGCTGACCGAGCACGTCAGCGCGGTGAAGATCTGCACGCTGCTGCTGAACATCGCGGCCGTTCTGTGGATCATGCTCTCCAAGCGGCTGTTCGGGCTGCGCGGCGGCGTGGTGGCCTTCGAGGCGGAGCGCCACTCGGCCTCGCTGCTGGAGGTCGAGCAGGCGGCCGGCACCGTGCCGCGCGCCACCCACCGGGGGGCGCACGCGGGGGCGTGACCGGCAGGTTGTGTCCCAGCCCGGTACCAGTTGCCCCCGGGCCCCTCCCCCGGCCACGGCCGCTCCGGATAGATTGCGGCCGTGGCACAGTTCAGACTCCAGGGATCCCGGGTGCTCGCCGTCGAGCTGGCGGGCGACGCCGTGAAGGCCAGGCACGGCTCGATGGTCGCGTACACCGGCCAGATGAGCTTCAAGAAGCTGACCGGCGGTGGGGACGGCCTGCGCGGCATGGTCGCCCGCCGGCTGACCGGTGAGCAGATGACGGTCATGGAGGTGAAGGGGCAGGGCACCTGCTACTTCGCCGACAAGGCCACCGAGATCAACCTGGTGCGGCTGAACGGCGAGACGTTGTACGTCGAGGCGGACAACCTGCTCTGCACCGAGGCCTCGCTGCACACCGGCACCTCCTTCACCGGGCTGAACGGCGTCTCCTCGGGCAACGGCCTGTTCACCACCAAGGTGGAGGGCCACGGCTGGGCGGCGCTCACCTCGAACGGACCCGCCGTCATCCTGCGGGTCGGCAAGGACATGCCGCTGCGGGTCGACCCGGGCGCGTACGTGGCGCACACCGGCAGCCTGCACCGCAGCCTGAAGTCCGGCGCGGGCTGGACGACGGTGATCGGCGAGGGCGGCGGCGAGGCCGTCCAGGTGGAGTTCACCGGCGAGGGCCTGGTGTACGTGCAGCCGTCGGAGAAGGTCACCATCGGGGGCGACGTCTGATGGGCTTCACCAGGGTCAACAACAAGATCGTCGAAGCCGTCCTGGTGCCCGGCCAGCGGCTGTTCAGCCAGCGCGGCGCGATGCTCGCGTACACCGGCGAGGTGCGCTTCACCCCGAACATCACCGGCGGCCAGGGCGGCGTGATGTCGATGATCGGGCGCCGGGTGGCCAACGAGGACACCCCGCTGATGACCGTCGAGGGCCAGGGCAGCGTGATGTTCGGCCACGGCGGCCACCACGTGCAGGTGATCGACCTGACCGGCGACACCCTGTACGTCGAGGCGGACCGGCTGCTGGCCTTCGAGGGCACGCTGCGCCAGTCCACCATGTTCATGGGCGCGCAGGGCGGGGTGATGGGCATGGTCCGCGGCCAGGTCACCGGCCAGGGCCTGTTCACCACCAAGCTGGAAGGCCACGGCGCGGTCGCGGTGATGGCCCACGGCGGCGTCTTCGAGCTGCCGATCGTCCCCGGCCAGCCGGTGCACGTGGACCCGCAGGCGTACGTCGCGCACCGCGGCCAGGTGCAGAACAAGCTGTCCACGGCGCTGGGTTGGCGCGACATGATCGGCCGCGGCTCGGGCGAGGCGTTCCAGCTGGAACTCTCCGGGCAGGGCGCGGTGTACGTCCAGGCGAGCGAGGAGAAGCTCTGATGTCCCACCCGCCGCAGCCGCCGTACGGCGGGCAGTCGCCGTACGACCAGCCGACCCAGCCGGGCTTCGTGATGCCTCCGCCGCCGCCGCAGGGCTACGGTCCGCCGCCCGGCCAGGGCTACCCGCCCCCGCCGCCGCCCCCGCAGGGCTACCCGCAGCAGGGCTACCCGCAGCAGCCCCAACAGGCTTACGCCCAGGAGCAGTTCGGCGGCCCGCAGGCCCCGCTGCCGACCGCGCAGAGCGGCTCCGGCCCGGTGGTGCACGACGTGCACAGCCTGCCGGTCGACGACAACGTCAACCCGTACGCCTTCTCGGTCGACCTGAACGGCGCTTACTTCCTGCAGAAGGGCAAGATGATCGCCTACTACGGCGACATCACCTTCAAGGGCGTCGGCGCCGGGGTGGTCGACCGGATGCTCGGGATGCACTTCAACTCCCCGATGCACGCGGCGGACTGGGTGGTGGCCCAGGGCCGCGGCAAGCTGCTGCTGGCCGACCGCGCCTTCGACCTGAACTCCTACGACCTGGACAACGGCAACCTGACCGTCCGCTCGGGCAACCTGCTGGCCTTCGACCCGTCGCTGCGGCTCAAGCAGTCGATCATCCCGGGCTTCCTGACCCTGATCGGCACCGGGAAGTTCGTCGCCGCCTCCAACGGGCCGGTGCACTTCGTCGAGCCGCCGATCCGGGTGGACCCGCAGGCCCTGGTCGGCTGGGCGGACTGCCCGGCGCCGTGCCACCACTACGACCACGAGTACATGCACGGGCTGATCGGCGGCATCCGCCGGCTGACCGGGCTCGGCGGCGCGTCCGGCGAGGAGCACCAGTTCGAGTTCATCGGCGCCGGCCAGGTGCTGCTGCAGTCCTCCGAGAAGCTGATGGCCGAACGGTCGGTGGGCGCGGTGGGCGCCGAGGCGGGCATCCCGATGGGCGGGGTGCCGTCCCAGCCGGGGGCCTCGGGCCACGGCGGCGGCAACACCAACATCCCGGGCCTCGGTAACCTGGGCGACCTCGGGCGACGTTTCGGCCTGTAAATTCGTACAACATTGAACTAAATCGGGTATGCTGTCCCCATGGATGCGCACACGACCGACACCGCGGACACCCCTCCGGCACCGTCCGAGCAGGAGACTCCCTGGCTGACCGCCAGGGAGCAGCGGATGTGGCGCGCCCACCTCGAGGTCGCCAAGCTGCTGGACTACCAGCTCGGCCGCGAACTCCAGCCGCACAACCTGGCCATCAACGACTACGAGATCCTGGTCGTCCTCTCCGAGGCACCCGACCACCGGATGCGGATGACCGACCTCGCGACCGCCACCCTGCAGTCCAAGAGCCGGCTCTCGCACCAGATCACCCGGATGGAGAACGCCGGCCTGGTGCTCCGTCAGGAGTGTCCCGGCGACCGCCGCGGCCTCTACGCCCACCTCACCGAACAGGGCTGGGAGACCATGCAACGCGTCGCCCCCGACCACGTCCGCAGCGTCCGGGCCCACTTCATCGACCGCTTCACCCCGGAACAGCTCGACGCGATGTACACCGCCCTCGCCCCCATCGCCGACCACCTCCGAAGCCTCCGCGGCCGCTCCTGACCCCCGGGGCGCTCGCTGCGCAGGAAGTCGGCCGGGTCGACTTCCCGCGCAGGAGAGCCGGGTAGGAATGCCGTCGCCGCTTCGGCTGGGCCGGAGCGGCGACGGGTGGAGGTGGTGCCGGTCAGCGTTCGGTGAGGCCGGCGACCAGGGCGTCGGCGGCGCCGTACGGGTCGAGCTCGCCCGCCACCACGCGTTCGGCCAGGGCGGCCAGGTGGCGGTCCCCGTGCAGGTCGCCGATCCGGGCGCGCAGCTCGGCCAGGGCGATCGCCTCGATCTCGTCGGCGGCCCGGCGGCGGCGGCGCGCGGCGAGCTCGCCGTGCTCCTCCAGCCAGGCGCGGTGCTTCTCCAGCGCCTCGACCACCTCGTCGACGCCCTCGCCGCGGGCCGCGACGGTCTTGACGATCGGCGGCCGCCAGTCCCCCGCCTCGCGGGCCTCGCCGAGGCCCAGCATGTGGTTGAGCTCGCGGGCGGTGGCGTCGGCGCCGTCCCGGTCGGCCTTGTTGACCACGAAGAGGTCGCCGATCTCCAGGATCCCGGCCTTGGCGGCCTGGATGCCGTCGCCCATGCCGGGGGCCAGCAGCACCACGGTGGTGTCGGCCTGGGCGGCGATCTCCACCTCGGACTGGCCGACCCCGACGGTCTCGACCAGGATCACCTCGCAGCCGGCCGCGTCCAGCACCCGCAGGGCCTGCGGGGCGGCCCAGGAGAGCCCGCCGAGGTGGCCGCGGGTGGCCATCGAGCGGATGAACACCTCGGGGTCGGTGGCGTGGTCCTGCATCCGGACCCGGTCGCCGAGCAGGGCGCCGCCGGAGAACGGCGAGGACGGGTCGACGGCCAGCACCCCGACCCGCTTGCCGAGCCGGCGGTAGGCGGAGACCAGCGCGGAGGTCGAGGTGGACTTGCCGACCCCGGGCGAGCCGGTCAGCCCGACCGTGTAGGCCTGCCCGGTGTACGGCGCGAGCGCGGCCATCGCCTCGCGCAGCTGCGGGGCGGCGTTCTCGACCAGCGTGATCAGCCGGGCGACCGCCCGGGGGCGGCCCTCCCGGGCCTGTTCGACCAGCGTGGCGACATCGATCATCAAGGCCCTCCTAGGGTGCGGACGCCGAAGGGGCTGCGGACCGCTCGTGACGGTCCGCAGCCCCGAAGATCAGATCAGCTGATCAGGCCTTCGGAACGCGCACGATCAGCGCGTCACCCTGGCCGCCGCCGCCGCACAGGGCGGCCGCGCCGACCCCGCCGCCGCGGCGCTGGAGCTCCAGCGCCAGGTGCAGCACCACGCGGGCGCCGGACATGCCGATCGGGTGGCCGAGCGCGATCGCGCCGCCGTTGACGTTGACGATCTCCGGGGAGACGCCCAGGTCCTTGCTCGACTGGTAGGCGACGGCCGCGAACGCCTCGTTGATCTCGATCAGGTCGAGGTCGGCGACCTCCAGGCCCTCCTTGGCCAGCGCGTGCTTGATCGCGTTGGACGGCTGCGACTGCAGCGAGTTGTCCGGGCCGGCCACGTTGCCGTGCGCGCCGATCTCGGCGATCCAGGTCAGGCCCAGCTCCTCGGCCTTGGCCTTGCTCATCACGACGACCGCGGCGGCGCCGTCGGAGATCTGCGAGGAGGTGCCGGCGGTGATCGTGCCGTCCTTGGTGAAGGCCGGGCGCAGCTTGGCCAGGCCCTCGGCGGTGGTGTCCGCGCGGATGCCCTCGTCCTGGCTGAACAGCACCGGCTCGCCCTTGCGCTGCGGGATCGCGACCGGGACGATCTCGGCGTCGAAGACGCCGTCGGCCTGCGCCTTGGCGGCCCGCTGGTGCGAGGCGGCGGCGATCTCGTCCTGCGCCTCGCGCGGGATGCCCAGGCGGGTGTTGTGCTTCTCGGTGGACTCGCCCATCGGGATGTTCTCGTACGCGTCGGTGAGGCCGTCGTGGGCCATCGCGTCGAGCAGCTCGACCGCGCCGTACTTGTAGCCCTCGCGGGACTTCGGCAGCAGGTGCGGGGCGTTGGTCATGGACTCCTGGCCGCCGGCGACCACGATGTCGAACTCGCCGGCGCGGATCAGCTGGTCGGCCAGCGCGATGGCGTCGAGGCCGGAGAGGCACACCTTGTTGATGGTGAGCGCCGGGACGTTCATCGGGATGCCGGCCTTGACGGCGGCCTGGCGGGCCGGGATCTGGCCGGCGCCGGCCTGGAGCACCTGGCCCATGATCACGTACTGGACCTGCTCGCCCGTGATCCCGGCCCGCTCCAGCGCGCCCTTGATCGCGAAGCCGCCGAGGTCGGCGCCGGAGAAGCCCTTGAGCGAACCGAGCAGGCGGCCCATCGGGGTCCGTGCACCGGCGACGATCACAGAGGTGGTGTTGGTCATGGGACGGGCCCCTTCGCACGTCGTGGCCAGGTGAGGATGCGCTCAATGTACTGACCCGGTACCCACCCGTCACCGGAGCGACGGTGTGATCGAGCGCACTGACACCATCCAGTCAACACCGTGTCAGTACGGTCCGGGTGAACCCGCGCGTGTGAGCAGACTCGCACGTCCGGTGGTGGCGCGGCTTCGGCGCGATGCGCTGCACTGGTGACACCTCGTTCCCGAGGCCCCACCCGGTCCCGTCCCGCCTTCCGGAGGTCGCTGTGCTGACCCGTATCGACCACATCGGCATCGCCTGCCGCGACCTCGACAAGACGGTCGAGTTCTACCGCGCCACCTACGGCTTCGAGGTCTTCCACAGCGAGGTCAACGAGGAGCAGGGTGTCCGCGAGGCCATGCTCAAGATCAACGACACCGGGGACGGCGGCGCCTCCTACCTCCAGCTGCTGGAGCCCACCCGGCCCGACTCCACCGTCGCCAAGTGGCTCGAGAAGAACGGCGAGGGCGTGCACCACATCGCCTTCGGCACCGCCGACGTGGACGGCGACGCGGAGGCCATCCGGGCCAAGGGCGTCCGCGTCCTGTACGACGAGCCGCGGATCGGCTCGATGGGCTCGCGGATCACGTTCCTGCACCCCAAGGACTGCGGCGGCGTGCTGACCGAGCTGGTCACCTCGGCCGAGCCGGGCGCCCACGAGGCCCACTGACCGCCCGCCGACCGCCCTCCGGACGCCGCCTGCCGGGCGGCGTCCGGTCATGACCCGTCAGTAACCTGTGCCGGGCAGCCGGAAAACCCCCACGCGGCCATTCCCCCACGGTGCGCTCCCACTACAATGCCCAGGTGCGCGAAGACTCCGGGGGACGGAGGAGACGAGCACGGCCGATGACAGGTCCGTCCGCCCTCCGGTGGCCGGCCCGTCGCAGGGGAGTCCAGTACGCGGGCACGGCTGAACAGCCGCAACACGGATCTGTCACCATTCTCCACGAGGCAAGAGTTCGCCCAGGAGTCCACCCGGACGGGGGAACGCGGCACCACCGCGCTCCCGCGACCAGGACTCCGACGACCGCGGCGGACGGTCCCGGCTGAGCCGGGGGTCCGTTCACGGCCGCGGATGCAAGGAGCCAGTCGGACCGGCACCCGGACAGCGGGGGCCCGGGACCGGCCGGGTCGAGGACGCGACCAGGAGATGGATGGGACCGCGGAGTGCGGGGCAACGACCGCTACGAGGTTGACGATCACCTCTCCCAGTTCGAGGCCGAGATGGGTCGGACTCGAAAGGAGCGGGACAAGGCAGTCGAGCATGCCGAGGACCTCGCCTACCAGGTGGAGGTGCTCCGGGCCAAGCTGCACGAGTCCCGTCGCATGCTCGCCCAGCCGCGCGCCTTCGACGCCGTCTCCGGCCAGGCCGAGCAGATGCTCCGCACCGCCGAGATGCAGGCCCAGCAGCTGCGCGCCGACGCCGAGCGCCAGCTCCGCGACTCCCAGGCCGCCACCCAGCGGATCATGGCCGAGGCCGCCGAGCGCACCGCCCGGCTGGAGGCCGAGCTCACCGCTCGCCGCCGCCAGCTGGAGGACGAGCTCACCGAGCTGCGCCGCAACGCCGAGCAGCACCTCAACGGCTGGGCCGAGCAGACCCGGGCCGGCAGCGAGCAGGAGGCCCAACGCCTGCTCCAGGAGGCCCGCGCCGAGTCCGAGCGGATGGTCGCCGCCGCCCGGGCCGAGGCCGCCGCCCTCGCCGACCAGGCCCGCGCGCAGACCGCCGCCGACGTGAACGCCGCCCGCGGCGAGGCCCACGCCGCCGCCGAGGCCGCCCTCCAGCGCGCCCAGAACGACGCCGAGCGCCTGCTGCGCGCCGCCTCCGAGCAGGCCCAGCAGGCCGGCGCCCAGGCCGCCGCCGACGTGGACGCCGCCCGCGGCGAGGCCCAGCAGCAGCTGGCCGCCGCCCACGCGGCCGCCGAACGGCAGCTCGCCGACGCGCAGGCCGAGATCGGCCGGCTCAAGGAGCACGCCGCCGCCGAGCAGGCCCGGGCCCAGCAGGAGCTGGCCCACGCCCAGGCCGAGATAGAGCGGCTGCGCGCCGAGGCGATCGCCGAGGCCGAGCGCACCCGCCGGGAGGCCACCGAGCTGCGCACCCAGGCCGAGCTGGCCGCCGAGCAGCTTCAGGCCGACGCCGAGGCCGCCGCCGAACGCAAGGTCGCCGACGGCGAGGCCGCCAACGAGCAGCGCTCGCAGACCGCCAAGGCCGAGGTCGCCCGGATGGTCGCCCAGGCCACCAAGGAGGCCGAGGCGATCCGCGGCGAGGCCGAGGCCGTCCGCTCCCAGGCCGCCACCAAGCAGGCCGAGGCGGACGCCGCCAAGGCCGCCGCGGCCGAGGAGAGCGAGCGGCTGCGGGCCACCGCCGAGTCGGTCGCCGCCGAGCTGCGGGCCGAGGCCGAGGCGGCCATCGCCGAGCTGCGCGCCCAGGCCGAGCGCGAGGTCGCCGAGCTGCGGGCGCAGGCCGAGGCCGAGGCCGTCCGGCTGCGCAACGCGGCCGAGGAGGAGGGCCGGGCGGCCGGCGCCAAGGACGCCACCGTCCACCTCGCCAAGGCCGCCAAGACCGCCGAGGAGGTGCTCGGCCGGGCCAACCAGGACGCCGAGACCGCCCGCACCGAGGCCGCCGCCGAGGCCGAGCGGATCCGCGCCGAGGCCGCCGCCGAGGCCCAGCGCCTGCGCGAGCAGGCCCAGGCCGCCGTCGAGCAGGCCCAGAACGCCGCGCTGGACGACGCCGCCGCGATCCGCGAGCGGATCGAGCAGATGCAGGACGAGGCGGCCCGGCTGCGGGCCGAGGCCGAGGAGCTGCGCGCCCAGGCCGCCGCCGAGGCCGACCGGGTGCGCGGCGAGGCCCGCCGCCAGGCCGTCGTGCAGATCGAGGAGTCGGCGAAGAACGCCGAGGAGCTGCTCACCAAGGCCAAGGCCGACGCGGACGAGCTGCGCGCGGGTGCCGCCGGGGAGATCGAGCGGCTGCGCGAGCAGGCCCAGGAGCAGGCCGCCGAGACTCAGGGCCGGGCCGAGCAGACCCTGGCCCGGGCCCGCACCGAGGCGGAGAAGATCACCGCCGCCGCCGAGCAGCAGGGCCAGGACGCGCTCGCCGCCGCCAAGGCCGCGGCCGCCGAGAACCGCGCCGCCGCCGAGCGTGAGACCGCCGAACTGCGCCGGGACGCAGCCGAGTTCGACCAGCGGGTGCGGGCCGAGGCGAGCACCGCGGCAGAGGCCCTGCGGACCGATGCGCAGGCCGAGGCGAACGCCGTCCGGGACGCCGCGGTGGCCGACGCCGAGCGGGTGCGCACCGAGGCCGACACCGAGGCCGTCCGGACCCGGGGCGAGGCCGAGGCCGCCGCGACCGCGCTGCGCGAGGAGAGCCGGCGCGAGCGCGAGGCGGCCGCCGAGGGGCTGCGCCGTGAGCGCGAGGAGACCGCGGAGCAGCTGACCGCCGCCCGGGCCGCCCGCGAGCAGGCCGAGCAGGCCGCCGCCGAGCTCACCGAGCGCACCAACGCCGAGACCGCCGAACAGCGCGAGGCGGCCGAGCAGCACGCCACCGAGCTGCGCGCCCTCGCCGAACGCGAGACCACCGAGCAGCGCGAGGCCGCCGAGGCGCACGCCGACCGCGTCCGCGCCGAGGCCGAGCAGGCCGCCGCCGAGCTCACCGAGCGCACCAACGCCGAGACCGCCGAGCAGCGCGAGGCGGCCGAGCAGCACGCCGCCGCCCTGCGCGCCGAGGCCGAGGAACTGCTGGACGGCGCCCGGTCCACCGCCGAGCAGCGGCAGGCCGAGGCCGCCGAAGCTGCCCGGGCCGTCCGCGAGGAGGCCGCCGCCGAGCTGGCGCTGGCCACCGAGCAGGCCGCGACCGTCCGGGCCGAGGCCGGCCGCGAGCTGTCCGAGGCCCGCGCCACCGCCGACGGCATCCGCGCCGAGGCCGCCGCCGCCCTTGAGCAGGCGCAGGCCGAGGGCGAGGAGCTGGTCGCCGCGGCCAGGGCCGAGGGCGCCGGGCTGGTCGAGACCGCCGAGGAGGAGGCCGCCGAGGTCCGCCAGTCGGTGGCCGGGATGCA
Organism: Kitasatospora sp. NPDC097643; assembly: GCF_040302625.1. Classification (NCBI taxonomy): domain Bacteria; kingdom Bacillati; phylum Actinomycetota; class Actinomycetes; order Kitasatosporales; family Streptomycetaceae; genus Kitasatospora; species Kitasatospora sp. NPDC097643. The sequence continues at coordinate 143,591 of NZ_JBEOSA010000004.1, read as the reverse complement.
CGAGGCCGCCTCCCAGCAGATCGCCGAGCTGAAGGCCACCGCCGAGCAGGAGGCCGCCGAGGTCCGCGCCCGGGCCGAGCAGGACGCCGCCGAGCAGCGCGAACTCGCCGAGCGCGAGACCACCGAGCTGCGCGAACTCGCCGAGCGCGAGACCACCGAGCTGCGCGAACTCGCCGACCGCGAGACCGCCGAGCTGCGGGCCCGTACCGACGCCGAGACCACCGCGCTGCGCGAGCGGACCGAGCTGGAGCTGACCGCCGAGCGCGAGGCCCACGAGGCCGAGCTGGCCCGCCAGCGCGCCGAGGCCCAGGCCTACGACGAGCAGCTGCGCGCGGACGCCGAGGCCGAGCTGCGCGCCGCCCAGGAGACCGCCGAGCAGCTGCGCGCGGACGCCGAGGCGCAGGCCGTCCAGACCGTGGCCGCCGCCGACGAGCACGCCGCCGCGCTGGTCGCCGACGCCGAGGAGCTGGCCGCCGTGGCCCGCACCGAGGCCGAGGAGTACGCACTCGCCACCCGGACCCTCGCCGACGAGTACGACGCCGCCACCCGCGGCCGCGCCGACGCGTACGACGCGGAGACCCGCGAGGCCGCCGAGCAGTTCGACAAGGCGACCCGCGAGCACGCCAAGTCCGTGCTGGAGAAGGCCTTCGCGGACGCCGAGGCGCTCGGCGAGGACGCCCAGACCACCGCACTGGCCACCACCGCCGCCGCCGAGGAGCAGGCGGACGCGATGGTCGCCGCCGCCCGCAAGGAGGCGGACCGGCTGGTCGCCGCCGGCGAGGCGGCCGGACAGGGCGAGGTCGAGAAGGGCCGCGCCGACGCCGACGCCCTGCTGGCCGAGGCCCGCCGGGACGCCACCGCGATCCGCGAGCGCGCCGAGGAGCTGCGCGAGCGCACCGACGCCGAGGTGGAGGCGCTGCACGAGCGCGCCCGCAAGGAGAACGCGGCGGCCATGAAGTCGGCCGGCGAGCGGGTGGACGCGCTGGTGACGGCCGCCCAGGAGCAGCTCACCGAGGCCGAGGAGCAGGCGGTGGCCACCGTCGCCGAGGCCGAGGACCGCGCGGCGGCCCTGGTCGCGGCCGCCGAGGACCGGGCTGCCGAGCTCACCTCGGAGGCCTCCGCGGAGGCCAGCAAGGTCCGGATCTCGGCCGTGCGCAAGGCCGAGGGCCTGCTGAAGGAGGCGGAGACCAAGCTCGCCGACTCCACCGACCGCGCCGAGGCGCTGATCGTCAAGGCCGAGGCCAAGCTCCAGTCGGCCGAGACCGAGGCCGAGGAGCGCCTGGAGAACGCCGCCGCCGAGGCGGAGAAGCGGCTGCGGGACGCCGACCGCACCGCGGATGAGCAGGTCGAGCTCGCGAAGGCGGAGGCCGAGCGGCTGCTCGCCGAGGCGCGGTCCGAGGCGGAGCGGGTCACCGCCGAGGGCCGGCGGGAGCTGGACGAACTGGTGCGCCGCCGCAAGGACATCAACACCGAGATCTCCAGGGTGCAGGACGTGCTGTCCGCGCTGGAGGCCTTCGAGGCGCCGTCACCGGCCACTCAGTCAAACGGGGGAAACAGCAAGAAGGACGGGGGTGCCAAGGCCGGTGCCGGAGTTGGCGCCCCCCGGTCGGGTGGCAATCGCTCCAAGAACGCACCACCCGATTGAGCGGACATTGTCCGCGGGACATCGGCATTTCGCCGTCGACACTCCGGTACCGTGTCAGGATTCCCTCAACCACCTCAGCGGTTTGACGACAGGAAGCCCAGAACCCCATGAGCGACAGTCACTCCCCTCACGGCTTCGACCTGGTGCGCCGTGGGTACGAGCGCGCCCAGGTCGACGAGCGGATCACCAAGCTGGTGGCCGACCGTGACAGTGCCTTGACCCGGATCAGTGCGCTGGAGAAGCGCATCGAGGAGCTCCACCTGGAGACCCAGACCGCCCAGGCCGCGGTCACCGAGGCGGAGCCCTCGTACGCCGGGCTCGGCGCCCGGGTCGAGAAGATCCTGCGGCTCGCCGAGGAGGAGGCCAAGGACCTGCGCGACGAGGCGCACCGCGCCGCCGAGCAGCACCGCGAGCTGGCCGAGGCCGCCGCGCAGCAGGTCCGGACCGAGGCCGAGAACTACGCCAAGGACCGCAAGGCCAAGGCGGAGGACGAGGGTCTGCGGATCGTCGACAAGGCCAAGAGCGACTCCGCCCAGCTGCGCGCCGAGGCCAACAAGGACGCCCAGAACAAGCGCGAGGAGGCGGACGCCCTCTTCGAGGAGACCCGCACCAAGGCCGCCCAGGCCGCGCTGGAGTTCGAGACCAACCTGGCCAAGCGCCGCGAGCAGTCCGAGCGCGACCTGGCCGCCCGTCAGGCCAAGGCCGAGAAGCGCCTGGCCGAGATCGAGCACCGGGCCGAGCAGCTGCGCCTGGAGGCCGAGAAGCTGCGCACCGACGCCGAGCGCCGCGCCCGTCAGACCGTCGAGACGGCCCAGCGCCAGTCCGAGGACATCGTGGCGGACGCCAACGCCAAGGCGGACCGGATCCGCAGCGAGTCCGAGCGCGAGCTGGCGGCCCTCACCAACCGCCGCGACAGCATCAACGCCCAGCTGACCAACGTCCGCGAGATGCTGGCGACGCTGACCGGTGCGGCCGTGGCCGCCGCCGGCATGCCGGGCGACGACACCATGGGCGTGCCCGCCCAGCAGTCGCGCTGACGCACCCGTCGCCGGCAGGCCCTCACCCGCCCGGGTGAGGGCCTGCCGCCGTTTCACGCCCCCGTCACCTCGGGTAGGCGCCGTCCGGCCGCTGGTGCCCGCTGCTGAGCTGGTTGCCCTCGTCGTCCGAGACGGTGCCGAACCACGAGGTGCACCAGACCGACACCGAGTCCGGCCAGTACTGCACCTCGAAGGGGTGACCGGGCCCGTAGTCGCCGTACGAGGTGACGATGAAGGTCTCCCCGGGGCGCATCCAGTAGTCCTCGCCGAGCGGTTCCAGGGTCAGTTCGAGCAGGCCCTCGCCCCGGTTGGTCACGGGCATCCGGCCGGTCACCTCCAGCGCCGAGAAGTCCCAGCCCGCCGCCTCCTCCTTCATCCGGCGGCTCCGGCGGTCCCGGCGACCTGTGCCAGCAGCGAGCGGACGGCGTCGTCGAACGCCTCCGGTGCCTCCAGGGCGCTCAGGTGGCCCACCCCGGGGATGACGGTCAGTTCGGCGTCCGGCCGGGCCGCCACCATCAGTTCGGCCTCCTCCGGCGCCACCAGGGCGTCCAGGGCGCCCGCGACGACGGCCACCGGCACCCGCAGCCCGGCCAGCACGTCCAGGGCGTCCGGGCGGGCCGCCATGGCCCGCTGCGCCCAGGCGACGGCGGCCGGCGGGGCGGCGGCGACCAGCGCCTGCACCCGCTCCACCAGGTGCTGCGAGTCCGGCCCGAGCTGGTTCGCGGCCACCCGCTCGTCGAGCAGCAGCTGGACGCTGTCCCGCGCGGTGACGGCGGCCGCGATCCGCTCCCGGTTGGCCCGGGCGGCGTCGGTGTCGGCGGTGGCCCGGGTGTTGGCCAGCAGCAGGCCGGCCAGCCGGTCGGGGTGCCGGCGGGCGAGCGCCAGCGCCACGTAGCCGCCCATGGAGATCCCGGCGACCACCGCGCGCTCGATCCCGGCCGCGTCCAGCAGCAGCGCGACGTCGTCGGCGACCAGGTCCAGCGAGGGCTCGTCGTCACCCAGCTCGGTGCCGCCGAAGCCGCGTTGGTCGGGGGCGAGCACCCGGGCGTCCGTCCCGGTCAGACCGGGCAGCGCGTCCAGTTGGGCGGACCACATCGAGGCGTTCAACGGGAAGGCGTGCAACAGCACGAGGGGCGTTCCGGTACCGCTCTCGCGGACCGACAATGCGGTGGGGAGCTGGGTCATGCGCCCACCGTATTCCGGTGCGTCCAATGAACCCACTCAGCGAGCCGCGATATCCCCTTTGTCCTAATCTGACAGAGAGTAAGGGAGCGCGAATGATCGAGTTGCACGACCTGACAAAGCGTTACGGCAAGACGCTCGCGGTGGACCGGCTCAGCTTCCGGGTCCCGCAGGGCGTGGTCACCGGATTCCTCGGCCCCAACGGCGCCGGCAAGTCCACCACCATGCGCATGATCCTCGACCTCGACCGCCCCACCGGCGGCCGGGTCACCATCGACGGCAAGCGCTACGGGCAGCTCAGCGAGCCGCTCAAGTACATCGGCGCGCTGCTGGAGGCCAAGGCCGTCCACCCCGGCCGCACCGCCCGTGACCACCTGCTCTGGCTCGCCCAGAGCAACCGCATCCCCGACAGCCGGGTGGACGAGGTGCTGGCCCTGGTCGGACTCACCCCGGTCGCCCGCAAGCGGGCCCGCGGCTTCTCGCTCGGCATGGGCCAGCGCCTGGGCATCGCCTCCGCGCTGCTCGGCGACCCGGAGATCGTCATGTTCGACGAGCCGGTCAACGGCCTCGACCCGGAGGGCATCCTCTGGATCCGCAACCTGATGAAGCGGCTGGCCGGCGAGGGCCGGACGGTCTTCGTCTCCTCCCACCTGATGAGCGAGATGGCCGTCACCGCCGACCACCTGGTGGTCATCGGCAAGGGCCGGCTGCTCGCCGACATGCCGATGCCGGAGTTCATCCGGCACAACTCGCGCTCCGCCGTCCGGCTGCGCACCCCGCAGCCCGAGCGCCTGCTGGACGTCCTGGCGGCCGCCGGGATCCGCCACGAACCCGGCCCGGACGGCTCGTACGAGGTGGTCGACGGCGACCTCGCCCAACTCGGCGACCTGGCCGCCGCGAACGGCCTCGCGTTGCACGAACTCAGCCCGCAGCAGGCCTCGTTGGAGGAGGCGTTCATGCAGATGACGGCCGACGCGGTGGAGTACCACGCCGGGGACGGACCGGGCCGCGACGCCGCCGGCGCCCCCGGCACCTGGGGCGCCGGCTGGAAGGCCGACGGCGCCCACGCCAAGGCCCCGGCCCGGCAGGAGGAGAACTGAGATGACGTCCTTCCCGGCGATCCTGCGCTCCGAGTGGACGAAGATCCGCAGCGTCCGCTCGACGATCTGGACGCTCGCGCTGACCTTCGTCGTCACCGTCGGCCTCGGCGCGCTGCTGTCCCTGCTCACCAACAACAACTTCACCGAGTTCCGCCGCAACGAGGAGACCCCGTTCGACGCCACCGGGACGGCCTTCGCCGGCATCATGCTCGGCGAACTCGCCATCATCGTCTTCGGCGTGCTGGCGATCGGCAACGAGTACAGCAGCGGCATGATCCGGGTCACCCTGGCCGCCGTCCCGCAGCGCGGCACGCTGCTCACCGGCAAGGCGGTGGTGCTCGGCGCGCTGGCCCTGGCGGTCTCCACCGTGACGGCCTTCGTGACCTTCTTCATCGGCCAGGCGCTGCTCGGCACGCACTCCACCAGCCTGGGCGAACCGCACGTGCTGCGCGCGGTGTTCGGCGCCGCGCTGTACCTGACGATGATCTGCCTGTTCTCGGCCGGCGTCACCACCATGCTGCACAACCAGACGCTGGCACTCGGCGTGCTGGTGCCGTTCTTCTTCCTGCTCTCGCCGATCCTCTCGGCGGTGCCGAAGGTCAAGACCCTGGCCCACTACTTCCCGGACTACGCGGGCTCGCGGATGCTGCTGGTGTACGAGCAGCACGGCCAGCCGTACGGGCCGTGGGCCGGTTTCGCCATCGGCCTCACCTGGACCCTGGCGGCCCTGGTGGGCGGCGCGCTGGTGCTCAAGAAGCGTGACGCCTGAGGGAGTTCACCCCGGCATTCAGTACCGCGGAGCGCCGCGGCCTCGCAGGACGTTGGAGGCCCGGCGCTCCCGCGCTCCCCAGCAGGCCCGGTGCCAGTGCCGCCGGTCGTCCACGCCGGCGCCGTGCATCGGCCAGGCCACCACGTGGCCCACCCCGGACGGGATCTCCTGGTCGCAGCCCGGGCAGCGGTAGGACCGGCCGGACGTCCCGGCGACCGTCTGCACCACCCAGTCGTCGCCCTGGTAGTTCTCGGTGCGGCGCAGCGATCCGCCCAGTGGGGCGGCCGGTTCGGCGCTCTCGCGGGGGGCGGCGCTCTTGATCCGGTTGCGGCGCGGCGACACGTCGGACCACCTCTCTTCCAGCGGGCTCGGGTCGTTCCAGCCTACGGCCGCCCGCCCCTCGTCAAGGCCACTATCACGGCATCCTCCGGCGCTTCCGGGTTTTTGCCGAGATCCACCCGATCTCCGGGGAAATTGATGGTTCAGCGTGCCATTGGCACATGACATCCGATACCCACGAAGGGAACAGGCGGGGCCCGCAAACCCTGCGCGCACCCGAGGAGGCCCCAGGATGACCAAGACCAGCGCCCGTGCCGAGACCCGTCGGCCCGTCGGGGTCCGACCGCCCGGCCCCGGCCCGGCGCTGACCACCGTCCCGGCGGTGACCGCCACGGCGGGCGAACCGCTGACGGCGCCCCAGCGCGCGGGCACGCTCCCGGCGGACACCGCGCCGGTCCGGGTCGGCGCCTTCATGCTGTCCGCGCAGTTCCCCGGGCAGAGCCACGGCGAGGCGCTGGAACGCACCGTCCGCGCCGCCGTCGAGGCCGAACGCGCGGGCCTGGACAGCGTCTGGCTGGCCGAGCACCACTTCGTCCCGTACGGGGTGTGCCCGAACGCCGCCACGCTGGCCGCGCTGCTGCTCGGCCGCACCCGCCGGATCGGCGTCGGCACGGCGGTCAGCGTGCTCTCCACCGCCCACCCGGTGGCGCTCGGCGAACAGGCCGCGCTGCTGCACCTCACCTCCGGCGGGCGCTTCACGCTCGGAGTGGGCCGCGGCGGCCCCTGGATCGACCTGGACGTGTTCGGCAGCGGCGTGGACGCCTTCGAGAACGGCTTCGGGGAGCGGCTGGACCTGCTGCTGCGCTGGCTGCGCGGCTCCCGGGTGGACGCGGACGGCCCGCAGTTCAGCTTCCCCGAGGTGGCCGTGGTGCCCCAGGCCACCGAGCCGGTCCGCCGGCCCGACCTGGGCAGCTGGCTCGGCCTCGGCGAGGGCCCCGCCCCACTGCGCCTCCCGCGCCAGCGCCAGGACGTCGAGGGGCTCGGCGACGGCCTCGGCGAGGAGCTCACCGCGGCCGGACGGCCGGCGGCCGGGCCGCCGGTGGTGGTCGCGTGCACCTCGCCGGCCGGGGTGAAACTCGCCGCCGAGCGCGGACTGCCGATGCTGCTCGGCATGCACTCCGGCGACGAGGACAAGCTGCGGATGCTGGAGCTCTACCGGGCCGCCTGGCTGGCCGCCGGGCGCAGCGAGGAGCAGTTGCGCCGGGTCGGCCGTCAGCACGTCGCGGCCGGGGTGGCCCAGGTCGACGACCGCACCTCGGCGGCCCGGGCCACCCTGCTGAACGCGATGCCCGGCTGGTTCGAGTACGGGCTCGGCGCCCACCGCACCGTGGACGGCCGCGAGCGCAAGATGCGCGACCCGCACCAGTACACCGAACTCCTCTGCGACCTGCATGCGGTGGGCACCCCGCGGGAGTGCGCCGACCGGCTGCTGGCCACCGCCGAGCGGACCGGCATCCGCCGCTTCGCGCTGCTCGCGGAGGGCAGCGGCGACCGCGAGGCGACCCTGCACAACATCGCCCGGCTCGGCTCCGAGGTGCTGCCGCAGCTGAGTTGAGCCCGACCGGCCCGGGCCGCCGGTCCCCCCGCACCGGGGGACGGCGGCGGCGTCGGGCCCCGGTCAGCAGTCCCGCAGTTCCTCGGACTGGTTGAGCAGCTGCTCGCGCACCGAGGTGAAGCGCGTGATGCGCGCCTCGTTGGCCTCCGACGGCAGGAAGACCGCCACCCGGTGACAGTTCTGGAAGGCCAGCCGCACCCCGAAGTGCCGCTGAAGGGCACCCCGGATGGCGTCACTGGCGAGCGCCCGCAGGAGCTGGCCGCGGGCCTGCTCGCTGGGCGGCGGTACCTGGTTGTCGGCGAAGTCGGTGCCGTCGACCTTCGCCTGGGCGACCAGCGAGCTGATCAGGTCCCAGGCGTACGGCAGCGAGACGCGGACGCAGTCGACGAATTCCCGCTCGTCGACCTCGCCCCGCTCGGCCTTTTCCAGCAGGGCCGGTGAGACGTCGAGCGACATGGATTCTCCTCTCGCGGTCCACCCGCGCGGCGCCCGGGTGGTCGTGCGTAGTCCGAAGCTCACAGTGAGGGTGGGCGAAATCGCGCGAGATGTCCGGGCCACCGTGGAACGGCGGTTTCCGGCACCGCGCAAGGGCGGCGGCACCACGGGACGTGACGCCCTGGATACCGACCGCGCTCAGAACAGCGTGGCAGTCAACGGCGGAGCAGGCTGGAGATTCCTGTGGATTGCTTCGGAAATACGCGGTGGTGCACCAGATTGGCCTGATCCTGTCGGATCGTTCATCTGAAGTCTCCATCCCCGTTGACAGCGGTCCCGCACGCGTGCCGTCACACACGGTAGCGACCCGAGGGCATGGGCGCCAGAGCGCGACGAGCGGCCACGGCACCGCCGAACCTCCATGTTCGCGGGGTTCGCGGTTTCTTCACCCGGTCGTCGCGGAATCGCATCAACTGGCCCCGGTGGGCTAGCGTGGTCGACCGTGCGTCTCGTAATTGCCCGCTGCTCAGTCGACTATGCCGGTCGGCTCTCCGCCCATCTGCCCTCCGCCACCAGGCTCATCCTGGTCAAGGCCGACGGCAGCGTCAGCATCCACGCCGACGACCGCGCCTACAAGCCGCTCAACTGGATGTCCCCGCCGTGCGCCCTCAAGGAGGCCGACGGGGTCTGGACGGTGGAGAACAAGGCCGGCGAGAAGCTCATCATCACGCTGGAGGAGGTGCTGCACGACTCCTCCCACGAACTCGGGGTGGACCCCGGCCTGATCAAGGACGGCGTCGAGGCGCACCTCCAGGAGCTGCTCGCCGACCGGATGGAGGTGCTCGGCTCCGGCTGGTCGCTGATCCGCCGCGAGTACCCGACCGCGATCGGCCCGGTCGACATCCTCTGCCGCGACGCGGACGGCACCACGGTGGCCGTCGAGATCAAGCGCCGCGGCGAGATCGACGGCGTCGAGCAGCTCACCCGCTACCTCGAACTCCTCAACCGGGACCCGCTGTTGGCCCCGGTCAAGGGCGTCTTCGCCGCGCAGGAGATCAAGCCCCAGGCCCGTGTGCTGGCCACCGACCGGGGCATCGGCTGCGTGGTGCTGGACTACGACGAGCTGCGCGGCATCGACGACGACAAGCTCAAGCTGTTCTGACCGGTCACGGCCCCGGCGGCGGGGACGTCGAACTCGGCGTCGCGGTCGCGGTGGCCGTGGACGTCGGGCTGGGCGTCCCGGTCGGGCTCGGCGGCGAAGTCGTCGGGGACTTGCTGGGCACCGTCGGCTGCGTCGGCTGCGGTGCCGTCGGCTGAGGCTGCTGCGGGCCCGGCCCGGGCGGCGGAACCGGCGGCTGCGGCTGCCCCGGCGCCGGCTGCGACGACTGGGGCTGCGACGGCTGCGCGGTCTCGGTCGGGCTCTCGCTCGACGACTTGCTCGGCTTCTTCGAGCCCGACGCCGACGCGCTCGGCGAGTGCGAGGCGCTCCCGCTAGCAGACGGCTCCGGGCTCGCGCCGCCGTCCGCCTCCGGGCTGCCGCCCGACTCGGTGCCCCCGGCGCTCGGCGAGGCCGAGCCGCCGGAGGGGTGCGGCAGCGGCACCGACCCGCCCTGCGGGGTGCCGGCGTCGTCCAGCCGCCCGTGCGGATCCTTCGGCCGGTGCTCGTCCGGGCCGGTGGCGCTCATCGCCACCGCCGTCCCGAGCACCCCGAGCGCCAGCACCGCCGCCGAGGCGGCCATCACCCGGCCCCTGGTCCCGCTCCCGGTCCGGCTCCGCAGGCTGGACGGCACCTTGGCGATCGCCCGGATGACCGGCCGCCGGGCCGCCGCCGGAGCGGCCGGCGCGGACGCCGCCAGCTGACGGCCGTCGGCGCGCAGCAGGTCGATCATCCGGCGCGCCGAGGCGACCCCGCGCTGCTCCCCCGCGGCGGCCCGCAGGGTGAGCGCGGTCTCCAGCTCGGCGGTGGCCCGGGACGGCTCCTGGACGCAGAGCGCGTGGACGCCCGCCTCGTGGTGGAACCAGGCCTCGTCGATCCGGGAGCCGGTGCGGCGGGCCGCCTCCAGGCCCAGCTCCAGGACCCGCTCCCAGGCCCCCCAGCGCAGCGACAGCGCCAGCGCGGGCGCGGCGGCCCGGGCCAGCCGCACCACCGCGTCGTGCCGCCCGGCGGCCCGGTCGGCGAGCAGGACGCCGATCAGCACCTCCGCCTCGGCCGCGACCTGGTCCAGCGACACCGAGCTGTGCCCGACCCACCAGGCGAAGTGCTGGGCGGCGCCGTCGAGGCAGCCGCGGGCCGGCCAGTGCGGGGCGAGGAGGTCGAGCACCCCGGCGGTCAGCCGGTGGTGCCCGCCGATGGACACGGCCAGTCCGGCGTCGGCGAGTTCGGCGAGGGCGCTCTCGCCCTGGCCGACGTCGATCAGCGCGGGCAGGTGCGGGGCGGTGGGGCACTCGCCGCCGAGCGCGACGGCCAGCCGCAGGACGGCCTGCGCGGGCTCGCTGAGCCCCTCGGCGAGCCGGACGGCGGGCGAGGCGGTCTCGGCGACGGACGGCAGCGGGACGCTGCGGCGCAGCGCGCCCTCCCGCACCGCCGGGTCCGGGTCGTGGACGGGCTCCTCGACCGCGCCGAAGACCCCCATCCGGTCCTCCTCCGCGGCGACCAGCGCGTCCACCGCGACGTCCCGCTGGCGCAGCAGCGCGGCGGCCTGGACGAAGCGCAGCGGCAGGCCCTCGGACTCGAACCAGAGGTCGACCGCCCAGGCCTTCTCGGCGACGTCCAGGGGCCGTCCGGCCAGCCGGGCGGCGAGCGCGAGGCAGGCGGCCCGGGACAGCCCGGCGACCGGGTGGTCCTGGAGCCGGGAGCCGGCCGGCAGCACCGGACTGCTCGGGGAGACGGAGATCAGGAAGGCGCAGCCGGGGGCAGCGGCGAGCAGTTCCTCCAGCTCGGCGCCGGACTGCTCGGCGCCGTCGACGACCACGATCGCGCCGACCTCGGCGAGGTGCGCGGCCAGCTGCCCGGGGTCGGGCCGGTAGCCGGGGGCGTGGTGGGTGGCCGCGAAGAGGTCCTGGAGCAGGTCGTCGGCGGTGCGGCGGTGGCCGCAGAGCTGGACGACGCCGCCGGGGGCGAGGTCGGCGGCGGCCTCGGCGACGGCCGACAGCAGTGCGCTGCGGCCCGAGCCGGCCTGGCCGACCAGGCGTATCGAGCGGCCCTCGGCGAGCAGGCCGAGCAGTTCGGCGATGTCGGCCTCGCGGTCGAGCAGCGGCAGGTCGGCGGGCCCGGCGCCGAGGGCGAGCGGGCCGACCGCGCGGCCGACGCCGCCGACCGGGCCGCGGGCCGGCTCGCTGCGCTCGATCCGGCGCGGGCGGGGCCGCCACTCCTCGGGACGGGGCCGGGCCTCGGAGCCGTCCGGGGCGCCGACGCCGACCAGCAGGCCGCCGGAGACCAGTTCGCCGCCTCGGGTCCGGACGGCCTCCTGCCGGAACTCCCCGGATGGCTGTGCCACGTTCTGCTCCGCCTCGTGCTCGGCCGCCGACGCCCCCGCGCCGACCGGCTGATCTTGGGGTTGCGGCCGCGGGCGGGCTGGGGGCAGCTGGGTCCGGCGGCCGTCTTCTGACGCGCAGACTCTCGCACATCCGGCCCCGGCTGTGCAGGGCGGTCCCGCCCCGGGCTTCCCGGAGCTGTGCGGACGGACCCTAGAGCGCGATCCCGTGCGGCTCGGCGACGCCGCCGTCGACGGCCAGGATGCGGTGCAGCTTGGTGGCCACCAGCAGCCGCTGGAGCTGCGCCGGGACGGAGCGCAGCACCAGTCGGCGGCCGATCCGGCCGGCCCGGCGGTGGGTGCCCATGATCACGCCGAGGCCGGTGGCGTCCCAGAACTCCAGCCGGGCGAGGTCGAGCACGAGGTCGCCGAGGCCGCCGTCCACGGCCTGGTGCAGCCGGGCCCGCGCGTCGGCGGCGGTGCGCACGTCGAGGCGGCCTTCGATGGCCAGCGCCCGGTGGTCGCCGGTGATGCGCATGCTCTCGTCCTTCGCCTGGTCGGCCTGGGTTCGGGGTCGGCTGGCCCCGGCCGTGCCGGGCCCGGGGGCGGGGGTGGGGTGTCCGGTGGGGTGCCCGTCCGGAGCGGGCCGCGACACCGATCGGTGCGGGCCGGGCCCCCCTCATCTGACGGCGGATCAGCATCGCAGGTTGCTGGTTCCGGCCAGATCTGAAGCAACTTCACTCGTCCGAGGGAATATACGCAGGAAGTCTCCAGACCTACGCTCGATTACCGCCCAAATCACCCGTCTGCGGCACCCGGCGTGAGGAAACTCACCCGGCTCCGGCGCGGCGGGCCGTACGATGCTCCGATCGCACGGCCCGCCCGGTCGTCCCGCGTTGTGCGTCCGGGGGCCCGGAGCCCCCGGCCGGCGCCTACTTGCCCGCGTACGGGTAGAAGCCGCGGCCGCTCTTGCGGCCCAGGTCGCCGGCGGTGACCATGCGCGCCATGATCTCCGGGGCGGCGAACTTCTCGTCCTGGGTCTCGGCGTAGATGTTGCGGGCGGCGTGCAGCAGGATGTCGACGCCGGTCAGGTCGGCGGTCTCCAGCGGGCCCATCGGGTGGCCGAAGCCGAGGCGGCAGGCGGTGTCGATGTCCTCGGCGGTGGCGACGCCCGACTCGTACAGCTTGGCGGCCTCGACGACCAGCGCGGTGATCAGGCGGGTGGTGACGAAGCCGGCCACGTCGCGGTTGACCACCACGACCTCCTTGCCGACGCCCTCGGCGAAGGCGCGGGCGGTGGCCAGCGTCTCGTCGCTGGTCTTGTAGCCACGGACCAGCTCGACCAGCTTCATCAGCGGCACCGGCGAGAAGAAGTGCACGCCGACGACCGACTCGGGGCGCTGGGTGGCGGCGGCGATCCGGGTGATCGGGATGGCGGAGGTGTTGGAGGCGAGCACGGCGCCGTCCTTGGCGAGCTTGTCGAGCTCGCGGAAGACGCCCTCCTTGACCTCCAGCTTCTCGAACACGGCCTCGACCACGATGTCGGCCTCGGCCACCGCGCCCAGGTCGGTGGTGGTGGTGATGCGGCCGAGCGCGGCCTCGGCGTCCTCGGCGCTCATCCGGCCCTTGCCGACGAACTTCTCGTACGAGGCGCGGATGCCCGCGAGGCCGCGCTGAAGCGCCTCCTCGGTGACGTCCCGCAGCACCACCGGGTGGCCGGCCTGCGCGGACACCTGGGCGATGCCGGCGCCCATCAGGCCGGCACCGATCACGGCGATCTGCTTGCTGGACGCATTGCTCATGGCTGGGTCTCCCGATGCCGTCGCCGCCCGGTGGGCGGGGCCTGAAGGCGGCTCAGGGCAGGGGTCACCGCCGGAGCCGCGTCGCTCATGGCGGGGACTCTAGTGCCGTTTGCCCCGGCGTGGTGTCATTCGAGAGTGTGATCTGTGACCGACCTGATCAGGTGAACCAGACCCGGCCGGTCGATCGTCAGACCGACAGCCCGAGGTCCTGCGCCAGGATCGCCGCCTGCACCCGGCTGCGCAGCCGCAGCTTCGCCAGGATCCGGCTGACGTGCGTCTTCGTGGTCGCCTCCGCCATCTCCAGCCGGGCCGCGATCTCCCCGTTGGAGAGTCCGGAGCCGATGCAGGCCAGCACCTCGCGTTCGCGCGGGGTCAGCCCGGCCACCGCCTCCCGGACGTCCGGGCCGACCGGGCGTTCCGGCCGGGCGAAGGTGCCGATCAGCCGCCTGGTCACCGAGGGCGCCAGCATGCCGTCCCCGCGCGCGACCGTCCGGATGCCCTCGACCAGGGTCTCCGCCTCCAGGTCCTTCAGCAGGAACCCGGCCGCGCCGGCCCGCAGCGCGCCGTAGACGTACTCGTCCAGGTCGAAGGTGGTCAGCACGAGCACCTGCGCGGCGCCGGCCGAGACCACCTGCCGGGTCGCCGAGACGCCGTCCAGGCGGGGCATCTGCACGTCCATCAGCACCACGTCGGGGCGCAGCTCCAGGGCCAGCCGGACGGCCTGCTCGCCGTCGGTGGCCTCGCCGACCACCTCGACGTCCGGCTCGGCGCGCAGGATCATCACCAGCGCCGCGCGCACCGCCGCCTGGTCCTCGGCCACCAGCACCCGGATCGTCATGTCCGTCCCTCGCTCTCCCGCCCGCGCGGCAGCACCGCGCGCACGCTCCAGTGGCCGTCCCGCGGCCCGGCGTCGAAGCTGCCGCCGAGCAGTCCGGCCCGCTCGGCCATGCCGACCAGCCCGGCCCGGGCGCCGGGCAGCCCGCGGCCCGCGTCGCCCCGGTACGGGCTGTCGACGACGATGCTCAGGTCCTCGGGCCCGTAGTCCAGCCGCAGGGTCACCTGCCCGGGCCCGGCGTGCTTGAGCGCGTTGGTCAGCGACTCCTGGACGATCCGGTACGCGGCCAGCCCGACCGGCACCGGCAGTTCCCCGCGCTCGCCGTGCTCGGTCAGCGCGAAGTCCAGCCCGACGTCCTTGCCGGCCGCCCGGGCCTTGGCCAGCAGGGCGTCCAGCGCGGCCAGGTCGGGCGCCGCGTACGACTCCTCGGCCTCGCCCCCGCCACTGTCCCGCAGCAGTCCGATCATGCGACGCATTTCGGCCAATCCCTGGACGCTGTTCTCCCGGATCACCGCCAGCACCTCCACCAGCGGTTCGTCCTCGGCCCGCCGCTGACGCCGGGCGAGGGACTGCGCGCCGGTGGCGTGGATCGCGATCGCCGACAGGTGGTTGGCCACCACGTCGTGCAACTCCCGTGCCATCCGGGCCCGTTCACCGACGATCGCCTCGCGCCGGTCCATCTCCGAGAGCAGTGCGGTCTGTTCGGCCCGCAGCCGCTCGGTCTCCGCCGCCTCCCGGTGCTTGCGGACCAGGTCCCCGGTCCACACCGGCGTCAGGTAGATCAGCGTGGTCAGCACCACCACGGCCACCGCGGTCGGGGTGTCGCTGTAGACCAGTACCAGGGTGGAGAGCACCAGCACCGAGCCGCCGCCGGTCAGGTGCAGGATCCGCGACATCTGCGGGGTGCCGTAGACCACCGCGGCGTACAGCAGATCGGTGTACATCAGGCTGGTCGCCAGCAGGGCGCCGGTGAAGATGCTGCCCACGAAGGCGATCCCGCCCAGGGTCACGGTGAGCACCGGCCTGGTCCGCCGGAACTGTTCCAGCGTCGACATCACCAGCAGCGGGAGCACGGGCACCCAGCGCGGGATCGACGAGGAGTTGTCGTAGACCTTGAGCGCGATCAGCAGGGCGCCGCCGAGCAGCCCGGCCAGGGCGATCGCCCGGGCCTCCTGGCGCGGCGTGAGGGTGGGTCTGAGCACGCCCCCATCTCACCACCTGGGCTGTCCGGCCCGGCACCGGAGCCGGGAGGAGGCGCCGTACATCGAAAGGTGCAGCCCGGGTTCGGCTCCGGCGACGACGCGCCGACGGGTCCGCCCCGGAAGGCTCGACCCACCGCCGAACAACCCGGAGCCCGCCGTGATCGTCACCCTCATCGTCGCCGCCGAGGCCGCCTTCTGGGTGCTGCTCGGACTCGGCCTGGCCACCCGCTACCTGCTGCGGTGGCGCCGGACCAGCACCGTCGTGCTGGTCGGCCTGCCGGTGACCGACCTGGTGCTCTTCCTGCTGACCCTGTTCGACCTGCGCGGCGGCGCCACCGCCTCCTGGACGCACGCGCTCGCCGCCAGTTACCTCGGCTTCTCGGTCGGCTACGGCCCGTCCGTGGTCCGCTGGGCCGACGTCCGCTTCCTGCACCGCTTCGCCGGCGGGCCCAAGCCGCCGCCGACCCCGAAGTACGGCGCGGCGCGCAGCCGCCACGAGTGGCAGGTCTGCCGCCGCACCCTGGTCTCCGCGGCGATCACGATCACCCTGATCACCGTGCTGAAGGTGGGCACCGACGCGCCCGGCACGGAGGTCTTCGACCAGTGGTACTGGAAGCTGGGCATCGCGGCGGTGATCAACACGATCGTCGCGGTCAGCTACACGCTCTGGCCCAAGCAGCCCCCGGCCGACGAGCAGCAGGACAGGCCCTAGCGGTTCTCGCCCGGCACCCAGAGCACGTCGCCGCGCTCCTTGTTGGCCGCCCTGGCCAGGATGAACAGCAGGTCCGAGAGCCGGTTGAGGTACTTCGCGGTCAGCGGGTTGACGGTGTCCCCGTGCTGCGCGATCGCCGCCCAGGTGGACCGCTCGGCCCGCCGCACCACCGTGCAGGCCAGGTGCAGGTAGGCCGCGCCGGGCGTGCCGCCGGGCAGGATGAAGCTGCGCAGCTTCTCCAGCTGCGCCAGGTAGTGGTCGCAGTCGCCCTCCAGCCGGTCGATGTACGACTGCAGGACGCGCAGCGGCGGGTACTCCGGGTCCTCGACCACCGGCGTGGCCAGGTCGGCGCCGACGTCGAACAGGTCGTTCTGGATCCGGACCAGCACCGCGACGACGTCCTCCGGCAGCGCGCCGGCGGCCACCGCGACCCCGATCGCCGCGTTCGCCTCGTTGGCGTCGGCGTACGCCACCAGCCGCGGGTCGGTCTTGGTGGTCCGGCTCATGTCGCCGAGCGCGGTGGTGCCGTCGTCGCCGGTACGGGTGTAGATGCGCGTCAGATTGACCATGCGGCCAGCCTAGCCCGCAGGTTAAGCGACGTTAACCCTAGGCGACGTTAACGCGCTGACCGGGCGGTGCCGCCTCCAGCCAGGCCAGGAAGCCGGTGAGCGCGTCCTCGCTCATCGCCAGCTCCAGCGGCGCCCCGTTGTGCAGGCAGCGCAGCACCACCGAACCGGAGAGCAGCGCCAGCTCCTCCTGCCCCTCCGGGTAGCGCCGGCCGAGCACCTCGATCTCCCGCCGCGGCAGCACCTTGCGCGGGCGAGGAGCGTACGAGAAGACCCGGAACCACTCGATCGAGTCACCGCTGTACCGGCCGATACCAAAAACCCACCCCTTGCCGTCGGTCTGCGGGACCGGGGCCGAGGTGGGTTGGCCGTTCTCGTCGAGGTCGGGCTGCGTCGAGGCGTCCGCGGGCATTTTGAGGCGGTAGCTGCAGTCGAACGTGCCGCCGACCCGCTGGATCAGCCGCCGGCGCACCGCGAAGGCCACCAGGCCGATCACACCCAGCGCCACGACCGCCGCACACACCACAAGCGCGAGGACCATGCTCACCTACCTCCTCGCTACCCGCGTTCCCCGTATCGGTCGTATCAAGCGACCGTGTTGACTTCTCAACTGAGACGACAGTCCCGGGGTCACGCTCACGCGTCCCCGGGACCGTCGGTCGACCCCGCTCAGGCGGGGTCAGGCGCTATCAGGCGTGGGCCTTGAGGCCGCGCGCCGCGAACAGCCGGACCTCGGCGCGCCGCTCGGCGTGCGCGTCCAGTTCCGACTTGGCCTTCTCCAGCGCGCGCTCGGCACGCGCGACGTCGATCTCGTCCGCCAGCTCGGCGATCTCCGCGAGCAGAGACAGCTTGTTGTCGGCGAAGGAGATGAAGCCGCCGTGCACCGCGGCGATCACGGTGCCGCCGTCCACCGTGCGGATGGTGACCGGACCGGTCTCCAGCACGCTCAGCACCGGGGTGTGGCCCGGCATGATGCCGGTGTCACCGGAGGCCGTACGGGCGACGACGATGGTGGCCGCACCGGACCACACCTTGCGGTCGGCTGCGACCAGCTCGACGTGCAGCTCAGCCAACGTGGGCTCCTAGGCTCATGCAACCCCCGATTTCTCGGGAGTTTCGGTAAGAATAACGGCCCCGCGCCTCCGGCATGAAACCGGCGGCACGGATTTGACCGGAATCACAGCGATGCGACGCGAGGGGTGGTCCCCAGGCTCGGGGGCCACCCCTCACGGTCACTCAGCTGCTACCGGCCGCGATTACTTCTTCGCCAGCTCGGCGGCGTTCTTCTCGAGGTCCTCGATGCCACCGCACATGAAGAAGGCCTGCTCCGGGACGGAGTCGTACTTGCCGTCCGCGATCGCGTTGAACGCCTCGATGGTCTCCGACAGCGGAACGGTCGAGCCGTCGACGCCGGTGAACTGCTTCGCCACGTAGGTGTTCTGCGAGAGGAAGCGCTCGATGCGACGGGCGCGGTGCACCGTGATCTTGTCTTCCTCGGACAGCTCGTCGATACCGAGGATCGCGATGATGTCCTGGAGGTCCTTGTACTTCTGCAGGATCCCCTTGATACGGACGGCCGTGTCGTAGTGGTTCTGCGCGATGTACCGCGGGTCGAGGATGCGGGACGTGGAGTCCAGCGGGTCGACGGCCGGGTAGATGCCCTTCTCCGAGATCGGGCGCGACAGAACGGTGGTCGCGTCCAGGTGGGCGAAGGTGGTGGCCGGGGCCGGGTCGGTCAGGTCGTCCGCGGGGACGTAGATCGCCTGCATCGAGGTGATCGAGTGACCACGGGTCGAGGTGATGCGCTCCTGGAGGAGGCCCATCTCGTCGGCCAGGTTCGGCTGGTAACCCACCGCGGAGGGCATGCGGCCGAGCAGGGTCGACACCTCGGAACCGGCCTGGGTGAACCGGAAGATGTTGTCGATGAAGAGGAGCACGTCCTGCTTCTCGACGTCACGGAAGTACTCCGCCATGGTCAGCGCGGAGAGCGCGACGCGCAGACGGGTGCCCGGCGGCTCGTCCATCTGGCCGAAGACCAGCGCGGTCTTGTCCAGAACGCCCGAGTCGACCATCTCGTGGATGAGGTCGTTGCCCTCACGGGTGCGCTCGCCGACGCCGGCGAACACCGACACACCACCGAAGTTCTCGGCGACGCGGTAGATCATCTCCTGGATGAGAACGGTCTTGCCGACACCGGCACCACCGAACAGACCGATCTTGCCACCGGTGACGTACGGGGTGAGGAGGTCGATGACCTTGATGCCGGTCTCGAACATCTCGGTCTTCGACTCGAGGTCCGCGAAGTTCGGGGCCTTGCGGTGGATCGGCCACCGGACCTCGACCTGCGACTCGAACTCGGCCTTGTCGACGTTCAGCACCTCACCGAGGGCGTTGAACACCTTGCCCTTGGTGATCTGGCCGACCGGGACGGAGATCGCCGAACCGGTGTCGGAGACCTGCGCGCCACGGACCAGGCCGTCGGTCGGCTGCATCGAGATGCCGCGGACCAGGCCGTCGCCGAGGTGCTGGGCGACCTCGAGGGTGAGGGTCTTCTTGCCCGAGCCGTCGGGGTTGTCCACCTCGACGTGCAGGGCGTTGAACATGTCGGGAATAGCGTCGACGGGGAACTCCACGTCGACGACCGGGCCGATGACCCGCGCGACGCGGCCCGTCGCCGTGGTCGGCTCAACAGTGGTGGTCATACTCATTCGCTCCCGCGGCTAGCGTCAGCGAGCGCGTTGGCGCCGCCGACGATCTCGCTGATTTCCTGGGTGATCTCGGCCTGACGGGCCGAGTTGGCAAGCCGCGTGAGCGACTTGATGAGCTCGCCGGCGTTGTCCGTCGCGCTCTTCATCGCGCGCCGACGAGCGGCGTGCTCGGAGGCGGCCGACTGCAGCAGCGCGTTGTAGATCCGGCTCTCGACGTACCGCGGCAGCAGCGCGTCGAGGACGCCCTCCGCCGACGGCTCGAAGTCGTACAGCGGGAAGATCTCGTGCTTCGCCTTCGACTCGTCGCTGAGCTCGACCTCGTCGAGCTTCAGCGGCAGCAGCCGGGCGTCCACCGCGGTCTGCGTCAGCATCGACTCGAACTTCGTCGAGATCAGGTGCAGCTCGTCCACGCCGCCCGTCTCGGCCGTGAAGGCCTCGATCAGGTCGGCCGCCACGACCTTCGCGTCACCGTAGGTCGGCTTGTCGGAGAATCCCGTCCACGACTTCTCGACCGACAGGTCACGGAAGGTGTAGTACGAGACGCCCTTGCGACCGACGATGTACGTCACCACGTCCTTGCCCTCTTCGCGGAGCTTCGCGCTGAGCGCGAGACCCTGCCGGATGGCGTTGGTCGAGTAACCGCCCGCCAGGCCGCGGTCCGCCGTGATCAGCAGGACGGCGGCACGCGAGGCGTTCGGGTTCTCGGTGGTGAGCGGGTGCTTGGCGTTGGACCGGGTGGCCACCGCCGTCACCGCCCGGGTGAGCTCATCGGCGTACGGAGTGGAGGCGGCCACCGCGCGCTGCGCCTTGACGATGCGCGACGCGGAGATCATCTCCATCGCCTTGGTGATCTTCTTCGTCGCGGTGACAGAGCGGATCCGGCGCTTGTAGACCCGAAGCTGTGCTCCCATGGGTCGTTACGTCCTTTCCCTCGCTACCGGACTCAGGCCTGCTCGCCGAGGAGCTTGCCGTCGGCGGTGGTGAAGCCCTGCTTGAAGGCGGCGATCGCGCTGGTCAGAGCGTCGATGGTGCCGTCCTCCAGCTTGGAGGTCTCGACGATGCCGGCCAGCAGGTCCTTGTGCTGAAGGCGCAGGTGGTCCAGGAACTCGCGCTCGAAGCGGCGGATGTCCGCGACCGGGACGTCGTCCAGCTTGCCGGTGGTGCCGGCCCAGATGGAGACGACCTGCTCCTCGACCGGGAACGGCTGGTACTGGCCCTGCTTCAGCAGCTCGACCATGCGCGCACCGCGCTCCAGCTGGGCCTTGGAGGCCGGGTCCAGGTCGGAACCGAAGGCGGCGAACGCCTCCAGCTCGCGGTACTGGGCCAGGTCCAGGCGCAGACGGCCGGCGACCGACTTCATGGCCTTGATCTGGGCGGAGCCACCGACGCGGGAGACCGAGATACCGACGTTCACGGCCGGGCGGATGCCGGCGTTGAACAGGTCGGACTCCAGGAAGCACTGGCCGTCGGTGATGGAGATGACGTTGGTCGGGATGTACGCCGAGACGTCGTTGGCCTTGGTCTCGATGATCGGCAGACCGGTCATCGAGCCGGCACCCAGCTCGTCGGAGAGCTTGGCGCAGCGCTCCAGCAGGCGGGAGTGCAGGTAGAAGACGTCACCCGGGTAGGCCTCGCGGCCCGGCGGGCGGCGCAGCAGCAGGGAGACGGAGCGGTAGGCCTCGGCCTGCTTCGACAGGTCGTCGAAGATGATCAGGACGTGCTTGCCGTCGTACATCCACTCCTGGCCGATGGCCGAACCGGTGTACGGGGCGAGGTACTTGAAGCCGGCCGGGTCGGAGGCGGGAGCAGCCACGATGGTGGTGTACTCCAGCGCGCCGGCCTCCTCCAGGGCGCCGCGGACGGACGCGATGGTGGAGCCCTTCTGGCCCACGGCGACGTAGATGCAGCGGACCTGCTTCTTCGGGTCGCCCGAGCGCCAGTTGTCGCGCTGGTTGATGATCGTGTCGATCGCCACGGCGGTCTTGCCGGTCTGGCGGTCACCGATGATCAGCTGACGCTGGCCACGGCCGATCGGGGTCATCGCGTCGATGGCCTTGATGCCGGTCTGCATCGGCTCGTGGACCGACTTGCGGACCATGACGCCGGGGGCCTGCAGCTCCAGGGCGCGGCGGCCGGTGGAGGCGATCTCGCCCAGGCCGTCGATCGCGTTGCCCAGCGGGTCCACGACGCGGCCGAGGTAGCCGTCGCCGACCGGAACCGAGAGGACCTCGCCGGTGCGGCGCACCGTCTGGCCCTCCTCGATGCCGCCGAACTCACCGAGGATGACGACACCGATCTCGCGGGTGTCGAGGTTCAGCGCGAGGCCGAGCGTGCCGTCCTCGAACTTCAGCAGCTCGTTCGCCATGACCGAGGGCAGGCCCTCGACATGCGCGATACCGTCGGCCGCGTCAGTGACCGTGCCGACCTCTTCCACAGAGGCCGCGTCCGGCTGGTACGACTGGACAAAGTCGGCCAGCGCGTCCCGGATCTCCTCCGGACGGATCGTAAGCTCCGCCATCAGGCTTCCCTGCTCTCCTAGTTTGCGATCCTCGGCCCGCCATTGAGGGCCGCAAGTATTCGACTCTCGGCCGGGTCTTCCGAACCGGCCGTACGATTTGCCGGCTCCGGGGGGAGCCGGTTCCCGACCGAGGGTCGGATGTGCTGCTCGGCGCTCAGCCTTCGAGCGTCTGGCGAGCGCCTTCGAGGCGGCTCGACACGGTGCCGTCGATGATCTCGTCGCCGATCTGCACCCGGACGCCGCCGACGACCTCGGGGTCGACGTCGATGTTCAGGTGGACCTGGCGGCCGTACATCCGACCGAGAGCGCCCGTGAGGCGCTCCTTCTGGGCGTCCGACAGCGGCACCGCGCTGGTGACCAGGGCCACCACGCGACCGCGGCGTGCGGCGGCGAGCTTCGAGTAGGACTCCAGGCCCTGCTCCAGGCTACGGCCACGCGGCGCGTTGACGAGGGCCGTGACCAGGCGGACGGTGCCCGCGTTGGCGCGGCCGCCGAGCAGCTTCTTGATCAGCTCCGCCTTGGCGGCGGCGCCGGCCTTCGGCTCGGTCAGCGCGGCGCGCAGCTCGTGCGAGCCGCTCACCACCCGGCCGAACCGGAACAGCTCGTCCTCGACGTCGTCCAGGACACCGGCCTTGTCGGCGGCGATGACCTCGGCGTACGCGGCGAGCTGCTCGGTCGCGTCGACCAGGTCGCGCGAACCCGACCAGCGGGAGCGGACCAGGCCGGACACCAGGTCGACGGTCTCGCCGGAGACCTGGCCGGTCAGCAGCGAGGAGACCAGCTGGGCCTTGTCCTGGCCCGACCGGGACGGGTCGGTCAGGACGCGGCGCAGCGACACCTCGCGGTCGAGCACGACCGTGACGGCGCTGAGCTCCTCGGCGAGCTTGGCCGCGTCCACCGAGGTGGAGTCGGTCAGGCTCTCCAGGTTCTGCCGGCCGGCGGCGAGGGCCTCACGGCTGGCGCCGATCACTTGGCCGCACCCTGAGCAACGGCGGCCTTGGCCTCCAGCTCGTCCAGGAAGCGGTCGATCACGCCGCTCTGCCGCGCGTGGTCCTCGAGGGACTCACCCACGATGCGGGAGGCCAGCTGGGAGGCCAGCGAACCCACGTCCTGGCGCAGGGCGGAGGTCGCCTGCTTCTTGTCGGCCTCGATCTGGGCGTGACCGGCGGCGACGATGGCCTCGCGCTGACGCTGGCCCTCCTCGCGCATCTCGGCGAGCTGGGCGGCACCCTGCTCGCGAGCCTGCTCGACGATGCGAGCAGCCTCGTGACGCGCCTCGGCGAGCTCGGCGCGGTACTGCTCGAGCAGGGCCTGGGCCTCCGCCTGAGCGGTCTCGGCGCGCTCCATGCCGCCCTCGATGGCGTCCCGACGCTCCGACAGCACCTTCTCGATGCTGGGGAGGAGCTTCTTGCCGAGGAGACCGAAGACGATGAAGAAGCAGAGCAGGCCGATGATGATCTCGGGCCAGTTGGGGAGAAGAGGGTTCATCTTCTCCTCGGCCACGAGCTGAGCCGCGATGCTCATATCTGGACCTTCCTCGAAAGGGTCTGCGGCAGGATTACTTGTTGCCGAAGACGAACGGCATGACGATGCCGATGAGGGCGAGCGCCTCGGTCAGCGCGAAGCCGATGAACATGTTGGAACGGATCAGGCCGGCAGCCTCGGGCTGACGGGCCATCGCCTGGACACCGTTACCGAAGATCAGACCGACGCCGATGCCGGGGCCGATGGCGGCGAGGCCGTAGCCGATGGAGGCGACGGAACCGTAGACAGTGCCCTCAGCGAGCATGCTCATTGCAGTTGTCCTTTGCAGGGGTGGTGAACCGGTGGTGATTGGCCACCGGGCGATCCGGGAGGGTGGTTCGGGGCGGGGCCGGGGCCCCGCGGCTCAGTGCGACTCTTCGAGGGCACCGGCGATGTAGCTGCTGGCCAGCATCACGAAGATGTAGGCCTGCAGGAACTGGACCAGCAGCTCGAAGGCGGTCAGCGCGACGGCGACGACGAACGAGGCCGAGCCGTACAGCGCGCCCAGGGTCGGGCTGAGCAGGTACCAGGAGGCGACGGAGAACATCACGATCAGCAGGTGGCCGGCGAACATGTTCGCGAAGGCTCGGACCGCGAGCGTGAAGGGGCGCACGAAGATGTTCGAGAAGAACTCGATCGGCACCAGGATGAACATGACCCAGCCGGGGATGCCCGACGGCCAGCAGAGGTTCTTGAAGCCGCCGACGAAGCCGTGCTTCTTGAAGGTCAGCGTCATGTAGGTGACCCACACGACCGCGGCGAGGCCGGCCGGGAACGCGATCGCCGCCGTCACGGGGAACTGCGCGAACGGGATGATCGACATGATGTTCATCAACCAGATGAAGAAGAACATCGAGACCAGCATCGGGACGTACTTCTCGCCCTTTTTGCCGATCGTCTCCAGCACGATGGAGCGCTTGACGAAGTCGTAGCCGATCTCACCGACCAGCTGCAGCTTGCCCGGCACCAGGCGCGGCTTGGCGAAGGAGGCCCAGAAGAAGACGACAACAAGCACTGCGACGATCATCGACAGCAGCATCGGCTTGTTGAAGTAGAAGCTGCCGATCGTGAAGATCGGCTTGAAGTCGAACTCGTTCAGGCCCGGAGCCGGGAAGCCGCAGCCGGCGTCCCCGAAGTGGCAACTGCCTGAGGCGAGGTACGTGAGCTTTTCAGCACTCACCACGGACTCCTTCGTCGTGACGCATGGTTACGGCAACCTCGGTGTGTCGGCGCGGCCTGCGGCCACGGTGCGGCACTGGAACTTGATGGGTTTCTCGCCGACCCCGCCCAGCAGTGCGCTGCACGACTGCGGGATCATCGAAGACTGCGCGGATCCGGGGGGCGATCCGTCCGCTGTCCGGACAGACCTGGCCTCTTCCCGTACTCCGTTGTTGCGACGGACGATAGCAGCCCGTCAGTGCGGCATAAACACCGCCCCCCTCGTTGGGGGGACAGTGAGCCCTCGTCACTGTTGACGCCCCGAGTCGGAGGGCTTGTCACCCTTGTTTTCGGAGGCGTCGGTGTCGACGTAGAAGGTCTTGGCCTTCAGTGCGCCACGCACCTGGAACCCCGTCCAGATCAGTGCGCAGCCGAGCAGCGTGAAGGCGAAGGCCTGTCGGTTGAACAGTTCGGTGTTCTTGAAGATCGCGAGCACGATGCCGACCAGCAGGATCTGCGTGGTGTACACGAGCAGGCCGGCGGCCATCATGATGTGCGGGTTCGACCTGGTCAGCCGGTCGAGCGCGACCTGGCCGAAGCTGAAGAAGGCCATCACCAGCAGCGCGCCGAACAGGGCGCCGAGCAGCCCCTTCCCACCGGCGACGGCGAACGAGATCGCCATGGCGATGACCCCGGCGACCGCAGTGGGAATCGCGGCGCCTCGGAGGATCCGGGCGTCGGTGGACGGCATGTCGGCAGCTCCGGCGGCATGTCGATGTGGCGGGGGACGGGGCACAGATGGTGGTGGGTGACACCGGACCGAGTGCCGCCGCCGGGCCGCCCGCTGGGGAACGGCGGGCCCGTCGAGGGATACCGACAGGGACGGAAGTCATCCACCTGTCAGGTTCTTTCGGCGTGTTCTCGGTACTCGTGAACGGTATCACAAACTATTTGATGAGAGCTTTACCATGAATGTGTGGTACCTGTCACACCGACGGCCCAAGGGTGCAGCCGAACGGGTGAACACCCTGATGCGGCGTCAACTGCCTGGTCAGCGCCGCCCGGTGGCGTGACCCCGGTCGTCGGTCGCGGAGGAGCTCCGGCCCGCTTCACCGAGAAGTTGCTTGTCCTTCGCCGACAGTTCAGCCATCGGAGCGGACGGCGCGGCGGCCGACGACGCCGGCCGACGGCGGTAGCGCGGCGGGACGAAGGACTGCACCGCCTTCGGCGCGCGCGGCCGGAACCGCGGCGTCAGCAGCACCACCAGACCGACCAGGCAGAGCCCGGCGAGCGTCAGCACCACGGTGCGGCCGGTCTTGGTGACCGAGAAGGCGACGGTGCCGAAGGCGATCAGCGCGGCCCAGAAGTACATGATCAGCACGGCCCGGCTGTGCGAGTGCCCCACCTGGAGCAGCCGGTGGTGCAGGTGCCGCTTGTCCGCGGCGAACGGCGACTGGCCGGCCCAGGTGCGGCGCACCACCGCGAGCAGCAGGTCGGCCAGCGGCAGCGCGATGACCGTCAGCGGCAGCAGCAGCGGGATGTAGATCGGCACAAGGGCGTGCACGGTGGCGGTCTGCGAACCGGTCTCGCTGTTGATCAGGTCCGGGTCGACGCGGCCGGTGATGGAGATCGCGGCGACGGCCAGCATCAGGCCCAGCATCATCGAGCCGGAGTCGCCCATGAAGATCCGGGCGGGGTGCATGTTGTGCGCCAGGAAGCCCAGGCACATGCCGATCAGCAGCACGCTGAACAGCACGGCGGGGGCGGCGTCGGTGATCGTGTAGCCGTACCAGAGCCGGTAGCTGTACAGGAAGAAGGCCATCGCGGCGATGCAGACCATGCCGCCGGCCAGGCCGTCCAGGCCGTCGATGAAGTTCACCGCGTTGACCATGACGACGACCAGGGTGACCGAGATGACCATGCCCTGGGTGGGGCTGACGGCGACCGCGCCGACGCCGGGCACCGGGAGGGTGATCACCGTGACGCCCTGCCAGACCATCACACCGGCGGCGATCATCTGGCCGCCGAGCTTCACCAGCGCGTCCACGCCCCACTTGTCGTCGAGCACCCCGAGCAGCCACATGATCCCGGCGCCGGACAGCAGCGCGCGGATGTCGGTGCCCTGGGAGAACACCTTGCTCAGGTTGTCCAGCTGCGAGGCCACCAGGATGCCCGCGCAGAGCCCGCCGAACATGGCGATGCCGCCGAGGCGCGGCGTGGGCTCGCGGTGCACGTCCCGGGCCCGGACCGGGGGCATGGCGCCGGCCGCGATGGCGAACTTCCGGACCGGGCCGGTCAGCAGGTAGGTGACGGCCGCGGTGCAGAACAGCACCAGCAGATACTCACGCACCACTGGCCTCCTGCATCACTGTCGAACGGGAAAGTACCGAAGGTACTCCCCTGCCTGTCCGGGGTTCGAGGTGCGTCGCCACGGCACACACCTTATTGAGTCCGACGCCCGGGACGTGCATCGCGGTTCGCCCTCCCGGGTAGGAGATCCGGATGCCCGTGGACCGGCCCGCTCACGCCCGCTCGGCGAAGGCCCCGGCCAGCTCGCGGACCCGCTCCCCCACTCGCGCGGGTGTCTCCCCGGCGAGCAGCCGTGCGATCAGCCCGGCGATCTCGCCCAGCTCGGCCTCGCCCATCCCCTGGCTGGTCACCGTACCCGTCCCCAGCCGGATCCCGGACGCCTCCGCGGGCGGCGCCGGGTCGTACGGCAGCGCGCACTTGCCGAGCAGCAGCCCGGCCGCCGCGCAGCGCCGCTCGGCCTCCGCACCGGTGACGCCCAGCGGGCTCACGTCCGCCGTCACCAGGTGGGTGTCGGTACCGCCGGTCAGCGGGCGCATTCCGGCCGCTGCGAGCCCCGCAGCGAGCACCCGCGCCCCCGCCACCGTCCGGTGCGCGTACGCCCGGTATTCGGGCGTCGAGGCCTCCGCCAGCGCCACCGCCTTGCCCGCCACCTCGTTCATCGCCGCCCCGCCCTGGCTGAACGGGAACACCGCCCGGTCGATCCGCTCGGCCAGCTCCGCGGTGCACAGCAGCAGGCCCCCGCGCGGGCCGCGCAGCAGCTTGTGGGTGGCCGCCACGGTGACGTCCGCGTACGGCACCGGCGAGGGCGCCACCCCGGCCGCGACCAGGCCGGTGGTCTGCGCGGCGGAGGCGATCAGGTAGGCGTCCACCTCGTCGGCGATCTCCCGGAAGGCCGCCCAGTCCGGGTGCCGGGGGTAGGAGATCGAACCGGCCACGATGGCCTTCGGCCGGTGCCGGTGGGCGAGGTCGCGCACCTGGTCGAGGTCGATCAGACCGTCGCTCTCGCGCACGCCGTAGCCGGTGAAGTCGAACCAGCGGCCGGAGAAGTTGGCCCGCGAGCCGCAGCTCAGGTGCCCGCCGTGCTCCAGCGACATCGCCAGCACCCCGTCGCCGGGCCGCAGCAGCGCCGCGTAGGCCGCCAGCATCGCCGAAGTCCCGGACCGGGGCTGGACGTTGGCGTGCGGGGCGGCGAACAGCTCGCGGGCCCGGTCGATCGCCAGCAGCTCGGCGGCATCCGCGAGCGCGCAGCCGGCGTGGTGACGGCGGCCCGGGTAGCCCTCGGCGTACTTGTCGATCAGCGGCCCGGTCAGCGCCGCCAGCACCGCCGGGGTGGTCAGGTTCTCCCCCGCCAGCAGCTGGATCGTCTCGGCCCGCCGCTCGGCCTCGGCCGCCAGCAGGTCGGCCAGCTGCGGATCCGCCCGGTGCAGCGCCTCGGACGCCCAGGGGCGCCCCTTCGTCGCGGTCGAGCCGGTCGCGGCATCGGTGACGGTCATGGCGGTGCTCCCGGGCGCAGGAGGGACGGTCCCACCAGCGTAGAACCGCCCCCGCCGAGTGGCGCGTCGACGCAGAGTGAGTGCACCCGTGCGGGCGGCTGCTTCTTGGGCGCTCGTGGTCAGTGCGGGGCCGACACGCCGGTGAGCGCGGTCACCACCGGGTCGACCGCGTGGAATATCTCCTCGCCGCAGTTGCGGAACATGCCGATCGGCGCGCCGTACGGGTCGTCCACCTCGTCCGACTCCGGGCTGGCGGCGAGCAGCCAGCCGCGCAGCGCGGCCGCCGCCCGCACCAGGGCGCGGGCACGCTCGGTGACGTCGGCCCCGCGGCGCGGGTCGGGCAGCGTGCCCGGGTCTATCGTCCGCACCAGGCGGGTGAACTCCTTCAGCGTGAAGGTGCGCAGCCCCGCCTCGTGCCCCATCGAGATCACCTGGGCGCGGTGGTCCAGGGTCGCGGTGAGCACCAGGTCGGCCTCGACCACGTGCTCGTCCAGCAGCTCGCGGCCGGTGAAGCCGCCGCTGTCGGCGCCGTACTCGTCCAGCACGGTGGCGGCGTGCTCCTCCATCGGCGCGCCCTCGTGGCCCCAGGTGCCGGCGCTCTCCACCAGGATCCGGCCGGCCACCCGGGGGCTGAGCCGGGTGTCCAGCTCACGCCGGGTGAGCCGCTCGGCGATCGGCGAGCGGCAGATGTTCCCGGTGCAGACGAACAGGATCCGGAAGTGGTCCAGCGGCCGCGGGCCCACGCTCAGGTACGGCGCTATACCGGGCCCGGCGTGGAGCTCGGCGGTGGGCGTCAACTTCCGGCCTCCAGGTCGGGGACGACCTCCCTCAGCTGCTCGACGCTGACCGCGCCGGCCCGCAGCAGGACCGGGACCTTGCCCGTGACGTCGACGATCGTGGAGGGCGTGGCGTGGTCGGCCCGGCCGCCGTCCAGGTAGACCGAGATGGCGTCGCCGAGCTGCTGCTGCGCCTCGTCGCAGGTCGCCGGGGAGGGCCCGCCGGTCTTGTTGGCGCTGGAGACGGCGAGCGGGCCGGTGGCGTTCAGCAGCTCGATGGCGACCGGGTGCAGCGGCATCCGGACGGCGACGGTGCCGCGGGTCTCGCCGAGGTCCCAGCGCAGCGAGGGCTGGTGCTTGGCGACCAGGGTGAGCCCGCCGGGCCAGAACGCGTCGACCAGCTCCCAGGCCTGCTCGGAGAAGTCGGTGACCAGGCCGTGCAGGGTGGTCGGCGAGCCGACCAGGACGGGCGAGGGCATGTTGCGGCCCCGGCCCTTGGCGGCCAGCAGCGCGGCGACGGCCTCCGGGGAGAAGGCGTCCGCACCGACCCCGTACAGGGTGTCGGTGGGCAGCACGACGATCTCGCCGCGGCGGATGGCCGAGGCGGCCTCGCGCAGGCCGGTGGCGCGGTCCCCGGCGTCGGCACAGTCGTAGCGGCGGCTCATCGGTGCGGTCCCCTCTCGGAATGGCTCATGACGTTCACGGCGCGGCGTGCCGAGCGGCCGTACGGCGCCCGACGTTCACAACGACGCCCTGCGGGCGGTCGTACTGCGCTCGACTGTTCACAACGACGCCCTGCGGGCGGTCGTGAACCGCGGCCGGTTGTTCAGGTCGCGGTGGTCGGCGGTGTCCGTCCAGCCGCGTTCCTCGTTGAAGATCCACGGCACCTGGCCGCCCTGCTGGTCGGCGTGCTCGATCACCACCGCGCCGCCCGGGCGCAGCAGTCGGGCGGCGACCCGCTCGATGCCGCGGATGGTGTCCAGGCCGTCCTCGCCGGAGAACAGCGACATCTGCGGGTCGTGGTCGCGGGCCTCCGGCGCGACGTACTCCCACTCGGTGAGCGGGATGTACGGCGGGTTGGAGATCACCAGGTCGAAGCGGCCGTCCCAGGAGCGGTCGTCGGCGAAGGCCTGGGTGGCGTCCCCGGCGTGCAGGGTGACCCGGGCGCGGTCGGGGCTGGCCTCGATGTTGCGCCGGGTGTACTCCAGCGCGCCCTCGTCGAGTTCGAAGGCGTGCACGGTCGAGCGCGGCAGCTCCTGGGCCAGCGCGAGCGCGATCGCGCCGGAGCCCGAGCACAGGTCGACGACCAGCGGCTCGGCCACGTCCATGTCGCGGACGGCGTCTATGGCCCACTCGACCACGGTCTCGGTCTCCGGCCGGGGCACGAACACCCCGGGGCCGACCTCGAGTTCGAGGTAGCGGAAGAACGCCCGCCCGGTGATGTGCTGGAGCGGTTCGCGCGCCTCACGGCGGGAGACGGCCTCCCAGTAGCGGGCGTCGAAGTCGGCGTCCTTCACCGTGTGGAGCTGGCTGCGCTTGACGTTGTGGACGTAGGCGGCGAGTTCCTCGGCGTCGAAGCGCGGCGACGGCACGCCGGCCGCGGCCAACCGCTGGGTGGCCTGGGCCACCTCGGCGAGCAGCAGGTTCATCCGTACGACCTCTTGTTTCTGCGCTCCGGCTTCCGCCGTCCGTCGGGCTGGGGCGCGCCGGTCTCAGTTCTGTTGGGCCGCGGCGAGCTTGGCCGCCGCGTCCGCGTCGACGCAGGACTGGATCACCGCGTTCAGGTCGCCGTCCAGGACCTGGTCCAGGTTGTACGACTTGAACCCCGTGCGGTGGTCCGAGATGCGGTTCTCGGGGTAGTTGTACGTCCGGATCCGCTCGGAGCGGTCCACCGTACGGACCTGGCTGCGACGCGCGTCCGAGGCCTCCCGCTCGGCCTCCTCCTGCGCGGCGGCCAGCAGCCGCGAACGCAGGATGCGCATCGCCTGCTCCTTGTTCTGCAGCTGGCTCTTCTCGTTCTGGCAGGAGGCCACGATACCGGTCGGCAGGTGGGTGATCCGGACCGCGGAGTCGGTGGTGTTGACCGACTGGCCGCCGGGGCCGGAGGAGCGGTAGACGTCGATCCGCAGGTCGTTGGCGTGGATCTCGACCTCGACCTCCTCCGCCTCGGGGGTGACCAGCACGCCCGCCGCGGAGGTGTGGATGCGGCCCTGCGACTCGGTGGCGGGGACGCGCTGCACGCGGTGCACGCCGCCCTCGTACTTCAGCCGGGCCCAGACGCCCTGGCCGGGCTCGCTGCTGCCCTTGGTCTTCACGGCCACCGAGACGTCCTTGTAGCCGCCGAGGTCGGACTCGTTGAAGTCGATGATCTCGGTCTTCCAGCCGATCCGCTCGGCGAAGCGCAGGTACATCCGGAGCAGGTCGCCGGCGAACAGCGCGGACTCCTCGCCGCCCTCGCCCGCCTTGATCTCCAGGATGACGTCCTTGTCGTCGCTCGGGTCGCGCGGCACCAGCAGCAGCCGCAGCTCCTCGGTCAGCTCCTCCTGGCGGGCCTCGGAGTCCTTCACCTCGGCGATGAACTCCGGTTCCTCGGCGGCGAGTTCGCGCGCGGCCTCAATGTCCTCGCCGGCCTGCCGCCACTCCCGGTAGACCCGGGTGATCGGGGTCAGCTCGGCGTACCGCTTGGCCAGCTTGCGGGCGTTGGCCTGGTCGGCGTGGACGGACGGGTCGGCCAGCCTCTTTTCGAGGTCGGCGTGCTCGACGAGGAGCTCTTCGACTGCCTCGAACATGGGGTGGCCTTCTTCCCGGGGATCGGTTGGTGTGGGGGGACGCGAACGGCGCCGGCCCCCAGCGCCCCCGGAACGAGTACGGGGGCGCCGGGAACCGGCGCCGAGGGAGCGCTAGGCCTTCGCGCTGTGCTGCTTGCCGAAGCGGGCCTCGAAGCGGGCCACGCGGCCACCGGTGTCGAGGATCTTCTGCTTGCCGGTGTAGAACGGGTGGCACTGCGAGCAGACCTCGGCGCGGATCTCGCCGCTGGTCTCGGTCGAGCGGGTCACGAACTCGGCGCCGCAGGTGCAGGTCACACGGGTGACCACGTACTCGGGGTGAACGTTGGGCTTCAAGGGGTTCTCCTAGGTTTCGGGAGGGCACCGGGTCGGCGGCTGGAGTGCCGCACGTGAACCGGGACCGACGGACCAGTCTGCCAGGACCGGCCGCATCTTCCCAAACCGGGTCGTGTTCCGGGATATTCCGGGCACGGCCGGGGGATCCGTCGCTAGCCGCCGACCGACGCCCGCGCCGAGGGCCCCGCCGAGGGCTTCGCCGAGCCCGTCGGGGCGGCCGTGGCGGGGTTCTCCGGCTGCGCGGAGACGATGTCCTGCGGGATCGGCCGGTCGGCCTTGAGCGCGCCCCACAGCCGGTCGGCCTGCGGCTGCTGGGCGACCACCCGGTTGGGGTCGCCGGGGGCCGTCACCACCGGCATGGTGACCATGCCCAGCTGGTCCGGCCCGATGCCCTTGAGTTCCTGGACCAGCCCCACCAGGTCGTTCACCGAGCCCAGCGCGGAGTCGGTGGTGACGCTGCGGGTCATGGTGTCGCCGATCGACCACAGCTTGACCGGGTTGGAGAACAGTCCGACCCCGCCGGCCTGCCGGAGCAGCGACTTGACCATCTGCTTCTGGAGTTCGATCCGGCCGAGGTCGCTGCCGTCGCCGACGCCGTGCCGGGTGCGGACGAAGGCGAGCGCCTGCCGGCCGTCGAGGTGGTGCTCGCCGGGCGCGAGGTCGAGCCCGCTGTCCTTGTCGTGGATGGCCACCGTGGTGGTCACGGTGGCCCCGCCCATCGCGTCCACGACCCGGGCGAAGCCGGCGAAGTCGATCTGCAGGTAGTGGTCCATCCGCAGGCCGGTGAGCAGTTCGGTGGTCTTGACCGCGCAGGCCGCGCCGCCGCTCTCGAAGGCGCTGTTGTACATCGCGCGCTTGGCGCCGGGCACGGGCTTCCCGGTGGCGTCAGTGCACTCGGGGCGGGTGACCAGGGTGTCGCGCGGGATCGACACGACGTCGGCGCGCGAGTGGTCCTGGCTGACGTGCACCACCATCGCGGTGTCCGAGCGGGCGGTGTCGCCGGTGTCCCCGCCGGCCAGGCCGCCGTTCTCACCGCTGCGCGAGTCGGAGCCCAGCACCAGGATGTTGAACGAGCCGTCGGTGGCGGCCGGCGGCCGGGCGTCGCCGAGGCGGGCGTCGATGTCGACGCTCTTGATGTTCCCGTTGAGCCGGAAGTAGGCGTACCCGGCCGCGCCGGCCCCGAGGACGACGAGCGCGGCGAACGCGCAGGCAGCCACCCGCAGGACCTTGCGGCGGCGGTTCGGGACCCTCTTGTGCTCGGCCATACGGTCCAGAGTAAATCGGACAAGATGATCCAAAAGGCCCACACTGTCCCAACTCCGAAACAAAGCGGACCGAACGCACGGAACCCCGGACCGCTCGCGCGATCCGGGGTTCCGTGCTGCAACTGCCGTCCGGCTACCGTCAGTCGCCGGAACCGGGGGTGGTCTTGGCGATCTGCATCAGGAACTCGGCGTTGCTCTTGGTCTGCTTCATCTTGTCCAGCAGCAGCTCGATCGCCTGCTGCGAGTCGAGCGCGTGCAGCACCCGGCGCAGCTTCCAGACGATGGCCAACTCCTCGCTGCCGAGCAGGATCTCCTCCTTGCGGGTGCTGGAGGCGTCCACGTCGACGGCCGGGAAGATGCGCTTGTCCGAGAGCTTCCGGTCGAGCTTGAGCTCCATGTTGCCGGTGCCCTTGAACTCCTCGAAGATCACCTCGTCCATGCGCGAGCCGGTCTCGACCAGCGCGGTGGCCAGGATGGTCAGCGAGCCGCCGTTCTCGATGTTGCGCGCGGCACCGAAGAACT
Source organism: Kitasatospora sp. NPDC097643 (assembly GCF_040302625.1). Taxonomy (NCBI): domain Bacteria; kingdom Bacillati; phylum Actinomycetota; class Actinomycetes; order Kitasatosporales; family Streptomycetaceae; genus Kitasatospora; species Kitasatospora sp. NPDC097643. The sequence continues at coordinate 109,543 of NZ_JBEOSA010000004.1, read as the reverse complement.
TCTTCGGCGGGTACAGCGCGGTCGAGTCGACACCACCGGACAGGATGCGGCCGGAGGCCGGCGCCGCCAGGTTGTAGGCGCGGCCCAGGCGGGTGATCGAGTCCAGCAGGATCACCACGTCGTGGCCCAGCTCCACCAGGCGCTTGGCGCGCTCGATGGCCAGCTCGGCGACGGTGGTGTGGTCCTCGGCCGGGCGGTCGAAGGTCGAGGAGATGACCTCGCCCTTCACCGACCGCTGCATGTCGGTGACCTCCTCCGGACGCTCGTCGACCAGGACGACCATCAGGTGGCACTCGGGGTTGTTGTGGGTGATCGCGTTGGCGACCGCCTGAAGCACCATCGTCTTACCGGTCTTCGGCGGCGCGACGATCAGACCGCGCTGGCCCTTGCCGATCGGCGACACCAGGTCGATGATCCGGGTGGTCAGCACGCCCGGGTCGGTCTCCAGGCGCAGCCGCTCCTGCGGGTACAGCGGGGTCAGCTTGTTGAACTCGGGACGGCCGCGGCCGCTCTCCGGGTCCATCCCGTTGACGGAGTCCAGCCGCACCATGGCGTTGAACTTCTCGCGGCGCTCGCCCTCGCGGGGCTGGCGGACCGCACCGGTGATGGCGTCGCCCTTGCGCAGGCCGTTCTTGCGGACCTGGGCGAGCGAGACGTAGACGTCGTTCTGACCCGGCAGGTAACCGGAGGTGCGCACGAACGCGTAGTTGTCGAGGATGTCGAGGATGCCCGCGACCGGGATCAGGACGTCGTCCTCGCCGACCTGCGGCTCGGCGACGCCGGCCTCGAAGCCCTCGCGGCGGCCACGGCCCCGGCGGTCGCGGTACCGGCCGCGGCGGCCACGGCGGCCGTCGCCGAACTCGTCGTCCTCGTAGCCGCCCTGCTGGGCCTGCGGCTGCTGGGCCTGCTGGCCGCCCTGGCGGCCCTGCTGGCCGTCGGTCTGGGCGCCCTGCTGCTGGCCGCCGCCCTGCTGGGGCTGACGGTCGGCGCGCTCGCGGCGGTTGCGGCGGTCGCGGCGCGACTCGCGCGCCTCGCCGTCCTGGGCCTCGCCGCCCTCCGGGCGCTCGGTGCGCTCGGTGCGCTCGCCGGCCTCGCGGCGGTCGCGGCGGTCCCGACGGTCGCGGCGGGTCTCGGTGCGACCCTCCTCGCGGCCCTCGAAGCCACGGGTCTCGGCCGGGCGGGCCTCGGCCTGCTTGGGCTCGGTCACCACGACGGCGGCGGCCTCCGCCGCCTCGGCGGCCGGGGCGCCGGCGGCCGAGGTGGCACGGCGGCGGGTGCGCTCGGTACGGGCGGGCGCGGCGGTCTCGGCGGCGGCCTGGACCGGGATCTCGATCTGGGCCTGCGGCTCGGCCGGGGCCTCGGCCGCAGCGGCGGCGGCGGCCTTGGTGCGGCGGGCCGGCTTCTCGGCCGGGGCCTCGGCGTCCGCCTTGGCGGCGGTGCGCTTGGCGGCAGCCGGGGCGCCACCGGCGGCGAGCAGCGGGTCGCCGCCGCTCTTCTCCTTGATGGTCTCGATCAGCTGGCTCTTGCGCATGCGTCCGGTACCGGTGATGCCCAGGTCCGCGGCGAGCTTCTGGAGCTCGGCCAGGACCATGCCGTCCAGGCCCGCGGCGGCACTGCGGCGGCGCCGCGCCGGGGCAGCGGGGGCGGCGGCGTCCGACGCTTCGGCGTCCGGGCGCGCGCCCATCAGATCGGTGGTGTCGCTCACTAAGGGTCCTTCCCTGGAGCGGACGTCGGCCTGTCTGGCTCGGCGACCGGTTGTGCTGTCCTGACCAACGCTCGACTGCGTCGGTCCGAGGCGGTGGTCCCCCGAATGGCGGAAGCCGGTCGAGGGAGAGCTGCGAGGTGCGGTGCGTGAAGCACGGTGGTGCTGAGTGGCGCGGTGGGCCGGTCGTGTGCCGACCTCCCCTTGAGGGCGTACCCCCACGCTGCCTGCGAATCCCGGGCCCCCGTCGCGTGACGGTGGCCCGCGCTCCGCCCGTCCTGGCCTCGGGTGGGAGGCCGCGGGTGGGAGTCAGGTGCCGTCACGGCTTCGGGATGCGGCCGCATGTCGCGCAGGCAGGCTGCGTACGCGCTGCGGTGGGCTCCCGGAGAATCGTCGCCCCGTGCATCGCCGCGACTCCACGGCAGTGGAGTGCTGGGATCGGGACGCGGCGCACCGAGCCCCGGAGGGCACCTGGTGCAGCAATGAGGTTAACACTACCGACCCCCTCACACATTCCCCAGCCTTGCGCTTGCCAATCGTGTCCGGACGACCCGGCTCGGCGCGTGCCGAGGCCGGGCCCGGACGAGCGGCCCGAACGGGCAGCTCAGACGTCCAGCGGGAGCACGGTGGCCCCGGTCCGGTCGAGTTCCAGGCGGTGCGCGGCGAACGCCGGATCGCCGCCGTGGCCGTGGTGCCCGGCGAAGGAGAGCACCTTGTCGGCGCCCGCCTCGTCGGTGAGCGCGAGGACGGTCGGGCCGGCCCCGGAGATGACCGCCGGGATGCCCTCCGCGCGCAGGGCGCCCACGAGCGCGGCGCTGTCCGGCATGGCGGAGGCGCGGTAGTCCTGGTGCAGACGGTCCTCGGTGGCCGCGAACAGCAGCTCGGGCCGCCGGGTCAACGCCTCGACCAGCAGCGCGGAGCGGCCGGCGTTGACGGCGGCGTCGGCCAGCGGGACGGTCTTCGGCAGCAGGCCGCGGGCGGTCTCGGTGAGCACCTCGCCGGCCGGGACGAACACCACCGGGACGACCTGTCCGGAGGGCTCCAGGCTGACCGCCTTGGCCGACTCCTCGTCGGTCCAGGCGATGGTGAAGTTGCCGCGCAGACAGGCCGCGACGTTGTCCGGGTGGCCCTCCAGCTCGGAGGCGAGGGCCAGCAGCGCGTCGTCGTCCAGCGCGGACGGGCCGCCGATGGTGACGGCCCGGGCGGCGACGATGCCGGCGCAGATCGCGGCCGAGGAGGAGCCCAGGCCACGGCCGTGCGGTATCCGGTTGGCACAGACCACTTCGAGGCCGCGCGGCTGCCCGCCGAGCCGGTCGAAGGCGGCGCGCATCGAGCGGACCAGCAGGTGGCGCTCGTCGCGCGGGAGCGTGTCGGCACCCTCGCCGGCGATGTCGACGGAGAGACCGGAGTCGGCGACCCGGACGACCACGTCGTCGTACAGACCCAGCGCGAGCCCGAAGGCGTCGAAGCCCGGACCGAGGTTGGCGCTGGTCGCGGGAACCCGGACCCGGACGGCGGCGGCACGGAACGCAGGACCGGCCATGCGGTGGACTCTCCTGGGGAAATCGGGCGGCGCGATGGCGCGTCGGTGCAGGGGGGTGGGGAGCGGGCCGCGGGCCCCCTCCGGGGCGGGCGGTCACAGTCGATGGTGCGACCCGTACGGGGCCGGACCCGGGGCATGTGCCACACGGCCGAACCCAGAGTATCGAAGAGAGGTTCCCCAGTGGTACACCCCGTGGGCCTTCGATCTGGTGTGTTGCCGTTTCTGGCCGGAATGCGCACCGGAATCGGATTGGAATGCGAAGCGGAATTGACACAAAAGTGTCAGTGAAGAACGTCGTCGGGCCGACCCCCGAAAGGGTCGGCCCGACGGGGCGTCAACGTCAGCCCAGCAGGCCGAGACTCCGGGCCGCCGTCTCCGGGTCGACCGGGACGACCTGCGGCTGCGGCGCGCCCGCCACCGCCCAATCCGGGTCCTTGAGGCCGTTGCCGGTCACGGTGCAGACGATCCGCTGGCCCGGGTCGACCAGGCCGGCCTCCGCCTTGGCCAGCAGGCCGGCCACCGAGGCGGCCGAGGCGGGCTCCACGAAGACGCCCTCCTGCGCGGCCAACAGCCGGTAGGCGGCCAGGATCTGACGGTCGGTCACCTTGTCGATGAGGCCGCCCGACTCGTCCCGCGCGGCGAGCGCGAAGTCCCAGGAGGCCGGGTTGCCGATCCGGATCGCGGTGGCGATGGTCTGCGGCTTGAGGACCGGGTGGCCGTCCACGATCGGGGCCGAGCCGGAGGCCTGGAAGCCCCACATCCGCGGGGTGCCCGAGGCCAGGCCGTCGGTGGCGTATTCGCGGTAACCCCGCCAGTACGCGGTGATGTTGCCCGCGTTGCCGACCGGGAGGACGTGGATGTCCGGGGCGTCGCCGAGCATGTCGACGATCTCGAAGGCCGCGGTCTTCTGGCCCTCGATGCGCACCGGGTTCACCGAGTTGACCAGCGCCACCGGGTACTTCTCGGACAGTTCACGCGCAAGGGTGAGGCAGTCGTCGAAGTTCCCGTCCACCTGAAGGATCTTGGCGCCGTGCACCAGCGCCTGGCCCATCTTGCCGAGGGCGATCTTGCCCTGCGGGACGAGCACCGCGGAGACCATCCCGGCCCGCACCGCGTACGCGGCGGCGGAGGCCGAAGTGTTGCCGGTGGAGGCGCAGATGACGGCCTGCGCGCCCTCCTCCTTGGCCTTGGAGATGGCCATGGTCATCCCGCGGTCCTTGAAGGACCCGGTCGGGTTGGCGCCCTCGACCTTCAGGTAGACCTCGCAGCCGGTGCGCTCGGAGAGCACCTGCGCGGGGACCAGCGGCGTGCCGCCCTCCAGGAGGGTGACCACGGGGGTGGAGTCGGTGACCGGCAGGCGGTCCCGGTACTCCTCGATCAGGCCGCGCCACTGGTGGGTGCGCGCGCCTCGGACGACGTTCTCGGCAACGGCGTTCATGGCTGTTCCTTACTCCCCTTCGACCCGCATGATGCTGGCCACGTCGCGCACGCTGTCCAGTGCGCGGAGCTTGTCCACGGTCGCCGACAGCGCGGCGTCGGTGGCACGGTGGGTGACCACGACGAGCGAGGCGTCGCCGTCGCGGCCCTGCTGGCGCACGGTGTCGATGGAGACGCCGTGCTCGGCGAAGACCGACGCCACCTGGGCGAGCACGCCCGCGCGGTCGTCGACGTCCAGGCTGACGTGGTACCGGGTGACGACCTCGTCCATCGGCTTGGCCGGCAGCTGCGTGTACACGGAGTCACCGGGACCGGTGGCGCCGGCGAGCTTGTTGCGGCAGACCGCGACCAGGTCGCCGAGCACCGCCGAGGCGGTCGGCGAGCCGCCCGCGCCCGGGCCGTAGAACATCAGCCGGCCGGCCGCCTCGGCCTCGACGAACACCGCGTTGTACGCCTCGCGGACGGAGGCCAGCGGGTGCGACAGCGGGATCATCGCCGGGTGCACCCGGGCGGTGACCGACTCGCCGTCCGCCGCCCGCTCGCAGATCGCGAGCAGCTTGACCACGCAGCCCATCTCCTTGGCGGAGGCGATGTCGGCGGCGGTCACCTCGGTGATGCCCTCGCGGTAGACGTCCGCCGCGGTGACCTTGGTGTGGAAGGCGATCCCGGCCAGGATCGCGGCCTTGGCGGCGGCGTCGAAGCCCTCGACGTCGGCGGTCGGGTCGGCCTCGGCGTAGCCCAGCGCGGTGGCCTCCTCCAGCGCCTCCGAGTAGCCGGCGCCGGTGGTGTCCATCTTGTCGAGGATGAAGTTGGTGGTGCCGTTGACGATGCCCAGCACCCGGTTGACCTTGTCGCCCGCGAGGGACTCGCGCAGCGGGCGCACCAGCGGGATCGCGCCCGCCACCGCGGCCTCGTAGTACAGGTCCACCCCTGCCTCGGCGGCCGCGGCGTGCAGCTCGGCGCCGTCCTGGGCGAGCAGCGCCTTGTTGGCGCTGACCACCGAGGCGCCCTGCCGGAACGCCGACAGGATGTGGTGTTTGGAGGGCTCGATGCCGCCCACGACCTCGATCACCACGTCGATGTCGCCCCGGTTGATCAGGCCCTCGGCGTCGGTGGTGATCAGGTGCTCGGGCACGCCCGGGCGGGTCCGGCCGGCCCGGCGGACCGCGATCCCGGCGAGCTCGACCGGGGCACCGATGCGCGCGGCGAGGTCGTCGGCCGTCGTCGTCATGATGCGCGCCACCTCGGAGCCCACCACACCACAACCCAGCAACGCCACCTTCAGCGGGCGCGTACGCATCATCCGACTCCGCTCTGCATTCATCGTGCTTCGGTATTTCCGGCGGGATTTCGGGGCCGCCGGGAACTTCGGTCCGTACCAGTCTCCGGGACTTTCCGCACGGATCTACGGTCGTTCCATGATCTGAGACGAGAATTTCGTCATCCGATATCGAGACGCAGGAGATCCTCCTCCGTCTCGCGCCGGACGATCACCCGGGCCGCGCCGTCCCTGACGGCCACCACGGGGGGCTTCAGGGCGTGGTTGTAGTTGCTCGCCATCGAGCGGCAGTACGCGCCGGTGGCGGGCACCGCGATCAGGTCCCCGGGGGCCAGGTCGGCGGGCAGGAAGGCGTCCCGGACCACGATGTCGCCGGACTCGCAGTGCTTGCCGACCACCCGGACCAGCATCGGTTCGGCGTCGCTGCGGCGGGACACCAGCGCCACCGAGTACTCGGCGTCGTACAGCGCGGTGCGGATGTTGTCGGACATGCCGCCGTCCACGCTGACGTAGGTGCGCAGGCCCTCCAGCGCCTTGACGGTGCCGACCTCGTACAGCGTGAACGCGGTCGGGCCGACGATCGCCCGGCCCGGCTCCACGCTCAGCCGGGGGGCCTGGAGCTGCGCGGCGGCGCACTCGCGGCGGACGATGTCGGCCAGCGCGGCCGCGATCTCGGCCGGCTCGCGCGGGTCGTCCTCGCTGGTGTACGCGATGCCGAGGCCGCCGCCCAGGTCGATCTCGGGCAGCTCGACGCCGTGCTCGTCGCGGATCTGCGCCAGCAGGCCGACCACCCGGCGGGCGGCCACCTCGAAGCCGGCGGTGTCGAAGATCTGCGAGCCGATGTGCGAGTGGATGCCGCGCAGCTCCAGGCTGTCGGGGTGCGCCAGCACCCGGCGGACCGCCTCGGCGGCGGCGCCCCCGGTCAGCGAGAGGCCGAACTTCTGGTCCTCGTGGGCGGTGGCGATGAACTCGTGGGTGTGCGCCTCGACGCCGACCGTGATCCGGATCAGCACCGGCTGGCGGACGCCCTGGCGGGCGGCGATCGCGGCGAGGCGCTCGATCTCCTCGTAGGAGTCGACCACGACGTGCCCGACGCCGGTCTTCACCGCGTGCTCCAGCTCGTCCACCGACTTGTTGTTGCCGTGCAGCGCGATCCGCGCCGGCGGCATCCCGGCGGCCAGCGCCACCGCCAGCTCGCCCGGGCTGCACACGTCGAGGTTCAGGCCCTCCTCGTGCAGCCAGCGCACGATCGCCTTGGAGAGGAACGCCTTGCCGGCGTAGTAGACGTCCGCGTCGGCGCCGAAGGCGTCCCGCCAGGCGCGCGCCCGGCTGCGGAAGTCCTCCTCGTCCAGCAGGTAGGCCGGGGTGCCGAACTCGGCCGCCAGCTCCTTGACGTCGATCCCGCCGACGGTGGCCACGCCCTCGGCGTTGCGGGTGACCGTCCTCGACCAGACCTTGGGGTCGAGCGCGTTCAGGTCGGCCGGCGGGGCCTGGTAGTGGCCCTCGGGGAGCACGTCGCCGTGGCGGGGGCCTGCGGGGTGTGCGGAGCGACTCATCTGCGAAGTCCTTCGAGACCTATGGCGAGGGGCGGCGACGGTCTCCGTTGACCGTCAGCCGCCCCCGCTGTGCGCTTGGGGGTGGTGCCTACATCCGCTCGGGCGCCGTCACGCCCAGGAGCGTGAGGCCGTTGGCGACGACCGTACGCGTGGCGTCGGCCAGCCAGAGGCGGGCGCGCGTGAGGTCGGTGACCTCCTCGTCGCCACGCGGCAGGATGCGGCAGTTGTCGTAGAAGCGGTGGTACTTGGCCGCCAGCTCCTCCAGGTACACGGCGACCCGGTGGGGCTCGCGCAGCTCGCCGGCCGTGGCCAGCACGCGCGGGAACTCACCGAGGTGACCGAGCAGGTCGGACTCCCACTCGGTGGCCAGCAGCTCCGGTTTGAAGTCCTCGGCCGCGCCGCGGGTGATGCCGTGCTCGTCGGCGTTGCGCTGGACCGCGCACATCCGCGAGTGGGCGTACTGGACGTAGTAGACCCGGTTCTCATTGGTCTGGCTGGTCAGGATGTTGATGTCGAGCGTGATGGTGGAGTCCGTGGAGGACCGCGCCAGGGTGTAGCGGGCGGCGTCCACGCCGATCCACTCGACCACGTCGTCGATCGTGATGATGTTGCCGGCCCGCTTGGACATGCGGACCTCTTCGCCGTCGCGAAGCATCTTCACGAACTGGCCGATCTTCACCTCGATGTTGTGGTTCATGTCGTCGCCCGCGCAGGCCGAGATGGCCTTGAGGCGGTTGACGTAGCCGTGGTGGTCGGCGCCCAGCATGTAGAGCGCGACCTCGGTGCCGCGGTCCCGCTTGGACAGGTAGTACGCGGCGTCGGCGGCGAAGTAGGTGGTGTCGCCGTCGGCCTTGACCAGGACGCGGTCCTTGTCGTCGCCGAAGTCGGTGGTGCGCAGGAAGACCGCGCCGTCCTGCTCGAAGACGTGGCCCTGCTCGCGCAGCCGGTCCATGGCCTTCTCGACGGCGCCCGAGTCGTGCAGCGACTTCTCCGAGAACCAGACGTCGAAGTGGGTGCCGAACTCGTCCATCGAGCGCTTGATCTCGGCCACCATGAGCTTGAGGCCCTCGGTGCGGAAGACCGTCAGCTGCTCGTCCTCGGGCAGGTCGAGCACGCCGGGGACGGCGTCGGTGATGGCCTTGGCGATGTCGACGATGTACTCGCCGACGTACCCGCCCTCGGGCACCTCGCGGCCGTTCGCGGCGGCCTGCAACGAGGCGGCGAACTTGGTGATCTGCACGCCGGCGTCGTTGAGGTAGTACTCGGTGGTGACGTCGGCACCGGAGGCCCGCAGCACCCGCGCCAGCGAGTCGCCGACGGCGGCCCAGCGGACGCCGCCGATGTGGATCGGGCCGGTCGGGTTGGCGGAGACGAACTCCAGGTTGATCTTGAGGCCCTTGAGCGCCTCGTTGCGGCCGTAGGCCTCGCCCGCCTCGACGATGGTGCGGGCCAGCGCGCCCGCGGTGGCGGTGTCCAGGGTGATGTTCAGGAAGCCCGGACCGGCGATGTCGACCTTGGCGACGCCGGTGATCCCTCGCAGGCGGTCGGCCAGCACCTCGGCGACGGCTCGCGGCGGCTTGCCGGCCGGCTTCGCGAGCTGGAGGGCCACGTTGGTCGCGTAGTCGCCGTGGTCCCTGTTCTTGGGCCGCTCGATCGTCACGTGCTCGGGCACGGCGACGGCCAGCTCGCCCGCCTCGACGGCGGCGCTCACTGCGGCCTGGACTGCCTGGGAAAGCTCTGCGGGGGTCACGACGCCAAGCGTAGGCGAGACGGGGTGCCCGCCCGCCACCCGGTTTACCCGTTGAGACGCCGGTGCGGCGCCCGGGCCGGGGTGTCAGCCGCGATCCGTCCGGTCTGTTCGCTCAGGGCGAAAACCGCCCGGCTGTCCGCCCAGGCGCATCAACCGCCGCACCAGGGCCACCAGATCGGCCGGATCGAAGGGCTTGCCGAGGTACCCGTCCACACCGACCGCCTCGCCCAGGTCGAGATCGGCGGGAGTGCAGGCGCTCACGATCGCGATCGGCAGCCGGCTCGTCCCCGGGGCCGCGCGCAGCCGCGCGGCCGTCCGCAGCCCGTCCAGCCGCGGCATCATCACGTCCAGCGTCACCACGTCCGGCCGCACCCGGCGGACCACCTCCAGGCACTCGGCGCCGTCGGCTGCGGTCACCACCTCGAAGCCTTCGAGCTCCAGGTTGACCCTGATCAGCTGGCGGATCACCTCGCTGTCGTCCACCACGAGGACCCGCCCGGACACTCCCGACACCTCACCGAGGGTATCGGCGCCCCCGCCGCCCCGTCCGGCCTTTGGACACTTCCGCTCCCCCGCGGTGCCGCACCCCGCGCGGCCGCTCCGGACGCCTTCGCGCGAAACCCGTGCACGGACCACGGCGGAAGCCTGGTAATGTTCTTCACGTCGGAGCCGCAAGCCCCGGCGAAACGGCAGGCCCCCGTAGCTCAGGGGATAGAGCACCGCCCTCCGGAGGCGGGTGCGTAGGTTCGAATCCTACCGGGGGCACTTCGCAGGAAGTGCAACTGAGGCCCAGATCAGTGGAGTTGATCCACGGATCTGGGCCTTCGTCATGTCCGGGGTGCCGCGCCGGCGGCCGGCCCGGGACGCGGCCGGCTCAGGACTTCGCCGCCACCACCTGGGCGTAGAGCCCGGCGATGGTGTGGTCGAAGTAGGCGCTGTAGGACGTGTTGTCGGAGTCGCCGCCCTGCTGGTAGCCGCCGATGGCGCCGACCACGTCGCCGGTGGCGGCGTCGATCCACGGGCCGCCGCTGGTGCCGGCCGGGTAGTCGGGACAGTCGATGACGCGCTGGTAGGTGCCCTGCTTGTCGGTGGTGTTGGTGCAGAGGCTGAGCGTCTCGGCGTCGGCGGAGTAGCCGTAGAGGCGGACGGTGTCGCCGAAGGGCCGGTCGGTGCCGAGGCGGTTGCCGCCGACCACGTCCTCGACCTTCCGGCCGCTGCTGGGCGCGGTCTCCAGGATCGCGAAGTCCTCGTCCTGGTCGGCCTTCTGGGACCAGCCGGCGGTGGTGTGGACCGCGGTGACCCGCCAGGTGCCGTACGGGGCGGTGCCGTCGCGGTAGCCGGGGGCGAAGACCACGCCGTCGGTGCTGGTGAGGCAGTGGGCGGCGGTCAGCAACAGGTTGCCGGCGGCGCTGTGCAGCACGCTGGCGGTGCAGAAGTGGTTGCCCGCGGCGACGGCGCCGGTGAACAGCGCGCCCACGGTGGCCGCTTCGGGGTTGTCCGGCGCGGCGGTCGTGCTGCCGAGCACGGCGCCGGAGGTGCCGGGCCGTGCGGTGGGGGTCGTCGCCGACGGGGTCGGTGCGGCCGTGGGAGAACCGGTGGCTCCGGGGGCCGGGGTCGTGCCGGCGGTCGGGCTCGGCTCGGTGTCCGGGGCGACGACCGGTGCGGGCGCGGCGGGGGCCGGGGTGTCCGGGGCGCCCGCGACGCTGGTCCGGGGGCTGCGGGCGGCCTTTCCGGCGGCCGTCGCGTCGGAGAGGCTCAGCCCGTGCGTCCCGGTCACCACGGCGGCCACCACGACGGCCGACAGCCCGGTGAACAGGGTCGGGGCCAGCAGACGGCGGCGCGGCTTACGGCGGCGGTGCTGACCCATGCCTGTCTCTCCTGCCCGGGGATCGGTGTCGCGGTTCGGTCAATGACTATGCCGTCTTTGCCTCGAAACGTCGTTACCCGTGCCTGGGAGACGGATGAGAAAAACCTCACCCCACGGAGAGGAAGCGTTTCAGCACCCCGGCGCCCGCTCGACCCTGGCGGTGGCCAGGGGTCGAGCAGGCGCCGGAGGTTGACCTCAGGACCTCGCGGTCGTCGTCAGGTCGCCCGCTGCCGGTCCGCCGGGGCGGTGGCGCCCGCCCTGGCGCTCGGCTGCCCGTCGATCTGGGCCGGGGGCGCGGCCTCGCGTTCCGCCCCGGCCGGGACGGCCGGTCCGCCGGTCGCCTCGCCGGGCGCCGGGCGGTGGTTGATCATCAGGAACGCGACCAGTGCGGCGAGGATCAGCACCGCCATCGCCACCCAGGTGGCGACCGCGTAGCCGTGCACCGCGCCCTGTGCCTGCACCTGTGGATCGGACGCGATCCGGGTGGACAGGTAGGTCGCGGTGGCGCTGGCCGCGATGGTGTTCAGCAGCGCCGTGCCGAAGGATCCGCCCACCTGCTGGGCCGAGTTGATGGTGGCCGACGCGGCCCCGGCCTCGTTCGGGGCGACCCCCAGGGTGGCCAGGCTCATCGACGGCATGAAGACCAGGCCCATGCCGAAGCCGAGCAGCAGCTGGGCGGGCAGCACCATGGCGGCCCACGGGCTGTCCACCTTCATCTGGGTCAGCCAGGCCATGCCGGCCGCGGCCAGCAGCAGACCGGGCGCGATCAGGTTGCGGGACGGCACCCTGGTCATCAGCCGGGCCGCGAAGCCGGTCGAACTGGTGATGATCGCGGCGGTCATCGGCAGGAACGAGACCCCGGACATCACCGGCGAGAAGTGCTTGATCACCTGGAGGTAGTAGGTCAGGAACAGGAACAGGCCGAACATGCCGACCATGGCCAGACCGACCGAGAGCGCGGCGCCGCCGCGGTTGCGCTCGCCGACGATGTGCAGCGGCAGCAGCGCGTGGTCGGTGTGCTTCTCGACCAGGACGAACGTCGCCAGCAGCAGGACGCCGAGCCCCAGCGAGCCCAGCACCAGCCAGTCGCCCCAGCCCCTGGTCACGGCCTCGGAGGTGCCGAAGACGATCGCGAGCAGACCGGTGCAACCGAGCAGCGCCCCCGGCAGGTCCAGCTTGATCCGCCGGCCCTTGGCGACGTGGTCGCGGGCGAGCACGTAGCGGGCGGCGAAGGCGGTGGCGATCGCGATCGGGGTGTTGACGAACAGGCACCAACGCCAGTTCAGGTACTCGGTCAGCAGGCCGCCGGTGATGAACCCGATCGCGGCGCCGCTGCCGGCGATCGCGCCGAAGACGCCGAAGGCCGTACTGCGTTCCCTGGGATCGGAGAAGGTGGTCGAGAGCAGACCCAGCGCGGAGGGCGCGAGCAGTGCGCCGAACGCGCCCTGGAGGGCCCGGGCGCCGAACAGCATGGCCGGGGAGACGGCCGCGCCGCCGATGGCCGAGGCGAGGGCGAAGCCCAGCAGGCCGATGGTGAAGACGCGTTTGCGTCCGAAGAGGTCGCCCAACCGACCGCCGAGCAGCAGCAGGCCGCCGAAGGCGAGCGTGTAGGCGGTGATCATCCACTGTCGGTCGGCGTCGGAGATCCCCAGGTCCTTCTGGGCCGACGGCAGTGCGATGTTCACGATGGTGATGTCGAGGACGATCATGAGCTGGGCGATGGCGATGACCGCCAGGGCCCACCAGCGGCGGCTGTCCGCGTTCTCATGACCGGTGGCGGTGTACGCAGACACTGGTCGAGCCTTCCGGAGTGGTACGGAGAGGTCACGCAGTCGCCTTCCAGCCAAACGCGCGCACGGACGGATGGCAAGGAAAAACCTCACCAAATCGACCTTTGTCGGACTAAAGGAGGAGGGCCCCGGGACTCACGGACGAGTCCCGGGGCCCCACCGGCCGGCCCGCTCCCGGGCGCGCCGGGGCCGCCGCCCTACAGCGCCGACAGCTCCGCGACCAGGTCGTCCAGCCCCAGCGAGCCCTGCGAGAGCGCCGCCATGTGCCATGCCTTGAGGTCGAACTCCTCACCGCGCGCCTCGTGCGCCGCCCGCGCCGCCTCCCGGCCGCGCAGCCAGGCCCGCTCGCCCAGCTTGTAGCCGATCGCCTGGCCGGGCATGCCCAGGTAGCGGACCAGCTCGCTGTCCAGGTACTCGTCGTTCAGCCCGCAGTAGCGGCCGAAGAACTCCCGGGCGGCCTCGGGGGAGACCGGCTCACCCGGGCGGTACGGGGAGTCGGCGGGGAAGTCGAGGCCCGCGTGCATGCCGATGTCGACGATGACCCGCAGCGCCCGCATCATCTGCGCGTTGAGGTACCCCAGGCGGTGGCCCGGGTCGGTCAGGTAGCCGAGCTCGTCCATCAGGCGCTCGGCGTACAGCGCCCAGCCCTCCAGGTTGGCGCTCACCCCGCCGACGCTCACCTGGTAGGTGGAGAGCCGGTCGGCGACGTAGTTCCACTGCGCGAGCTGGAGGTGGTGACCCGGGACGCCCTCGTGGTACCAGGTGGAGACCAGGTCCCAGAGCGGGAAGCGCTCCCGGCCGAGGGCCGGCAGCCAGGTCCGCCCGGGGCGGCTGAAGTCCAGCGAGGGCGCGGTGTAGTACGGCGCGGCCGCGCTGCCGGGCGGGGCGATCCTCGACTCGACCCGGGTGACCGGCTCGGCCAGGTCGAAGTGGGTGCCCTGGAGGTCCCGGATCACCTGGTCCATCAGGCCCTGGAGGTACTCCCGGGCGGCCTCGGCGCCCTCGACGGCCGGGCCGTCGACCTCCAGCCACTTCATCGCCTCCATCGGACCGGCGCCCGGGCGGACCTTCCCGGCCTCGGACTCCATCTGCGCGAGCAGGTCGTGGAACTCCCCCCAGGCCCACGCGTACGCCTCGTCCAGGTCCAGGTCGGAGCCGGTCCAGAAGCGGACCAGGCGGCCGTAGCGCTCCCGGCCGGTGGTGTCCGGGGTGTCCGCGGCGGCCGGGCCGTAGACGTCGCGCATCCAGTCGCGCAGCGCGGCCAGCTCCTCGGCGGCGGCGACGGCGTGCCCGGACAGCTCCGCGCGCAGGCCCTCGGGCGCGTCCCGGACGAACTCGCCGAACCATCCGCCGGGCACCTCCCCGGCCAGCCACTCGCCGATCTGCCCGACCACGGTGGACACCTGGCGGGGGCCGGAGAGCAGACCGCGCTCGATCCCGGCGGCCAGGGTCAGCCGGAACTGCTCCAGCGCGAGCGGCACGCGGGCCAGCCGGCGGCCGACCACGGCCCAGTCCGCCTCGGTGTCGGTGGACATCAGGGTGAAGACGTCACGGACGTGGTGCACCGGGGAGCCCAGGTTGCGCACCGCGCGGAAGTTCTCCCCCGCGTCGTGCACGGCCAGTTCGGCGGTCAGCCGCTCGCGCAGCAGGCGGGCGCAGCGCCGCTCGGCCTCGTCCTCGGCGGCGCCGGCGCGCTCGGCCTCGGTGAGCGCGGCCAGGGTGCGGCGGCCGAGGTCGGCGACCGCATCGGCGCCGGCCGGCGAGAGGTCGGGCAGCCGGTCGTCCTCGGGGTTGAGCCCCAGGTAGACCGCGGTCAGCGGGTCGAGCTCGGCCAGGGCACGGACGTAACCCTCGGCGATACGGCGGGGGGTGGTGCCGTCGGAGGTGATCAGTTCTTCAACCATCCGGACATCATTTCGTGACGCGGGCCGATTGCAAGCCTTTACCGGTTACCGGTGACATGCACCGGTCGGCTCCTCGCCGAGCGGGACCGGGTCGGGCCCCCGGGCGGGATCCGGGCCGCACGGCCGCACGGTGGGAACCCGTGCGCGACAGGATCCGATCAGGCCGACGCCCATTACGCTGACCGGCATGGAAGCCCGCCCCACCACGGCAACCGGCCCGGCCCCCACCCCGGCCGCCCCCGAGCTCCGCCCGCGCCGCGCCGGGTACCGACGGCTGCCGGTGCAGCAGCGACGCGAACAGCTGATCGCGGTCGCCCTGGAGCTGTTCGCCTCCCGGCCGCCCGAGGAGGTCAGCCTGGACGACGTCGCCGAGGCCGCCGGGGCCTCCCGCCCTCTGGTCTACCGCTACTTCGCGGGCGGCAAGCAACAGCTCTACGAGGCCGCGCTGCGCACCGCCGCCGACGAGCTGACCAGTCGCTTCGCGGTGCCGCTCGCCGGAACGCCGTCCGAGCAGCTGGCGGCCGTCCTGGACGGCTACTTCGCCTTCGTCGCCGAGCACGACGCCGGGTACTCGGCGCTGCTGCGCGGCGGTTCGGTGGTGGAGACGGCCCGGACCTCGGCGATCGTGGACGACGTCCGCCGGGAGGCGCTGCGGCGGACCCTGCGCCACCTGGGCGTGCGGGACGCCGGGCCGCGGCTGACCCTGCTGGTGCGCTCGTGGATCGCGGTGGTCGAGGGCGCGTCGCTGAGCTGGCTGGACGAGGGGCGCACGCTGCCGGTGGACGAGCTGCGCGACTGGCTGGTGGACCAGTTCACGGCGATGGCGGCGGCGACCGCGCTGCACGACCCGCAGACCGCGGGGGTGCTGGCCACGCTGCTCGCGCTGGAGGGGCCGCAGGCGCCGCGGGCCGAGCGGCTGCGCGCGGTGCTGACCGTCCGCGCCGAGGTGCGCTGACGTGCGGTGACCTGCGCCTTGGTGCGCTGACCCGCGCTGACCTGCGCCTTGGTGCGCTGACCCGCGCTGACCTGCGCCGAGGTGGGCTGACCTGCGGTGGCCCCCGACCCCCGTGCCCGGGGTCGGGGCCGACGGGCGTCAGGCCTTGCCGAACACCTGGCGCTGGCGGCCGAGACCGTCGATCTCGATCTCGACGATGTCACCCGGAATGAGGAACGGCGTACCGGGGTGGCCCAGGGTGACCCCGGCCGGGGTGCCGGTGACGATCACGTCACCCGGCTCCAGCACCATGAACTGGCTCGCGTAGCGGACCAGTTCGAGCACCGGGAAGATCATCTGCGCGGTGCTGCCGTCCTGCCGCAGCTCCCCGTTGACCCAGAGCCGCAGCGGCAGCGCCTGCGGGTCGGCGACCTCGTCGGCGGTGACCAGCCAGGGGCCGAGCGGGGTGAAGGTCTCGGCCGACTTGCCCTTGTCCCACTGGCCGCCGCGCTCGAACTGGAAGGCCCGCTCGGTGACGTCGTTGGCGATCGTGTAGCCGGCGATCACCTCCGCGGCCTCCCGGTGTCCCGCCAGGTAGCGGGCGGTGCGGCCGATCACGATCGCCAACTCGGCCTCGTAGTCGGTCTTCTCGCCGCCGCGCGGCACCAGCACCTCGTCGTACGGACCGACCACGGTGTAGCTCGGCTTGAGGAAGATCACCGGCTCGTCCGGGATCGCCGCCCCGGCCTCGGCCGCGTGGTCGCGGTAGTTGAGCCCGATGCCGACCACCTTGCCCGGGCGGGCGACCGGCGCGCCCAGCCGCTGACCGGCGAGGTCCACCTCGGGCAGCAGGCCGGCGGCGATGTCCCGGGCCAGCGCCTCGGGGTCCAGCCCGGCCAGGAAGGCCCCGTCGATGTCCCGGGCCCGCCCGGAGAGGTCGTAGCCGGTGCCGTCCCGGCCCAGTACGACCGGACGCTCGGCGCCCGGGGGTCCGACGCGAAGGAGCTTCATCGATCCGTCACCACCATTTCGTCGCAGCTCACCGGGCGGCCGCACACCACTCCCGGTCTATGCAAGCGAGGTATATCAACGGCCCGAGCCGTTGAACCAGAGGGTCCCGATGGGCGAATTCCTATCAATTCCTCCAATCCGCCGGAGCACGGAATCGGCGGCCCGTACGGTTGACAGCCCTGAGCGGGCCCCGAGCAGGCCCCGAGCAGGCCCCGGGCGGGCCCGAGCAGCCCGGGCGGCCCCGGGCCGACGCCTCAGCCGCGGTGCGCGCCGCTGCCGAGGGGGCCGCCGAGCAGGCCGGAGAGGGTCAGCGGCCGCGGCTCGCCCGGGCCGGTGCGGGAGACCTCCCGGTGCCAGCGGTCGAGGTCGCGCGCCACGTCGGCCCGGGCCGCCGGCTCGCCGACCAGCGCCACGACCAGCTCGCGCAGCAGGGCCACCGCCGCGCCCGGGCTGCCGTCCTCGGCCAGCCAGAGGGCCAGGTCGTGGCAGGTGCGCAGGGTGCGCGGGTCGTCGGGGCCGCAGATCCGGGCCAGGTCGGGGATGAGCGTCGTCAGCATGCCGACGGCCTCGGCGGGCGAGCCGTCGGCGCCGCGCTGCCAGGCCTGGTCGGCCCGGCGGCGCAGCTGTTCCGGGCTGGGGTCGTCGGGCCGGAGCATCCCGGGCCGGATCGCCCGCAGCCGCTCCAGGACCTCGGCGGCACTGGCGGGCCGGTCCCCCGGGCGCTTGGCGAGCAGCGCGGCGATCAGCTCGGCCAGCCCCGGGTCGGTGCTGCGCACCCGGGGCGGGGTCTCCTCCAGGTGCTTGTACATGTACTCGGGGGCCGTGGCCGCGCGGAACGGCCGCCGGCCGGTGCAGACCTCGAACAGCATGACGCCGAGCGCGTAGAGGTCGGCCCGGCTGTCCACCGTGGTGCCGGACCAGCACTCGGGGGCCAGGTAGGGCACGGTGCCGACCACGTTGCCGCTGGAGGTGAGGCCGGTGGACTGGGTGAGCAGCCTGGCGATGCCGAAGTCCACCACCTTGGCCCGGCCGCCGTCGTCGATCATGACGTTCTCGGGCTTGATGTCCCGGTGCACGACGCCGGTCCGGTGCGCGGCGTCCAACGCCTTGCACACCTGGCGCATCCACTTGAGCCCGAGTTCCTGGTCCGGGGCGCCCTCCTTGAGCACCGCGGACAGGGCGCGGCCGCGGACCAGCTCCATCACCAGGTAGTGGGCCTCGCCCGGCCCGCTCGCGATCCGGCCGTAGTCGTGCACGGTCACGATGTGCGGATTGGAGAGGCCGCCCGCCGTCCGGGCCTCGCGGACGAACCGGGCGACCGCCTCCTGGTCGCCCGCGTGCTCGTCCAGCAGCACCTTGACCGCGACCGGCCGGTGCAGCCGGACGTCGGTCGCCCGCCAGACCACGCCGAAGCCGCCGTTGCCCAGCCGTTCCTCCAGCTGGTAGCGGCCGTCGAGCAGTTGCCCCGTCTGCACGCCCTCCCCCAATCCGCCGTGTTGCCGCCCGGCCCAAGTCCGGTGCCCCCGTACGGTGTTCACCGTCGGCGGGGTCACCGTGCGGGGCCACCATAGCGGCGGGGGGAGGCGCGCGGGTGAACAGGCGAACGGGCGGGGGCCGGACGGGCCCTCAGGCCTTCGGCTTGGGCAGGCCGGGCGGGTTGACCTCGGAGGTCTGGACGGCCTCGGCCTTCAGGCCCCAGCGCTTGAGCACCTGGCCGTACGTGCCGTTCCTGATCACCTCGTTCACGGCGCCGTTCAGCGCCCGGACCAGACCGTTGTCCTTCCGGGTGGTGGTCGCGATCTTGCCGAGGACGTCCGCGCCGCCGCCCGAGTAGGTGCCGACCACCTCGGTCTCGCCGGTCTGCACGGCGTGGAAGGCGAGGTTGGGGTTGGGGCCGACGTAGGCGTCGATCCGGCCGGAGGACAGCGCCAGGTAGAACTCGGCGCCCTGGAAGTACTTGATCTCGATCGGCTTGAGGCCGTTCCTCACGTTCTCCTCGCTCCAGGAGATCAGCAGCTTCTCCTGGTTGGTGCCGGAGGTGACGCCGACCGTCCGGCCCGCCAGGTCCTTGGCGCCGGAGACCTTGAGGCCGCTGCCCTTCTTCGCCTCGAAGCCGAGGATGTCCAGCCGGTAGGTGGCGAAGTCGTACTTCTCCTTGCGGGCCTCGGTGACGGTGATGTTGGAGATCCCGACGTCGTACTTGCCGCTGTCCAGGCCGACGAAGACGTTCTCCCAGGAGACCGGGTTGAACTCGACCTTGAGGCCGAGCACATTGCCGATCAGCGAGGCGAGGTCCGGCTCGACGCCGATGATCGTCCTGTCGTCGTTGGCGTAGAAGTCCAGCGGGGGCGTGGTGCCGAGGGAGTCGACCACGGTCAGCGTCCCTCTCTTTCTGATCTCCTCCGGGACCAGAGCCGCGATCGCCTCCACTTTGGGCGTGGTCACCCGGTTCTGGTCGGGCGTGAGGTTCACCACCGTGCCGTTCGGCGCGGTGCTGCCCTTGGCCGGGGCGAGTTCCGCCGCGGCACCCGAGGACCCGCTGCCGCACGCGGTCAGGGCGAGGGTGGCGGCGAAGGCGCCGGCGGCGGTCACGAGGGCGCGACGGGGTAGGGACATGGCGGAACTCCTGCTCGGTTGCTCGGTTTCGGGGTTGCTGGGTTGCTCGGTGAAAGGGGGGCCGGGAGTGCGGCGGGCTCAGAGCACCTTGGCGAGGAACGCCCGGGTGCGCTCGTGCCGCGGGCGGTCCAGGACCTCGGCCGGCGGCCCCTGCTCGACCACCACACCGCCGTCCATGAAGACCACGGTGTCGGCGACCTCGCGGGCGAAGCCGATCTCGTGGGTGACCACGATCATCGTGGTGCCGCTGCGGGCCAGGTCCTTGATGACGTCCAGCACCTCGCCGACCAGCTCCGGGTCGAGCGCCGAGGTGGGCTCGTCGAACAGCAGCACCTTGGGCTCCAGCGCCAGCGCCCGGGCGATCGCCACCCGCTGCTGCTGGCCGCCGGACAGCTGCCGGGGGTAGGCGTCGGCCTTGTCGGCCAGCCCGACCCGGGCCAGCAGGGCCAGCGCCGCCGCCCGCGCCTCGGCCCGCGGCCGGCCCAGCGCGGCGATGGGGGCCTCGACCAGGTTCTCCAGCACGGTCAGGTGCGGGAACAGGTTGAAGTTCTGGAACACGAAGCCGATGTGGGTGCGCTGGCGCAGCACCTCGCGTTCCCTGAGCTCGTACAGCCGGTCGCCGGAGCGGCGGTAGCCGATCAGCTCACCGTCGATGGCGACGTGGCCGCGGTCCAGCTTCTCCAGGTGGTTGATCGAGCGCAGCAGGGTGGACTTGCCGGAGCCGGACGGGCCGAGCACCACCGTCACCGAGCCGGCCGGGACGTCCAGGTCGACCCCGCGCAGCACCGCGAGCTGCCCGAAGCTCTTGTGCAGGCCGCGGACCTGCACCATCGGCGGGCTCTGCGGGTCGCCCTCGCCCGGCGTGGTCGACGTGGTCGGTGTGGTCAGTGTGATCGGTGTGGTCACGGGTGTCCTCCAGAAGTCCGGACCGTCGGCAGGCTCCGGACGAAGGCCCGGGCGCGCTGGAGCGGGGTGGGCGGCGGGGTGCGCCGGGAGCCACGGGCGAAGTGCCGTTCGACGTAGTACTGGCCGATCGACAGCACGGTGGTCAGCAGCACGTACCAGACGGTGGCGACCATCAGCAGCGGCACCACCCGGCCGGTCCGGCCGTAAATCACCTGGGCTTGGTAGAAGAGTTCGCCGATCGCCATCACGTAGACCACCGAGGTGCCCTTGAGCAGCGAGATCACCTCGTTGGCGGCGGCCGGCAGGATGCCGCGCATGGCCTGCGGCAGGACGATCCGCCGGGCCTGCCGCCAACGCGGGATGCCGAGCGCGGCGGCGGCCTCGCGCTGGCCCGGGTCGACGGCGAGGATGCCGCCGCGGATGATCTCGGCGGCGAACGCGGCCTGGTGCAGCCCGAGGCCGAGCACCGCCGCGCCGAGCGCGCTCAGCACGCCGACGGTGTCGACCTCCCCGAAGGTCGGGCCGAACGGGATGCCGATCCCGAAGCGCTTGTAGAGGTACGACAGGTTGAACCAGAACACCAGCTGGACGATCAGCGGGATCGAGCGGAACACCCAGACGTACGCCCAGGCGATGGTCCGCAGGATCGCGCTGCGGGACAGCCGCAGCGCGGCCACCCCGGCACCCAGCAGGAAGCCCAGCACGGTGCCGTAGGCGGTGAGTTTCAGGGTGCGGCCGACCGCCCGGACGATCGTGTCGGCGGTGAAGAACAGCCGGAAGGTGGCCCAGTCCCAGCCGGGGTTGGTGGCCAGGCCGTGGGCGAACTGGGCGACCACGACGAGTGCGGCGATCCCGGCGGCCCAGCGCCAGGGGTGCCGGGCGCGCACGGTCCGCAGCCCGGCCAGCTCGTCGAGGTCGAGGCGGGGCCCCTGCCCGGGCCCGGACCCGGCCCCGGGAAGGGGCGGCGCCGGGGGTTTCTCGGTCGTGACGGTCATCGGGTGGCTCCTCCAACGGGCCCGGGGCTCACGGGTGTTCGGGCGGGCTGATCTTCGACTCGGTGATCGCCGAGTCGGTGACCCCCCACTTCCGGAGGATCCGCTCGTACGTCCCGTCCTTGATCAGCTGGTTGACGGCCGCCTGGAAGGCCGGGGTCAGCTTCGAGCCCTTCTTGAAGGCGAAGCCGACGTCCAGCCGGTGGAACTCGCCGAGGAAGCGCGTCCCGGAGGCCTCCTGCGAGGCCTGGTAGCGCAGGCCGTTGATGGTGGACATCACCACGTCCACCCGGCCCTGCTGGAGGCCGGTGAGCAGGGCGCCGCTCTCGCTGAAGGCCTTCACCTCGTACGGCTGCTTCCCGGCGTCGGTGCAGACGTTCTTCCTGTTGTTGAGGGTGGTCTCGAAGGTGGTGCCGGCACCGGTGCCGACGGTCAGCCCGCACAACTGCACCAGGTCGGTGACCGGCTGGAGGGCGGTGTTGTCCTTCTTGACCGCGAAGCCCTGCCCGTCGTCGATGTAGGTGACGAAGTCGATGGTCTTCAGCCGGGCCGTGGTGACCCCGAAGTTGCCGGTGCCGACGTCGAACTTGCCGCTGTCCAGGGCCGGCAGGATCGTCTCGAAGGCGGCCTCCTCGCGCTTCACGGTCAGGCCGAGCAGCTTCGCCACCGCGTCGGTGAAGTCGACGTCGATCCCGGCGGGCTTCTTGGTGGCCTGGTCGGCGTAGAACGCGGTGGGCGGCGTGCCGAAGGACGCGCCGAAGGTCAGCGTGCCGGCCGTACGGACCTCCTCGGGCAGCAGCGCGGCGGCCGCGTCCGACTTCGTCAGGCCGGACAGGACGTCCTGGGAGGCGGTGGCGGCGAGCCCGCTCGCCCCCGCCGCGCCCGCGATCTTCGGATCCGAGCCGCACGCGGCCAGCGCCAGCACCGGCAGCAGGGCGGTGGCCGCGAGCAGGCGGCGGGGGACGGTGGTGGTTCTCACGGAGTGCCCTTCAGGTGCTTCTCGAACGGGAGCTTGCCGAGCGCCGCCGGATCGGCGGTGAGGTCGAACAGCGGGGTGTAGCCGGTGGCCAGGTAGAGGCCGCGCGCCTCGGGCTGGCGCGGGCCGGTGGTGAGGTACAGGCGGGTGTAACCGGCGGCCGCCGCCGTCCGCTCCAGCTCGGCCAGCACCCGGCGGGCCAGGCCCCGGCGGCGGTGGGCGGAGTCCGTCCACATCCGCTTGACCTCAGCGGTGTGCCGGTCGTACCGCTTGTACGCGCCGCCGGCCACCGGCGCGCCGTCCTCCAGCAGGAGCAGCAGCACGCCGTGCGGCTCGGCGAAGGCGTCCCGCGGGTAGCGGGTCATCTCCTGGTGCGCCGCGGGCCCGTACCAGCTGACGTACTCGTGGGTGAGCTCGCGCAGCAGCGGCTCGACCAGCGGGTCGTCGATGCTCACCCGGCGGAACTCGACGGCTGCACCGATCCGGCCTCGTGTGCCCGGACCGCTCACGCCTGGACCGCTCACGCCTGGAGCGCGATCAGCTGGTGCCGGTCATGCTCGGCCCGCTCGGCCGCCTCCGCCGCCGCGGCGGCCTTGGCGGCGTCCCGCCGGGCGACCTCCTCGCGGACGATCGGGATGACGTACCGGCCGAAGTCGATCGCGTCGTCGACCAGCGCGTAGCCGCGGGCGGAGAGGATGTCCACGCCGAGGTCGTAGTAGTCCAGCAGCGCCGCGGCGACCGTCTCCGGGGTACCGACCAGCGCGGTGGAGTTGCCGGCCGCGCCGGTGGCCGCCGCGGTCGGGGTCCACAGCGCGCGGTCGTAGCGCTCGCCGGCCTCGGCGATCTCCAGCAGCCGCTGGGAGCCAGTGTTTTCGGGCTGGTCACCGGCCGGCCGGCGGCGGGCGCCGTCCCCGGCGGCCCGGCGGTCCTTGATCGCGGCGACCGTGCGGTGCGCCTTCTCCCAGGCCAGTTCCTCGGTCGGCGCGATGATCGGCCGGAACGCCACCTGGATCCGCGGCACGTCGGTGCGCCCGGCGGCCCGGGCCGCCTCCTTCACCCGCTCGATCTGCTCGGCGGTGCGGGCCAGCGGCTCGCCCCACAGGCAGAAGATGTCCGCCTCGGCGCCGCCGGCCCGGTACGCCGCCTCCGAGGAGCCGCCGAAGGAGACCGCCGGGCGGGGCTGCTGGACCGGGAAGACGTCCGAGACGAAGTCGTGGAAGCGGTAGTGGGCGCCCTCGTGGTCGAAGGGCTCGTGGCTGGTCCACGCCTTCTTCACGATGCCGATGTACTCGCGGGTGCGCTGGTAGCGCTCGTCCTTGGACAGGAAGTCGCCCTCGCGCCGCTGCTCGTGGTCGTTGCCGCCGGTGATGAAGTGGACGGTCAGCCGGCCGTCGCTGATCTGGTCCAGGGTGGCGAAGGTCTTGGCGGCGAAGGTCGGGTAGGAGACGTTCGGCCGGTGCGCCAGCAGGATCTGGAGGCGGTCGAGCTTCGAGGCCAGGAACGCGGCCGCGGCCGCCGGTTCGGGCGAGCCCGCCCCGTACGCGAAGAGCACCCGGTCCCAGCCGTGGTCCTCGTGCGCCCTGGCCAGCCGCAGGGTGTAGTCGCGGTCGAAGGCGGCCGTGGTGCGGGGGGTGGTCTCCGAACCATCGCCGGTGGCGGCGATGCCGAGGAATTCGACGGGCATGGCGGAACCTTTCGGGTGAGCGGGAGTCCGGCGGAGCGCGGGTGGGTACGCCGGAGCAGGCCGTGCCGGGACGGCCGGGAACACGGGTACGTGCGGGTGACAGTGGCGGTGGCGGTGGCGGCGACGGATTGCCGCCCGGGGCGGAGAACGGCCGGAGCGCGGTGCGGAGTTGAGCGGCGGCGGCAGCGTGCGCCTGAGGTGCCGTCAGCGACGGACGGCGGTCCCGGCCCGCGACGGGGCACCGAGGGAGGACTCCCCGAGGGAGATCAGGGCCGGACGGGCGGCCCGCTGCCGGGTCAGCCGTGACACGCCGCGGACCACACCCGACCGAAGTCGATGTGGTCGCGGGTGACCAGGGGCTGCTCGGCGTACATGGCCTCAAGTTGAGCAGCCGCCACTCCGGTACGTCAACCATCCCTCGTTGCCGCAGTGTTGCGATCTCCTGTCGCCCTTCCGACGGCCCCGGCCACCCGTCGGACCGCCCTTGACAGCCGTCGATCACGCGTGCGTACGATCGACCCGGAGTGCAGTGCAATGCGCAGGCCGTGTTGAGGGACGCGGGCCGCGCGTACGGGGCCACCGCCCGTCCCCCTTCCCGCCCGCACTCCCGCCAGGAGCCTCCGCCATGGCCACCCCGCAGGACGTCCTGCCCGCTCCCTCCGCACTCGACCACCCCGCCCCGCCGCCCGCCCCCGAGGCCCGGATCGTCCCCCGCCGCAAGCCCGGCCAGTGGGTCCTCGCCGCGATCGCCTTGCTGCTGGCCGCGATGGCCGTCACCTCGGTCGTCCGCAACGACGCCTTCCAATGGGGCGTGGTCGCCGACTGGTTCACCGCCCGCTCGGTGCTCGACGGGCTCACCCTGACGCTCTGGCTCACCGCCGTCACCCTCGCCCTCGGCTTCGTGTTCGGCACCGTCCTGGCCACCATGCGGCTCTCCACCAACCCGGTCCTGCGCACCCTGAGTTGGGGTTACATCTGGATCTTCCGGTCCACCCCGCCGCTGGTGCAGCTGCTGTTCTTCTTCAACATCGGCGCGCTCTACCCGACCCTCGGCCTGGGCATCCCGTTCGGCCCCGAGTTCGTCACCGTCAGGACCGTCAACCTGGTCGGCCCCACCCTCACCGCCGTCCTCGGCCTGACCCTGCTGGAGTCCGCGTACGCCGCCGAGGTCGTCCGCGGCGGCATCCTCTCGGTGGACCGCGGCCAGTTGGAGGCCGCCGCCGCGCTCGGGCTCGGCCGGTGGCGGGTACTGCGCCGGATCGTCGTCCCGCAGGCGATGCGCTCGATCGTGCCGACCGCCGGGAACATGCTGATCAGCGCGCTCAAGGGGACCAGCATCGTCAGCGTGCTGGCCGTCTCCGACCTGCTCTACTCGGTGCAGTTGGTCTACCTGCAGTCCTACCAGGTCATCCCGATGCTGATGGTCGCCACGCTCTGGTACCTGGTGGTCACCACGGTGCTCTCCATCGGCCAGTACTACGTCGAACGGCACTACGCCAAGGGCACCAGCCGGGACGGCCTGCCGCCCACCCCGCTCCAGCGCGCCCGCGCCGCCTACCGCCGGGCGGTGCGGTCATGACGACGCTGGTGATCGTCGGCGCCGGCCCGCGGGGCACCGGCCTGCTGGAGCGGATCGCCGCCAACGCGGCCGAACTCCTGCCCGCCGACCGGCCGTTGCGCATCCACCTGGTCGACCCGTACCCGCCCGGCGCGGGCCGGGTCTGGCGCCGCGAGCAGTCCCCGCTGCTGCGGATGAACTCGATGGCCGAGGACGTCACCATGTTCACCGACGAGCGCTCCGCCGTCGAGGGACCGGTCCGCCCCGGCCCCTCGCTCGCCGAATGGGCCGTCCGGCAGGAGGAGTTCGCGCCCTACCGGGAGGTCGCCGACCCGGCCGTCCGGGCCGAACTGCGCACCCTCGCGCCCACCGACTTCCCCACCCGCCGGGCCCAGAGCGCCTACCTGGACTGGGTGTTCCGCCGCGCCGTCGCCGATCTGCCGCCGCACGTCACGATCACCGTGCACCGGGACACCGTCCGGCGGATCGACGGCCCGGCCGACGGCCCGCAGACCGTCCACCTCGCCGACCGCACGCTCACCGCCGACCACGTCGCCCTCACCCTCGGCCACCTCGACTCCGCCCCGCACCCCCGGTACGCCGCCGACCGCGACTTCGCCGCCCGGCACGGCCGCTTCCACCTCCCGCCCGCCTACTCCGCCGACGCCGACCTGTCCGGCATCGCCCCCGGCGAGCACGTCGTGCTGCGCGGCCTCGGCCTGGCCGCCGTCGACCTGGTCGCCCTGCTCACCGAGGGGCGCGGCGGCCGCTTCGAGGCCACCGCCGACGGGCTGCGCTACCTGCCCTCCGGCCGCGAACCGGTGCTGCACCTCGGCTCCCGGCGCGGCGTGCCGTACCGCTCCAAGACCGGCTACCGCCTCCAGGGGCCGCCCGCCCCGCTCCCCCGGTACTTCGACGCGGCCGCCGTGGACGCCGTCCTCGCCACCGCGGGGCCACTCGAACTCCGGCGCGACTTCTGGCCGTTGATGGCCAAGGAGATCGCCTTCGGGCACTACCACGAGCTGTTCCACGCCCACCTCGGCCGCACCGCGCTGCCCTGGCCGGAGTTCCTGGCCCGGTACGACCGGCACGGCTGGTACACCCCCGAACTCGCCGCGCTGATCGCCGAGGCCGTCCCCGACCCGGCCGACCGGATCGACTTCGAGCGGCTCGACCACCCGCTGGCGGGCCTGCGCCTGGACACCGCCGAGGAGCTCCAGGAGCACCTGCGCGCCCACATCGCCGCCGACGCCGACCGCCGCGCCGACCCCGCGCACAGCGCCGACCTGGGCGCCTTCCTCGCCCTGCTCTCCCTGTTCGGCCAACTGCCCCGGGTGGTCGCCGCCGGCCGGCTCACCGCCCGCTCGACCGCCGAGGAGGTGGACGAGTGGTTCTTCGGCTACTTCGGCTACCTCGCCTCCGGCCCGCCCGGCTTCCGGCTGCACCAGCTGCTCGCCCTCTCGGCGGCCGGGGTGGTGCGCTTCCTCGGCGCCGACGTCCGGGTCGAGCGGGACGAGACCACCGGCACCTGGCGGGCCTCCGGAGCCACCGTGCCCGGCCACACCGTCACCGCCACCGCCCTGATCGAGGCCTACCTGCCCAAGCACGCCCTCGCCCGCACCCTCGACCCGGTGCTGCGCGACCTGCACCGGGGCGGCCGGATCGTCGAGGAGGTGCTCGCCGACGGGGAGTTCACCCACCGCTCCGGCCTGGTCGCCATCGCCCCCGGCGACTGCCGCCTGCTCGACCCCGCCCTGGACGGCCGCCCGCACCCGCGCCGCACCGCCCTCGGCCCGCACACCACCCACCGCTCCGCCGCGGCCTTCGCCCGCCCGCGCACCAACGCCCCGTCCTTCCGGCAGAACGACACCGCCGCCCGCACCCTGCTCCGCGCCCTGGCCGCCGACCTCGACCTCGACACCGTCGACCTGCTGGTCGAGCAGCTGACGGAACCGGCGGGTTGACCCGGCGCGGGGCCGGGCGGGTCCGCCGGAGCCCCGGGTCCGGGGTGGCGTGCGGTCCGGGGTGGCGTGCGGTCAGGGGCCGTAGATCTCTTCGACCAGGTCCTCGTCGGAGACGTGGTCGGGGGCCTCGAAGACCAGGTCGGCGACGCCCTTCAGGCCGGTGCCGCGGTCCAGGGCGGCCATGCAGGCCTGGGCGTCCTGGTCGTTGGCGAAGTCCCAGAGCCTGAGCCGGCGGACCAGCACCAGGGCCTCCGCGGGGCTCATCCGCGCGCGCCGGGCCCGGCCGGCCGGCGGGCGGTGGCCGGGGCTGGCGAGCCGCCGCTGGTAGCCGGCCAGGTCCTGCCAGGCCTGGACGGTGCTCGGGTGCCGGTCGCCCAGCGCCTGGGCGAGCTCCGGCAGCAGCGCGTTCAGCCGGTGCACCGCGCCCTGGAGGTCGCCGCGGTTGGCCTGGTGGACGGCGAGGTCGTGCCGGGCCTTCAGGACGCGGGTGTCCTGCGGGCCCCAGGTCGCGCGCAGGTCGGGCAGCAGCTCGGCGAGCATCCGGATCGCGGTGACCGTCGCACCGCTCTCGCCGACGCACCACACCAGGTGGTAGCGGGCGCCCAGGGTGTCCGGGTCGGCCGGGCCGAGCGCCGACCGCATGTCCTGCACCAGGGTCAGCAGCAGCCGGATCGCACCGTCCAGGTCGCCGGCCCGGCTGAGGTAGAAGGTGAAGTCCCGCCAGGTGCAGAGGGTGTCCCGGTCGGTGGCGCCGAGCGCCTCGACGCACTCCCGGGCCACGGTCTGGAGCTGGATCGCGGCCTCCCCGGCGGTGGCCGCCCGGTACGCGGCGGTCCGGCGCTGGCGCAGCCCGGCCCGTACGGCGTCGACGGAGGGGGCGACCACCGGGGGCGTGGTGAGCGGCGACAGCACCGGCGCGACCGTCGGCGCGGGCACCGCTGCGGGCACCGGCCGGGCCACCGGCGCCGCAGCGGGCGGGGCGACCGGCGGTACGGCAGGCGGAGCCACCGGCGGTACGGCAGGCGGCGCAGCCGGCGGGGCCGCCGGGCCCGGCCGGTCCGCCACCGTCGGCATCGCCGCCCAGGTGCCGCCCGAGGCGCCCCCGCGCCAGCCGGCCAGCTCCCCGAGCCGCCGCTCGACGGTCCGCGCGTCGGCCGGCCGGTCCGCCGGGTCCTTGGCCAGCAGCTCGGCGACCAGCCCGGCCACCTCCGGCGGCAGCCCGAACTGCGCCGGATCCAGCGCCGGGGGCGGCTCGTTGAGGTGCTGGTACATCAGCACCGGCGTCGAGTCCCCGCCGAACGGCCGTGCCCCGGTGAAGAGTTCGACCAGCACGCAGCCGAGCGCGTACAGGTCCGCCCGGCCGTCGACCCGGCCGCCGGTCCAGCGCTCGGGCGCCATGTACGCCGGGCTGCCGACGATCGTCCCGGTGGTGGTCAGCCCGCCGGCGCCGATGTCCAGCTGCGCGATGCCGAAGTCCAGCACCTTGACCCGGCCGGCTTCGGTGATCATGACGTTGTCCGGCTTGATGTCCCGGTGCACCATGCCCGCGTCGTGCGCCGTGGCCAGCGCGTCGCAGATCTGCCGCCCCCAGCGCAGGCTCAGCGCCGGTTCCGGCACGCCGTCCCGCAGGACCTGGGTCAGGGTGCGGCCGGTGAGCAGTTCCATCACCAGGAAGGTCACCGGCTGGTCGCCGAGCTCGGTCTCGCCGAGGTCGTGCACGGTGACGATGTGCGGGTGGGACAGGTTGCCGGCCGCACAGGCCTCCCGGACGAACCGCAGGGCCGCCTTCGCCTGGTCACCGCCGTGGTGCCCGATGACCTTGACCGCCACCGACCGCCGCATCCGGGTGTCGAGGCACCGCCACACCACCCCGAAACCGCCCTGGCCGAGCTTCTCCACCAGCTCGTACCGGCCGTCGAGGACATCACCGACTCGCACGCGCGCCCCTCCCCAACCCGCCAACCGTCCCACTCTACCGATGCGTACCGGGCCACCCCTCCCCCGTCCTTCCGGCAGGTGTAAGGATGGGGCCGGGCCCCCGCGACGGTGCGACGGCCCGGAAGAGCGAAGCCGAGGAGAGCGGTCATGGCCAAGCAGGCCCCGCAGAGCGACCCGGTGCAGGACGCCCCCGAGGTGTCCGCGCCCCAGCACGCGGCCGCCGGACTGCCCGCGGTCGGCCACAGCCTGCGGATGGCGTCCGAGCAGATGGGCGCCCGACGCACCCTGGCCACGCTGCTCAAGGTCAACCAGCCGAACGGCTTCGACTGCCCCGGCTGCGCCTGGCCGGAGCCGGACAAGACGCACACCGCCGAGTTCTGCGAGAACGGCGCCAAGGCCGTCGCCGAGGAGGCGACCGAGCGCCGGATCCGCGCCGAGTTCTTCGCCGCCCACCCGGTCGCCGAGCTGGCCGAGCGCTCCGGCTACTGGCTGGGCCAGCAGGGCCGGCTCACCCAGCCGATGCTGCTGGACGAGGGCGCCACCCACTACACCCCGGTCTCCTGGGACGACGCCTTCGCGCTGATCGCCGAGGAGCTGAAGGCCCTGGACTCCGCGGACGGCGCCGCCTTCTAC
Source organism: Kitasatospora sp. NPDC097643 (assembly GCF_040302625.1). Taxonomy (NCBI): domain Bacteria; kingdom Bacillati; phylum Actinomycetota; class Actinomycetes; order Kitasatosporales; family Streptomycetaceae; genus Kitasatospora; species Kitasatospora sp. NPDC097643. Next base: position 79,503 of record NZ_JBEOSA010000004.1, on the reverse strand, counting down.
ACCTCCGGCCGGACCAGCAACGAGGCCGCCTTCGCGTACCAGCTGTTCGCCCGCCGGCTCGGCACCAACAACCTGCCGGACTGCTCCAACATGTGCCACGAGTCGTCCGGCTCGGCGCTCACCGAGACGCTGGGCGTCGGCAAGGGCAGCGTCAGCCTGAAGGACCTCTACCAGGCCAACCTGATCATCGTGGCGGGCCAGAACCCGGGCACCAACCACCCGCGGATGCTGTCCGCCCTGGAACGCGCCAAGCGGGCCGGCGCCACCGTCGTCAGCGTCAACCCGCTGCCGGAGGCGGGCCTGGAGCGGTTCAAGAACCCGCAGAACGCACGCGGGCTGGTCGGCCACGGCACCAAGCTCACCGACCTGTTCCTCCAGATCCGGCTCGGCGGCGACCTCGCGCTGTTCCGCGCGCTCAACCAGCTGATCCTGGAGAAGGACGCGGTCGACCACGCCTTCGTCGAGGAGCACTGCCACGGCTTCGACGAGTTCGCCGCCGAGACCCGGGAGACCCGCCGCGAGGACGTGCTCGCCGCGACCGGCCTGCCCTGGGAGCAGATCGAGGAGCTGGGCCGCCTGGTGCTGGCCTCCGAGAAGATCATCGTCTGCTGGGCGATGGGCCTCACCCAGCACAAGCACGCCGTCCCGACCATCCGCGAGGTGGTCAACTTCCTGCTGCTGCGCGGCAACGTCGGCCGCCCCGGCGCCGGGGTCTGCCCGGTGCGCGGGCACAGCAACGTCCAGGGCGACCGGACGATGGGCATCTTCGAGCGGCCCGCCAAGGCCTTCCTGGACGCGCTGGGCAAGGAGTTCGGCTTCGAGCCGCCGCGCGCGCACGGCCTGGACTCGGTGGACACCATCCGCGCGATGCGGGACGGCCGGGTCGGGGTGTTCTTCGCGATGGGCGGCAACTTCGTCGCGGCGACCCCGGACACCGAGGTCACCGAGGCCGCGATGCGCCGTTGCCGGCTGACCGTGCACGTGTCCACCAAGCTCAACCGCTCGCACGTGGTCACCGGCGCCCGCGCGCTGATCCTGCCCACCCTGGGCCGCACCGACCGGGACGTCACCGCGGCCGGCGCCCAGTTCGTCAGCGTCGAGGACTCGATGGGCCAGGTGCACGCCTCGCGCGGCGGCCTGCGCCCGCCCGCACCGGGCCTGCTCTCCGAGGTGGCGATCGTCTGCCGGCTGGCCCGCGCCGCGCTCGGCCCCGAGGACACCGTGCCGTGGGAGGACTTCGCCACCGACTACGACACCCTGCGGGCCCGGATCGCCCGCGTGGTGCCGGGCTTCGAGGACTTCAACGACAAGGTCCGCCGCCCCGGCGGCTTCACCCTGCCGCACGGCCCGCGCGACTCCCGGACCTTCCCCACCGCGACCGGCAGGGCCAACTTCACGGTGAACCCGCTCACCGCGCCCGAGGTGCCGCCGGGCCGCCTGCTGTTGCAGACGCTGCGCTCGCACGACCAGTACAACACCACGATCTACGGCCTGGACGACCGCTACCGCGGCATCAAGGGCGGCCGCCGGGTGGTCCTGGTCAACCCGGCCGACGCGGCCGAACTCGGCCTGACCGAGGGCGGGTACGTCGACCTGGTCAGCGAGTGGACGGACGGCGTGGAGCGCCGCGCCCCGCACTTCCGGGTCGTCCACTACCCGGTGGCGCGCGGCGGCGCGGCGGCGTACTACCCGGAGACCAACGTGCTGGTGCCGCTGGACTCCACCGCCGACATCAGCAACACGCCGACCTCGAAGGCGATCGTGGTCCGCTTCGAGCCGGACTCCGGCGCGGTGTCGTAGGACGTCGCCCCCGGAACGGCCGAGGCCGCCCCGCGCTCCTGGCGCCGGGCGGCCTCGGCCGTTCTTCGAAGGTCAGTGCAGGCCGAGCGGGAGCGTCGCGGTGGCGCTGCCCGGAGCCGAGGCGGTCGCCGAGCCGGTGCTGGTGGCGGTGCCGGTGCTGGTGGCGGTGCCGGTCGAGCTCGGCGTGCCCGTCCCGGTCGGGGTGCCGGTGGGCGTCCCGGTCGGCGTCCCCGTGGGCGTGCCGGTCGGGGTGCCGGTCGGCGTCCCGGTGGGGGTGCCGGTCGGAGTGCCGGTGGGCGTCCCGGTCGGCGTCCCCGTGGGCGTGCCGGTCGGCGTGCCGGTCGGCGTCCCCGTGGGCGTGCCGGTCGGCGTGCCGGTCGGCGTCCCCGGGTCGGTCGGGGTGCCGGTCCCGGTCGGGGTACCGGTGCCGGTCGGCGTGCTGGTCGGCGTGCCCGGGGCGGTCGAGGGGGTGCCCGGGGTGACCGGCGTGCCGGGGGCGGGGGTCGTCGCCACCGGGGTGACCGGGCTGGGGGCGATCGGCGTGACGGCGTCCCAGCCGGCCGGCAGGTCGGGGACCTTCCAGGCGCCGCCGGCCTCGTCCGCCGCGCCGGACGGGTCGGGCCGGACGGCCCCGAGGATCGGCATCGAGCCGATCGACGACACCTTGATGTAGGCGCCCGGCCGGGGTGCCTGGACGATCAGCCCGCCGCCGATGTACATCGCGACGTGGGTGGCGCCCTCGAAGTAGATGATCAGGTCGCCCGGGCGGAGCTGGTTCAGCGGGATGTGCGGGAGCTGGGCCCACTGCTCCTGGCTGGTGCGCGGGATCGGCCGCCCGGCGTGCTGCCAGGCCTGCGAGGTGAGGCCGGAGCAGTCGTAGGCCTCCGGGCCGGTGCCGCCCCACAGGTACGGCTTGCCCAGCTGGGCGAGGGCGAAGGCGACCGCGGCGCGGCCGGCCACCGAGGGGGTGCGCTCGCCCTTGCCGAGGGCGCCGGAGGCGAGGAAGGCGAGCTGGGCCTCGTCGGCCTTGGCCTTCTCCAGCTTCTCCAGCTCGGCACGCTGGGCGCCGGTGAGCGAGGCGACCAGCTGTTCGACGGCGGCGAGGTCGGCGGCGACCTTGGCCTTGGCGGCGTCCTGCTGGGCGACCAGCGTCTGGGAGGTCCTGAGCGCCTCCTCGGTCTGCTTCTTCAGCCCGGCGAGCTCGTCCCGGTCCCGCTTCAGCCGGTCCAGGAACTCGGACTGCGAGCGGCTGGCCGCGGCGAGCAGCTCGGCGATGGTGACCGCCTCGTACGGGTCCTTGGAGAGCAGCAGTTCGGCGTACGCGGAGGCCGAGCCGTTGCGGTACTGGGCGGCGGCGAGCTGGGAGGCGATGTCGGTGCCGGCGTCGACCTGCTTCTGCTGGCGGTCCAGCCGGCCCTGGAGGTCGACGATCGCGGCCTGCTGCTCGGCGACCTTGGCGACCGCGCCGTTGTACTGCTCGGTGGCGGCCTCGGCGCCCTGGTAGAGCGCGTGCAGCTTGTCCAGCAGCGGGCCGAGGGTGGCCTTGGCGGCGGCCAGCGGGTCCTCACCGGGGCTGGCGGCGACGACCGGCGTCCCCGGGTCGGGGGCGGCGTACGCGGCCTGGGTGGCGAGCGGAAGTGCGAGCGCGGCGGCCGCGAGGACGGCTCCGCAGCGCAGCGCCGCCCGCACCCACGGCCTCACGCCTGCCGATTCCGTGCGCTGTGCAGCCCCGCCCATGGGTTGGTCCTCCCCGCCCTGCCCTGTCCCCGGGCTCCCCGGATCCCGCCGATCCTCCCACGGGTTACCCGCCGGAAACAGAGCGCGCCCGGACCGGGAGGTTAATTCTCCATTGATCTGTGAGACAGGTCTCAGCAAACCGGAGCGAACCCGGACGTTCTTCGCCAATGCCCAGCTCAGCGGGTCGTGAGACACTCCTGCGAAAGCTTACGGCCATCGTCAGGACACCATCGGAACCACGAGTCCCGGCTCAGTTCACCTTCCGTTTACCAAACCTGCCTACGGTCGCGAACGACACCAACGTCCGTGCGACAACTACGACGATTGTTTGGGTATGGAACACATCTCGTTCCTGGTGGCCGTTGTGATCATCACGGCGCTCGCCTTCGACTTCACCAACGGGTTCCACGACACCGCCAACGCGATGGCCACCTCCATCGCGACGGGAGCCCTCCGGCCGAAGGTCGCGGTCACCATCGCGGCCGTCCTCAACTTCGCGGGCGCGTTCCTGTCCGTGAAGGTCGCCACCACCATCTCCGGCGGCATCGTCAACGAGAAGACCGGCATCCACCCGGAGATCATCTTCGCCGCGTTGGTCGGCGCGATCCTGTGGAACCTGCTGACCTGGCTGCGCGGCCTGCCGTCCAGCTCCTCGCACGCGCTGTACGGCGGCCTGATCGGCGCCACCGTCGTGGGTGTCGGCATGAACGGCGTCAACTTCGACACCGTGGTCACCAAGATCCTGATCCCGGCGGTCGCCTCCCCGCTGGTCGCCGGCCTGGCCTCCTGGGGCGCCACCAAGCTCGCCTACGCGATCACCCGCAAGGGCGACCAGGCGAGCACCACCAAGGGCTTCAAGACCGGCCAGGTGTTCTCCTCCTCGCTGATCTCGCTCGCGCACGGCACCAACGACGCCCAGAAGACGATGGGCATCATCACCCTCACCCTGGTCTCGGTCGGCGCCCTGCCCAAGGGCGCGCTGCCCCCCACCTGGGTGATCGTCTCCGCGGGTGCCGCGATCGCGCTCGGCACCTACATGGGCGGCTGGCGGATCATCCGCTCGATGGGCAAGGGCCTGGCGGACATCCAGGCGCCGCAGGGCTTCGCCTCCGAGTCGGCCGCCGCGACCGTCATCCTGACCTCCTCGCACATGGGCTTCGGCCTCTCCACCACCCAGGTCTGCTCCGGCGGCATCATGGGCGCCGGCCTCGGCGGCCCGAAGGGCGAGCTGCGCTGGAGCCTGGTCCGCCGCATGGTCTACACCTGGGGCCTGACCCTGCCGGCCGCCGCCCTGGTCTCCGGCGCCGCGGCCCTGCTGGCCGAGCAGGGCACCTGGGGCGTCGTCCTGGTCGGTGTCGCCCTGGTGACCGGCTCGGGCGCGATGTGGGTGATCTCCCGCCGCCAGCCGGTCAGCGCGGACAACGTCAACGAGGTCACCGCGGTCGAGGTCCCCGCCGCCGTCACCCCCGCGAACGCCCCCACCCCCGCCTCGACCACGGTCGCGGCCTGAGCGCCGCCGGCTGAGGAGCACACACCATGCACATCAAGTGGAACGCCCTGGCCCAGACGGCCGGTGTCAGCTTCGGCATCACCGTCGGCGTGGTCGCCGTCTTCGCGCTCGGCATCCTGGCGCTGTCCCGCCGCGAGGCCGCGCTGAGCGCCCGCGAGGGCGAGGCCGCCCAGGCCGCCGCCGGCGGCGGGAAGCTGGCCCTGGCCGGCGCCTACGCCTGCTTCGCGGTCTGCGGCGCGGCCGTCCTCTACGGACTGAGCCTGATCGCCGGGCACTGACCCGCCGGAACAACGCGAACGGGCCGGGAGTGAATGGTCACTCCCGGCCCGTTCGCGTGTTTCCGGATACTGCCGCTCAGCCCTCCTGGCTGGTCTTCAGCGCGGTCTCCCGGATGAACAGCACGGTCACGAAGGCCAGCAGCGCGAACGGCGCGGCGTAAAGGAACACCGTGCCGACGCCGTGGCCGAACGCGTCGGTCACCAGCGGCACCACCGGCGCCGGCAGCTTGTGCAGGTCCGGGATTCCGCCGCCGCCCACCGCGTGGCCGGCCGGGACGTGCGCGGCGGCGAGGTTCTCGGTCAGGTAGTGGGTCACCTTGGTGTTCATCAGCGCCCCGAGCGCGGAGACGCCCATCGCGCCGCCCATGGTGCGGAAGAAGGTGACCACCGAGCTGGCCGCGCCGAGCTCGTGCCGCGGCACGGTGTTCTGCACCGCGAGGACGAGGTTCTGCATGGTCAGGCCCAGGCCGATGCCGGTGATCGCCATGTAGACCGAGAGCAGGGTGTAGTCGGTGTCGGCGCGGGCGGTGCCGAGCAGGCCGAAGCCGACCGCCAGCAGCAGCGTGCCGGCGACCAGGTAGGCCTTCCACCGGCCGTACTTGGTGATCAGCCGGCCGGCCACGGTGGAGGAGAGCGCCAGACCGAGGATCATCGGCAGGGTCATCAGCCCGGCCATGGTCGGGGACTTGGCGCGGGCCAGCTGGAAGTACTGGCTGAGGAAGGTGGTCGCGCCGTACATCCCGACGCCGACCAGCACGCTGGCCAGCGCGGCCAGGGTGACGGTGCGGTACCGGAAGAGGTCCGGCGGGATGACCGGCTCGGCCGCGCGGCGTTCGATCACCACGGCGAGCGCGCCCAGCAGCAGCCCGCCGCCGACCATCGCGAAGGTCTGCCAGGAGACCCAGTCGTAGTTCTTCCCGGCCAGCGTGATCCAGATCATCAGCAGGCTGACGGCGCCGGTGATGACCAGCGCGCCCAGGTAGTCGATCTTCACCGGGCGCTTGACCACCGGCAGCTTCAGGGTGCGCTGGACCACCAGGATCGCGGCGATCGCGAACGGGATGCCGACGTAGAAGCACCAGCGCCAGCCCAGCCAGGAGGTGTCCACGATGACGCCGCCGATCAGCGGGCCGCCGATGGTGGCCAGGGCGAAGACCGCGCCGAAGTAGCCGCTGTACCGACCGCGTTCGCGCGGCGGGACCATCGCGGCCAGGCAGATCTGGCCCAGCGCCACGACGCCGCCCGCGCCGATGCCCTGGAGGCCGCGGCAGGCGATCAGCTCGCCGGTGTTCTGCGCGAGGCCGGCCAGCGCCGAGGAGACGATGTACATCACCAGGGCGATCTGGAGCAGCAGCTTCTTGCTGGCGAGGTCGGAGAGCTTGCCCCAGATCGGGGTGGAGGCGGTGAGGGTGAGCAGGGCCGCGGTGATCACCCAGGTGTAGGCGGACTGGCCGCCGTGCAGGTCGGTGAGGATGTGCGGCAGCGCGTTGGAGACGACGGTCGAGGAGAGCACGGCCACGAACAGGCCGAGCAGCAGGCCGGAGAGCGCCTCCATCACCTGCCGATGGGTCATCGGTCGGTCGTCGACGGCGGCGGCGGCTCCGGTCGCGGCGGGGGTGGTGACGGACATCCGGATCCCTTCGGCGGGGATGGGTGCGGAGACAGGAAAGTTGCCTTAAGCAACCATAGGCCCAGATGGTTGCTTAGGGCAACTTTCTTCAAGCCCAAGTAAAGTCCGCCCGGCCGGCCGCCGGCTCAGTTCCCGGTCGAGTCCCCGAACACGTCGTTGAAGCGGTGCAGCAGCTCGGCGAAGCGGGTCACGTCCTCCGCCGGCCAGCTGCCCATCAGCTCGCGCACCCGCGCCATCCGGGCGTCCCGGGCCACCAGGTAGCGCCGCCGCCCGTCCGCGGTCAGCGAGACGAACGCGGCCCGACGGTCCAGCGGGTCCGCCTCCCGGGCCACCAGGCCCAGCTGCTCCAGCGCCCGGATCTGCCGGCTCACCGTGGCCTTGCCCACCGCGAAGTGCACGCCGACGTCCGTCACCCGCACCCGCCCGGCCTGCTCGATGTAGCCGAGCATGCTGTACGCCATGCCCTCCAGCTCCGGGTGCACCCGGCGGGACAGCTCCGCCACCCGGGCCCGGCCCCGCCGGAACATCAGCGCGACCTCGCGCTCCACCGCCAGCAGGGCTTCCTCGTCACTCACCGCGCCAGTATCCCGCAGCCGCCATGGCCGGAAGGCGGCACGCGGGGTGCCGCGGGCCAACTACTTCATGGTATGAAGTATCCGTTTTCCGCCGATAGACAAGGAGATGTCGATGGCCGCCCCGGGGCAGGGATTCGTCGCCGAACTGAAGGGAGCGGTCACGCCGCGCGCGGCACTGCTGGTGATCGCGGTGCTGCTGCTTCAGCTCGGATTCATCACCTCGTACATCGGGGCGCTGCACCACCCGACGCCGCACAACCTGTCGATCGCGGTGGTCGCCCCGCCGCAGGTCTCCCCCAAGCTGGTGCAGGCCCTGGAGTCGGTGCCGGACGACGCCGTCAAGGCCGTCACCGCGCCGGACGCCGCGACCGCCACCCAGCGGATCGAGGACCAGAAGATCTACGCCGCGCTGGTGGTGAACCCGGCCGGGACCGAGGACACCCTGCTGGTCGGCGGCGCCCGCGGCCCGTCCGCCGCCAAGGCCGCCGAGACCATCACCACCGCCCTGGAGAAGAGCCAGGGCCGGACGGTCAAGGTCGAGGACGTGGTCCCGCTCGCCAAGGGCGACACCAACGGCCTGTCCGCCTTCTACCTGGTGATCGGCTGGTGCGTCGGCGGCTACCTGGTCGCCTCGATCCTCGGCATCTCCGCCGGGTCCAAGCCCGCCAACGCGCACCGGGCGCTGATCCGGCTCGGCGTGCTGGCGCTGTACTCGATCGCGGCCGGCCTCGGCGGCACGCTGATCGCCGGGCCGGTGCTGGACGCGCTGCCGGGCTCGATCCTGGCCCTGTCCGCGGTGGGCGCCCTGGTGGTGTTCACGGTCGGCGCGTTCACCATGGCGCTGCAGTGCATGTTCGACATCGTCGGCATCGGCATCGCGGTGCTGATCTTCGTCGTCCTGGGCAACCCGAGCGCGGGCGGGGTCTACCCGCCGCCGATGATGCCGCCGTTCTGGCGGGCGATCGGCTCCTGGATCCCCAACGGCGCCGGCACCAGCGCGGCCAAGTCGATCGCCTACTTCGACTCCACCAACCTGGCGCAGCCGATCCTGGTGCTCCTGGTGTGGGCGGCGCTCGGCGTCGCCGTCACCTTCCTGGCCGTCCTGCGCGGCCCCCGCTCCGGCGGCCGCGAGCTGGTCGAGCAGGCCTGACCGCACCGGGCCGGCGGGGGTGACCGGTTCAGGCGGCCCCCAGCCGGCCCGGGTCGGCGAGCACGGCACGCACCACGCCGACGGCCGCGCCCAGCAGCGGCCCGCGCCGGCCGAGCCGGGAGACCCTCAGCCGCTCGTCCGCCCAGGGCCGGACGGTCACCCGGGCCGCCAGCTCGGCCCGCATCGCGGGCAGCAGCCAGGGCTCCAGCCGCGCGTAGCCGCCGCCCAGCACCACCTCGGCCGGGTCCAGCAGGTTGACCGCGCCGGCGGCCGCGATGCCCAGCGCCGAGCCGGCTCCGGCCAGCGCCGCGAGCACCGCCTGCTCGCCGGCCCCGGCGCGCTCGGCGAGCAGCGCCACCCAGTCGCCCCGGACGTCCGCGAGGCCGGCCGCCCGCAGCACCGCCGTCTCGCCCGCGTACTGCTCCAGGCAGCCGTGCGCGCCGCACGCGCAGAGCGGGCCGTCCGGGCGGACCGGGACGTGGCCGAACTCGCCCGCGTAGCCGCGCGCCCCGCGCAGCAGTCGGCCGCCGACCACGATCGCCGAGCCGACCCCGGCCTCGGCGGAGACGTAGAGGAAGTGCTCCGGGCCGCCGCCCAGCCAGAGTTCGGCGAGCCCGCCCAGATTGGCCTCGTTGTCGGCCTCCACCGGCAGCTCGGCCAGCTCCGGCGAACCGACCGCCCGCAGCGCCGGGCGCAGCGCGGCGGCGAGCGGGACGTCCTCCCAGCCGAGGTTGGCGGCCCGCTGGAGCACCCCGCCGGAGGCGCCGACCAGCCCGGGGACGGCCAGCGTCAGCCCGGCCGGACGCAGCCCCGACTCGGCGACGGCCCCGCGCAGCAGGTCGGCGAGGTCGAGCATGACGGCGGCGGGCTCGCGGCCCCGGTTGCGGATCTCCTGGCGGTGCCGGACCCGGACCTCCCCGCGCAGGTCGACCACGCAGGCCCCGAGGTGTTCCACGCCGATCTCGGCGCCGAGGCCGCCGGGCCCGGACGGGTTGAGGCCGAGCGCGGTGCCGGGGCGGCCGACCTTGCCGCTGGAGGTGGTCGGGCCCTCCTCGACGACCAGGCCGTCGGCGATCAGCCGCTCGGCGAGCGAGGAGACCGCCGCCCGGGTGAGCCCGGTCTCGGCGGCCACCTCGGCGCGGGAGCGCGGGGCGCGGGCGATCGCGTCGAGCACCAGGGCCAGGTTGGCCCGGCGCATCCCCTGCTGGCTGGCGGGCCCGGTCCGGACGCCGTCCGGCTCGCGCATCCCGGTCACCCCGCTCCGCTCGCTACGGCGTGTCCTGTGGCACCTCGTGTGCAGCGTAACCGGGTTCCGGGGGCGGTTGCGTCCTCGGCCGGGCGGGATCGGCGGCGATCGGCCGGGCCGGGCGGGTGAAGACCCAGCGCCGCATCGCCCAGTACCGGAACAGCATGGCGACGAAGGTCCCGACGACCATCCCGCTGACGAAGTCCGCCGCCTCCTGCACGAACGGGCCCACGTGCGGCTCGCGCAGCTCCAGGACGTACCGCGAGACCACCAGCGGCAGGTCGTTGACCACGATGGCGGCCGCGCTGACCAGCAGGAACAGCAGCACCTCCCGCTGCCGCCCGCCGGCCCGGAAGGACCACTGCCGGTTCAGCACGTAGGAGACCGCGGTGGCGATCAGCGTGGCGACGGTCAGCGCGACCACCGGCTTGTGCTCCAGGACGGTGAACTTCAGCTCGATGTCGATCACCAGCGTGAGCACGAAGCAGACGCCGCCGACCACCAGGAACTTCACCAGCCGGCGGTGCCGCACCAGGAACGGGCGCAGCCGGGCCGGCACCCGGGCCAGGACGCGCTGCGTGGGGGACGGCATCCTCGCAGTCTCGCACGGGGATGCCGCCCGCCCACCGATTGCTCCGTCGGCACCCGGCCCGGCGTCAGGCCCGGCGTCAGGCCGCGGCGACGAGTACCTCGGCCGGCTCCAGGGCCAGCTCCAGCACCTCCCGGACGTCCGACACCGGGTGAACGGTGAGCCGGTCCAGCACCTCGGCCGGGACGTCGTCCAGGTCGGCCTCGTTGCGCTTGGGGATGATCACCGTGCTGACCCCGGCCCGGTCGGCGGCGAGCAGCTTCTGCTTCACCCCGCCGATCGGCAGCACCCGCCCGGTCAGCGACACCTCGCCGGTCATCGCCACGTCGGTGCGCACCTTGCGGCCGGAGAGCAGCGAGGCCAGCGCCGTGGTCATGGTGATGCCGGCGCTCGGCCCGTCCTTGGGGACGGCCCCGGCCGGGACGTGCAGGTGCACGCCGCGGTCGCGCAGCGAGGTGACCGGCAGCTCCAGCTCGGCGCCGCGCGAGCGCAGGAAGGAGAGCGCGATGTGCGCGGACTCCTTCATCACGTCACCCAGCTGGCCGGTCAGGGTCAGCCCGGTGCCGCCGGTCTCGGCGTCGGCGAGCGAGGCCTCGATGTAGAGGACGTCGCCGCCGGCTCCGGTCACGGCGAGCCCGGTGGCCACCCCGGGGACGGCGGTGCGCCGCTCGGCCGGCTCCTGGGCGGACTCCGGCACGTGGTGCGGCCGGCCGATCAGGGCCCGCAGGTCGCCGGCGCCGATCGCGACCGGCAGCTCGCGCTCGCCCAGCTCGGTCTGGGCGGCCACCTTGCGCAGCACCCGGGCGATCGAGCGCTCCAGGTTCCGCACCCCGGCCTCCCGGGTGTACTCCCCGGCCAGCCGGCGCAGCGCCGCCTCCTCGACCAGGACCTGCTCGCCGCCGAGCCCGGCCTTCTCCAGCTGGCGCGGGAGCAGGTGGTCCCGGGCGATGACGACCTTCTCGTCCTCGGTGTAGCCGTCGAGCCGGACCAGCTCCATCCGGTCGAGCAGCGGCTCGGGGATGGCCTCCAGCACGTTGGCGGTGGCGAGGAAAACGACGTCCGAGAGGTCGAGCTCGACCTCCAGGTAGTGGTCCCGGAAGGTGTGGTTCTGCGCCGGGTCCAGCACCTCCAGCAGCGCGGCGGCCGGGTCGCCCCGGTAGTCGGAGCCGACCTTGTCGATCTCGTCGAGCAGGACGACCGGGTTCATCGAGCCGGCCTCCTTGATCGCCCGCACCAGCCGGCCGGGCTGCGCGCCGACGTAGGTGCGCCGGTGGCCGCGGATCTCGGCCTCGTCCCGGACGCCGCCGAGCGCGACCCGCACGAAGCTGCGGCCCATGGCGCGGGCCACCGACTCGCCGAGCGAGGTCTTGCCGACGCCGGGCGGGCCGACCAGGGCCAGCACCGCACCCCCGCGGCGACCGCCGACGAGTCCGAGCCCCTGGTCGGCCCGGCGCTTGCGCACGGCGAGGTACTCGACGATGCGCTCCTTCACGTCGGCCAGGCCGGCGTGGTCGGCGTCCAGCACCGCGCGGGCGCCGGCGATGTCGTACGCGTCCTCGGTGCGCTCGTTCCAGGGCAGCTCCAGGACGGTGTCCAGCCAGGTGCGGATCCAGGAGCCCTCGGGCGACTGGTCGGACGCGCGTTCGAGCTTGTCGACCTCCTTGAGCGCGGCCTCGCGCACCTTCTGGGGCAGGTCGGCGGCCTCGACCCGGGCGCGGTAGTCGCCCTCCTCGTCCGCCGGGTCGCCGTTGAGCTCGGCCAGCTCCTTGCGGACGGCCTCCAGCTGACGGCGCAGCAGGAACTCCTTCTGCTGCTTGGCCACGCCCTCCTCGACGTCCTTGCGGATGGTGTCGTTGACCTCCTCCTCGGCGAGGTGGTCGCGCAGCAGCGTCAGCGCGTACTCCAGGCGGGCGACCTGGTCGGCCTCCAGCAGCACCTTGAGCTTCTGCTCGGCGGTGACGAAGGGCGCGTAGCCGATGTTGTCGGCGAGCTCGCCGACGCCCTCGATCTGCGCCACCCGGTCGACGATCTGCCAGGCGCCGCGCCGGCGCAGCCACTGGGTGGACAGCGCCTTGTACTCCTTGACCAGCTCGGCGGCCCGGCCGGCCACCGGGGTGCCCACCGAGGACTCCCGGAACGGCGTGGTCTCCACCCAGAGGGCGGCGCCGGGGCCGGTCGTCCCGACGCCGATCCGGACCCGGCGCACGGCGCGCACCAGCGCGGCCGGCTCCCCGTCGGCCAGCCGGCCGACCTGCTCGACGGTGGCCAGCGTGCCGGCCGCCGCGTACGAGCCGTCCACCCGCGGAACCAGCAGGACCTGCGGCTTGCCGGCGCCGGTGGCCGCGGCGCGAGCCGCCTCCACCGCGGCGCGCACCTCGGTGTCCTTGAGGTCCAGCGGGACGACCATGCCCGGCAGGACGACCTCGTCGTCGAGCGGCAGGACGGGCAGGGTGAGCGGTGTGGACGTCGATGCCATGATCTCTCCCCAGTCAGCGAACTTGAGTCGACCTGACTAAGGCCCGGCGCCCGCCGGATGTTCCCGACGTTCTGTTCGCTGTGAGCGAACGGGAAAGGCCGCAGGCGGGGCCGTCAAAATCACCCGAACGAGTCACCCGACCAGGACCGGCCCCGTGCCGGTCCGACCACCCTCAGTGCGCGGCCGGCACTCCGGCCCCGCCGGCCGCGGGCGCGGGCGCGGGCGGGGAGGAAGAAGAGGAGGAGCCGGCCGCCGGGACGGCCACCCGGCGCGGGCGCGGTCGGCGCCGCTCGGCCCGGCGCAGCCAGCGCCACAGCGCCACCCCGGTGAGCAGCGCGGCCGGGTGCCCGACGGCGGTGACCACGTCCTGCTCGGTGAGGATCTGCTCGGCGATCAGCAGCCCGGCGCTGCCCAGCGCCAGCAGCCGCCCGCGCCAGGAGAGCAGCCCGGCCACCGCGCCCAGGCAGGCCAGCACGCCGTAGCTGACGCCGATGTCCAGGTAGTCCATCGCCGCGGACTCCAGCCGCCCGGTCTCCACCGCGGCGATCACCACGCCCTGGGAGAGCAGGGTGGCGGTGACGTGCCCGATCGCGAAGACGGCCGCCGCCCGGGCCGGCCCGACCCGGCGCTCCAGCGGCGCCAGGGTGAAGGCGAATCCCCACAGGTACGGCATCCACACCTCGCCGGCCACCCAGAATCCGCTGAGCACCAGCGCGCGCAAAGGATGCTGCAAAAGATTGTGGCCGTCGGAACTGGAGGCCTCCTGCAGACGCAGGACGAGATCGGGATCTGCCAGTTTGGCAAAGGTGGTGGTCGCGCCGACCACGGCGAGATAGCCCAGCGTGAAGGGGTTGCGCCGAGGCGTCGGGACCCGCTCCAGCAACCAGTCGACGACGCCGGCCCGCAGGCCGTACCGGAGCATCCCGTACGGCGGCCCGGCCGGCGGCGACCCGTTCCGTCCGGCACCTCGCCGCAGTCCAGCCATGCCGCCTCCCGCTCCACGCCCACAGCAACCGGCTACTCGCCAGGAGCCCAACGTACCGGCGCGCGCCGGAAATCCCACCCGGCGGGGCGTTGTCGTGACCACGTTACGTCGGAGTCCTGAGAGCCAGCTGGGAAAAGCCCGTGAAGTCCCCCGGCCTACCGGTCGGCCGGATTTCCGCCATTGGTCCGGACCTTCTTCCGATTAACGCGTCAGTAAGGCCTCTGACCGGCGACTTGGCGTCAACTCGACTGCATACGTACCGTTACCCGCGGAAAAATCGCCGGGTAAGGTATCGGCCCGTGCCCACTCGCGAGTGGGTCCGAGGGCGGCCTGACAGGCCGGCCCACGGGCCGGAAACGTCCGGTCCACCTGCCGGGAGGCATCCACTGTCCGTACGCTGCGGAGTGCGCGGGAGACGTGGGCGGCCCACAGTCCGTCCTCCGATCCGCGCGCGACGGGACGGCGGACCCGGCACAGTCCACGACGGAACAAGACTACGAGCGGAGCCCCGCCATCCCCACAGGTGGCCGGCCCGCAGCCCTGGGGGCGGTGGCGTGACCGTGACAGAAATTCAGCAGGACAGCAGCAACACCGGCGGCGCGGTGAGCAGCCAGCGCAGAGTGCTGGTGGTGGAGGACGAGCCCACGATCGCGGAGTCGATCGCGGCCCGGCTGGGCGCGGAGGGCTTCAAGGTCGCCGTGGCCCACGACGGCCCGGGCGCGGTCGACGGCTTCCACACCTGGCAGCCCGACCTGGTCGTCCTCGACATCATGCTGCCCGGCTTCGACGGCCTCGAAGTGTGCCGCCGGATCCAGGCCCAGCGACCGGTGCCGGTGCTGATGCTGACCGCGCGCGACGACGAGACGGACCTGCTGGTCGGTCTCGGCGTGGGCGCCGACGACTACATGACCAAGCCGTTCTCGATGCGCGAACTGGCCGCCCGGGTCAACGTGCTGCTGCGCCGCGTCGAGCGCGCCCAGCAGGCCGCCCGCACGCCCGCGCTCGGCTCGCTGCGCTTCGGCGAGCTGGAGATCGACCACGTGCAGCGCCGGGTCCGGCTGGCCTCGGGGGACGTCCACCTGACGCCCACCGAGTTCGACCTGCTCGCCTGCCTGGCCGCCCAGCCGCGCGCGGTGCTCACCCGCGAGCAGCTGCTGGCCGAGGTCTGGGACTGGACCGACGCGTCCGGCACCCGCACCGTGGACAGCCACGTCAAGGCGCTGCGCCGGAAGATCGGCGCGAGCTGGATCCGCACCGTGCACGGTGTCGGGTACGCGCTGGAGGCCCCGCTCTCCTAAGCGGCGGACCTCGGGCAACGGGCCGCCGGGGGGCCCGTGTCCGCAGTCGCCGAACCGCCGGGCGCACCGCGCCGGCGATCACCCGCGGGGAGCACAGGGGACCAATGACCTTTCCACAGCAACGCAACGGGGACACCGACGGCCCGCGCTCGCAGACGCTCGCCGCCCGCGCCGCCCGCCGGGTCTGGGCCGACATCCGGCCGCTCGACCCGGTCCGCTCGATCAAGGGCAAGCTCGCCCTCCTGGTGATCGTCTCCGTCTTCCTGGCCACCGGCATGGTGGTCGTGGCGATCCGGTCCGAGACCCAGATCCGGATCATCATGGTGTTCTCCATGATCGCCTCCCTGCTCTTCATGCAGTTCCTCGCGCACGGGCTGACCGCCCCCCTGCGCGAGATGACGGCCGCCGCCCGCGCGATGGCCTCCGGCGACTACAGCCGCCGGGTCGAGGTGAGCTCGCGCGACGAGATCGGCGAGCTGGCGGCCACCTTCAACCAGATGGCCGCCGACCTGGAGGCCGCCGACCGGCACCGCCGCGAGCTGGTCGCCAATGTCTCGCACGAGCTGCGCACGCCGATCGCCGCGCTGCGCGCCGTGCTGGAGAACGTCGTCGACGGCGTCGTCCAGCCCAATCCGGCGACGCTGGAGGCGGCGCTGGAACAGACCGAGCGGCTCGGTCGGCTGGTCACCCACCTGCTCGACCTCTCCAAGATCGACGACGGCGTGGTCGACCTGGACGCCCGCCCCTTCGAGGTGCGCGAGTTCCTGGACGGCGTGCTGCGCGGGGTCACCGTGGACGGCGCGACGGCCGGCGGGGCGTTCTCCCGGCGCGGCGACGTCCGGCTGGCCCTGGAGGTCAGCCCGGCCGGCCTGACCGGCGTGGCGGACCCGGAACGGCTGCACCAGGTGGTCGCCAACCTGGTCGACAACGCCTGCAAGCACTCCCCGCCCGGCGGCACCGTCACCGTGCGGGCCAGGCCCGACGGCGAGCCCGGCGGCCTGCTGTTGGAGGTCGAGGACGAGGGCCCGGGCATCCCGCCGGCCGACCGCGGCCGGGTCTTCGAGCGGTTCAGCCGCAGCGGCACCGCGACCGCCGCCGGGCCGGGCGCGGACGGCGGCACCGGCCTGGGCCTGGCCATCGCCCGCTGGGCGGTGGACCTGCACGGCGGGCGGATCGCCGTCGCGGAGTCGCCGCGCGGCTGCCGGATCGAGGTCCGGCTGCCCGGCCGGGACTAGCGACCGGCACCGGCGGCCGGGACCGGGCGGGCCGGGGCGACTCGTCGGATCGTCCAGGCCGCCCGCAGGGCGTTTGTGTCACAGATACGACACAGACGTACACGAAGATCGTCGAACGGTTCAGCTGGGGCTTTGTCCGGTTTCATCCGGATATAGACCCCGGTCGGGCCCGATCGGTTCCCCTCAGATACGGCTTTCTAACGTACTTTTTCAGCCAAATCCCAGGTCAGGACTGTGATCTGGGCGACGCCTGAGCCCCGGGGACTGCGCGATCACTGGTCAGGGGCGTAGCCTTAATCCCCGCTGTCCAAACATCCCAAAAGGAAGCGGAAGAGGGCGGTTGCCGCCGTGTCGCCACAGTCCCCTGAAACCCCCAACAGCTCGGCAAGCTCCACTGGCTTCGGCCCCAATGAGTGGCTCGTCGACGAGATCTACCAGCAGTACCTCCAGGACCCGAACTCGGTCGACCGAGCCTGGTGGGACTTTTTCGCCGACTACAAGCCCGGTACCGAGGTGACCCCAGTGACCCAGGCCGCGACCCAGGCCGGCCCCACGCCGACCCCTGCCGCTGCCCCCGCGCCCGCCGCTGCTGCTGCTCCGGCCGCGCCCGCGCCCGCGCCCGCCGCCCCGGTGGCCCCGGCCCCGGTGGCTCCGGCCGCCCCGGTCGCCGCGCCGCTCGCCGCGGCCCCCGCCGCGCCGCCGGCCCCCAAGGCCGCCGCCCCGGCCCCGGCCGCCCCCGCCGAGCCGGCCGGCCCCGAGCTGGTCCAGCTGCGCGGCCCGGCGAAGGCCGTCGCCACCAACATGGACGCCTCGCTGGAGGTGCCGACCGCGACCTCGGTCCGCGCGGTGCCCGCGAAGCTGTTGATCGACAACCGCATCGTCATCAACAACCACCTCCAGCGCGCCCGCGGCGGCAAGGTCTCCTTCACCCACCTCATCGGCTACGCCCTGGTCCAGGCCATCAAGGCCCACCCGGGGATGAACCACAGCTACAAGGTGGAGGACGGCAAGGCCTTCCTGGTCAAGCCGGAGCACATCAACCTCGGCCTGGCCATCGACCTGGTCAAGCCCAACGGCGACCGCCAGCTCGTCGTCGCGGCCATCAAGAAGGCCGAGACCCTCGACTTCTTCGGCTTCTGGCAGGCCTACGAGGACATCGTCCGCCGGGCCCGCGCCAACAAGCTGACCATGGACGACTTCACCGGCGTCACGGTCTCGCTGACCAACCCCGGCGGCATCGGCACCGTGCACTCCGTGCCGCGCCTGATGCAGAACCAGGGCACCATCATCGGCGTCGGCGCCATGGAGTACCCGGCCGAGTTCCAGGGCTCCGCCCCGGAGACCCTGGCCCGCCTCGGCGTCTCCAAGATCATGACGCTGACCTCGACCTACGACCACCGCGTCATCCAGGGCGCGGCGTCCGGCGAGTTCCTGCGCACGATCCACCAGCTGCTGCTCGGCCAGAACGGCTTCTACGACGAGATCTTCGAGTCGCTGCGGATCCCGTACGAGCCGGTCCGCTGGGCCACCGACGTCGCCACCACCCACGACGACGAGGTCAACAAGACCGCCCGCGTCATGGAGCTGATCCACTCCTACCGGGTCCGCGGCCACCTCATGGCCGACACCGACCCGCTGGAGTACAAGCAGCGCAAGCACCCCGACCTGGACGTCGTCCAGCACGGCCTCACCCTGTGGGACCTGGAGCGCGAGTTCGCGGTCGGCGGCTTCGGCGGCCAGAAGATGATGAAGCTCCGCGACATCCTCGGCCTGCTGCGCAACACCTACTGCCGCACCGTCGGCATCGAGTACATGCACATCCAGGACCCGAAGCAGCGCAAGTGGCTTCAGGAGCGCCTGGAGAAGCCGTACGCGAAGCCGGAGCGCGAGGAGCAGCTGCGGATCCTCCGCCGGCTGAACTCGGCCGAGGCCTTCGAGACCTTCCTGCAGACCAAGTACGTCGGGCAGAAGCGCTTCTCGCTGGAGGGTGGTGAGTCGCTGATCGCGCTGCTGGACGCGACCATCGACTCCGCCGCCGAGCACCGCCTCGACGAGGCCGTCATCGGCATGGCCCACCGCGGCCGCCTGAACGTGCTGGCCAACATCGTCGGCAAGCCGTACGGCAAGATCTTCGGCGAGTTCGAGGGCAACCTCGACCCGAAGTCGATGCACGGCTCCGGCGACGTCAAGTACCACCTGGGCGCCGAGGGCACCTTCACCGGCCTGGACGGCGAGACCATCAAGGTCTCGCTCGCCGCGAACCCCTCCCACCTGGAGGCCGTGGACCCGGTCGTCGAGGGCATCGCCCGCGCCAAGCAGGACATCCTGGACCAGGGCGGCACCACCTTCCCGGTGCTGCCGATCCAGATCCACGGTGACGCGGCCTTCGCCGGCCAGGGCGTCGTCGCGGAGACCCTGAACATGTCGCAGCTGCGCGGCTACCGCACCGGCGGCACCGTGCACGTCGTGGTGAACAACCAGGTCGGCTTCACCGCCGCCCCGGCGTCCTCGCGCTCCTCGATGTACTGCACCGACGTGGCCCGCATGATCGAGGCCCCGATCTTCCACGTGAACGGCGACGACCCGGAGGCCGTGGTCCGCGTCGCGCGGCTCGCCTTCGAGTTCCGCCAGGAGTTCCACAAGGACGTGGTGATCGACCTCATCTGCTACCGCCGCCGCGGTCACAACGAGGCCGACAACCCGTCGTTCACCCAGCCGCTGATGTACGACCTGATCGACAAGAAGCGCTCGGTGCGCAAGCTGTACACCGAGGGCCTGATCGGTCGCGGCGACATCACCATGGAAGAGGCGGAGCAGGCGCTCCAGGACTTCCAGGGCCAGCTGGAGAAGGTCTTCGCCGAGGTCCGCGACGCGGCCCAGGCGCCGGCCGACGCCACCAACGGCAAGCCGGTCGCCGACTTCCCGGTCAACATCCAGACCGGCATCTCCCAGGAGATGGTCAAGCGGATCGCCGCCTCCCAGGTCAACCACCCGGACTGGCTGACCGTCCACCCGCGCCTGCTGCCGCAGTTGCAGCGCCGCGCCGCCTCGGTCGAGGACAACACCATCGACTGGGCGATGGGCGAGACCCTCGCCATCGGCTCGCTGCTGATGGAGGGCCACCCGGTCCGCCTGGCCGGCCAGGACAGCCGCCGCGGCACCTTCGGCCAGCGGCACGCCGTCCTGATCGACCGCAAGACCGGCGAGGACTACACCCCGCTGCAGTACCTCACCGAGGACCAGGCCCGCTACACCGTCTACGACAGCCTGCTGTCGGAGTACGCGGCCATGGGCTTCGAGTACGGCTACTCGCTGACCCGCCCGAACGCGCTGGTCATGTGGGAGGCGCAGTTCGGCGACTTCGTCAACGGCGCGCAGACCATGGTGGACGAGTACATCGCCTCCGCCGAGCAGAAGTGGGGCCAGCACTCCGGCGTCACCCTGCTGCTGCCGCACGGCTACGAGGGCCAGGGCCCGGACCACTCGTCCGCCCGCCCGGAGCGCTTCCTCCAGCTGTGCGCGCAGAACAACATGACGGTCGCCATGCCGACCCTGCCGTCGAACTACTTCCACCTGCTGCGCTGGCAGGCGCACAACCCGCACCACAAGCCGCTGGTCGTCTTCACCCCGAAGTCGATGCTGCGTCTGAAGGCCGCGGCGAGTGCGACCGAGGAGTTCCTGTCCGGCTCGTTCCGCCCGGTCATCGGCGACACCACGGTCGACCCGGCCCAGGTCCGCAAGGTCGTCATCACGGCCGGCAAGTTCTACTACGACCTGGAGGCGGCGCGCACCGAGCGCGGCGTCACCGACACGGCGATCGTCCGGGTCGAGCGGCTCTACCCGCTGCCGGTGGCCGAGCTCCAGGAGGAGCTGGCCCGCTACGGCGACAACGTCCAGTTCATCTGGGCGCAGGAGGAGCCGGCCAACCAGGGTGCCTGGCCGTTCATCGCGATGAACCTGGTCGACCACCTCCAGGTCGTCATCGGCCGCAGCGCCAACGGGGCGCGCCTGCGCCGCGTCGCCCGTACCGCGGCCTCGTCGCCGGCGGTCGGCTCGGCCAAGCGCCACGGCGCCGAGCAGCAGGCGCTGATCGAAGAGGTCTTCTCGATCTGATCGATGCGATCGATCAGATCGGCCTGACGCTCTGACGTCGAACGCCTTCGCGGCCCCCGCTCTCCCCGACCAGGGAGGACGGGGGCCGCAGGCGTTTCCCGGGGCCCCATCCGCCGCACGGCTTCCCGGTGACGCCATGTCAAGGTCGCAGCTCTGCAACCAATCCGGGTCCGACCTGCGCGCCCACCTGACGGATCGATAGGTTATGCCTCGCCGGACCACCGCCCGGGCGCCCGTCATCGCGCCCGGGGGCCGGCCGCACGACCTCACCGCTCTCCCAGGGGGATCACCACACATGACCGCCGACACGCCTCGGGACGCCAGCAAGCTCCCGCCGGTCTTCCAGCCCCTCCTCCCGGACGACCCCCGGGAGGTCGGCGGCTACCGGCTGTTCGCCCGGCTGGGTGCCGGCGGCATGGGCCGGGTCTACCTCTCGTACACGCCGGGTGGGCGCCCGGTCGCGCTCAAGGTGGTCCGCCCTGAGTTCGCCGAGGACAGCGAGTTCCGCCGCCGCTTCGCCCAGGAGGTCAGCAACGCCCAGCGGATCCACGGGCTCTACACCGCCCAGGTGATCGACTCCGGCGGTCTGGACTCGGACGCGCCCTGGCTGGTCACCGCGTACGTCCCGGGCCCGTCCCTCCAGCAGGTGGTGCGGGAGAACGGCGCGCTGCCGGTCCGCACCGTGCTGCTGCTGATGGGCGGCATCGCCGAGGCGCTCCAGGCGATCCACAGCGTCGAGGTGGTCCACCGCGACCTCAAGCCGGCCAATGTGCTGGTCGCCGGGGACGGCCCGCGGGTGATCGACTTCGGCATCGCCCGGGCCGCCGACGCCACCGCGCTGACCGGCACCGGCTACCGGATCGGCTCGCCGGCCTTCATGTCCCCCGAGCAGGCCCAGGGCAAGCCGGTCACCCCGGCCACCGACGTGTTCGCGCTGGGCGCCCTGGCCGCCTACGTGGCCGGCGGCGCCGCGCCGTTCGGCGACGGCCCGGACACCGCGGTGCTCTACCGGGTGGTGCACGAGGACCCCGACCTGGAGACCGTCCCGGCCGGCCTGCGCGAGCTGGTCCTGCGCTGCCTGGCCAAGTCCCCGGAGGACCGGCCGACGCCCGCCGAGATCATCCAGGTCGCCCGCAACCACCCGGAGGTCGGCGGCCAGCTGCGGTTCGGCGACGACTGGCTGCCGCGCGAGGTCAACACCGAGATCACCCGCCGCTCGGACCTCCCCAAGACTCCGCCGACCCCGGTGCCGGCCGTCCCCGCGACGCCGCCCACCCCGCTCCCGGCCGTCCCGGCCACTCCCCCGCCGCCGGCCGCCGCCCCGGTCACCGCGCCGACCTACGCGCCGACCCACCCGGCCACCGCGGTGACCCCGGCGCCGCAACAGCCGTTCGGGCCGCCACAGGGCTTCGTCCCGCCGCCGGTCGGCGCGTACGGCGCCCCGCAGCCGCCCACCGAGACCCCGACCGCCCCGGTGCTGCCCTCCCCGCCGACCGTGCAGCTCCAGCCGGAGCCGCCGTCCTTCGACACCCCGCCGCCCGGCCCGGTGGTCACCACCACCAAGGAGCCCGAGCCGGCGCCCAAGGCCAAGAAGGGCGGGGTCTCCTGGAAGGTGCTGCTGACGGTCGCCCTGGTGATGGCGGTCGGCGGCACGGCGGGCGGCATCGTGCTGATGAAGAAGCTGGGCGACGACAAGAAGAGCGACTCCGCCAGCTCGGCCCCGGCCCAGCCCACCGGCGGCGGCGGCCCCGGGACGTCCACGCCGGCGGCCGCGCCGACCCAGGCCGCGTCCGGCTCCGCCACCACCCCGGGCTCCGCCTCCTCCAACGCCCCGGTGACGGCCGCGCCCTCGCCGACCAAGTCCTCCGGCAGCGGCGTCACCGCGCCGGCCCGGCCGGCCGGGTACGCCCCGCTGCTCGACAAGAAGTCGCTGTCCATCCCGGCCGCCGAGTACTCCTCCGACACCTACCGGATCGACCTGGACAGCGGCACCGTCGTGCCGCACGGCACCGACCTGAAGTGGGGCCTGGGGGTGGCCGCCAACGGCAGCAGCAGCAAGGCCAACGGCTTCGCCAGCTACGGCGACAACAAGTCGGACTTCGCCGTGATCACCGAGCCCACCGTGACGCCCGAGCAGTGCAACGTCGCGATCGACTCCCGGCCGGACACCGACCTCTCGTACAACCGGGTCGCGCCCGGCCGCCTGCTGTGCGTCCGTGACCGGGTCACCCGCAACATCGCCATCGCGACGATCGAGACGGCGGACCCGACCACCGGCGCCGCCAAGGTCACCGTCAGCACCTGGCGCGCCAGCTGACCGGACTATCCTGACCAGGTCAATCCCCATCGGACCGGAGTGGAACCGTGTACTTCACCGACCGCGGCATCGAGGAGCTGGAGAACCGGCGCGGCGACGAGGAGGTCACCTTCGAGTGGCTGGCCGAGCGTCTGCGCGAGTTCGTGGACCTCAACCCCGACTTCGAGATCCCGGTCGAGCGGCTGGCCACCTGGCTGGCCCGGCTCGACGACGAGGACGACGAGTGACGCGGTGAACCGCAGGTGAGAGGCCCGGGAGGCGACTGCCCCCGGGCCTCTTGCATGCCCCCACAGCCCCCGCAGCCCCGTAGGGGAGACCTCCGGGACGGCTCAGGGTCGGGATCGGGGGTCCGCGGGCTTGTTTTTCCCGCCACGCGATATATCGTCTTTAAACGAGAACGCGATACATCGCGAGTCACAACGGGAGGCGGCAGAGATGAACCAGTGGACGGTCGAGGGGCCCGAACGGATCACCGTCGAGGACGCGGTCCGCGCGCTCCACGTGCGGGTCATCGACGGCACGGTGAACGTGGTGGCGGCCGAGGGCCCGGCCCGGCTGGAGGTCACCGAGCTCCGCGGCGACCCGCTGCACGTGACCCTGGTGGACGGCGTCCTGACGGTCACCTACAAGGACATCAACAGCTGGGGCGAGTTCGGCGACTGGCTCAAGTCGGTCAACTCGGTGAAGGGCTTCCTCAGCTCCTTCAAGCGCAAGCGGGTCGCCGGCGTCACCCTGACCGTCCCGGCGGGCACCGACGTCAAGGTCGGCACCGTGGCGGCCGGCACCACCGTCTCCGGGGTCTCCGGCCACGTCTCGGTGCAGAGCGCCAGCGGCGACGCCACCCTGGTCGGCCTGACCGGCCGCACCGACGCCAACACCATCACCGGTGACGTGGACGCCCAGTCGGTGGCCGGCCAGCTCAAGGTCAACAGCGTCTCCGGCCAGCTCACCGTGGTCGCCGGCCGGGCCGACAAGGTCCAGGCCAACGCCGTCACCGGCGCGGTCACCCTGGACCTCGACGTCGCCGGCCCGGCCGACGTCAAGGTCACCACCGTCAGCGGCCCGGTCGTCATCCGGATCCCGTCCCTGGCCGACGCCAAGGTCGAGGCCGGCTCCACCAGCGGCGACCTCTCCAGCAGCTTCGACGAGCTCAAGCTCAACAGCGCCTGGGGCGCCAAGAAGCTCTCCGGCCAGCTCGGCGACGGCCGCGGCAAGCTCGCCGTGACCACCGTCTCCGGCGCCGTCACCGTGCTGCGCCGCCCCGAGCCGGAGGACGACGCCCCGGCCAAGGAGCTCACCGCCGGCGACCCCGCCGCGTCGAAGCCCGACCTCACCAAGGAGGTCTGAGATGACCCCCGTCTTCGGCCACGGCCGGCTCCGGCTCTACCTGCTGAAGCTGCTGGACGAGGCCCCCCGGCACGGCTACGAGGTGATCCGCCTGCTGGAGGAGCGCTTCCAGGGCCTCTACGCGCCGTCCGCCGGCACGGTCTACCCGCGGCTCGCCAAGCTGGAGCAGGAGGGCCTGGTCACCCACAGCACCGAGGGCGGTCGCAAGGTCTACCGGCTCACCGACGCGGGCCGGACCGAACTGGAGGCCCGCCAGAGCGAGTTGGAAGAGCTGGAGCTGGAGATCCACGACTCGGTGGCCCAGCTCGCCGGGGCGATCCGCGAGGACGTCCGGGACAGCGCCAAGGACCTGCGCGAGGAGCTGTGGAACGCCGCGAAGACGGCACCCCGGCCGGAGCGCGCCGAGGACGGGGACCCGTGGGCCGGCCCCTGGGGGGACGCCGACGCCTGGCAGCGCGCCCGGGAGGAGTTCAACCAGTTCAAGCGGCAGGCCAAGGAGCAGGCCAAGAAGGCCCGCGAGCAGGAGAAGGCCGCCAAGGCCAAGGCGAAGGCCGCCGAGGAGGAGGCCCGCCGGCTGCGCGAGCAGTCCCGGGCGGCCCGCACCGCCGCCCAGCAGGAGGCCCTGCGGATCAAGCGCCGGGTCGAGCAGCAGGTGCGCGAGCACGCCGCGAAGGGCGACTGGCCGACCGGACTGGCCGAGGGCCTGTCCGAGCTCACCAAGGGCCTGGCCGGGCTGGCCGACGCGGCCCGCTGGGGCCACCCGGCGGAGGAGCCGGCCGAGCAGATCACGGTCACCCGGATCGACCTGGACAAGGACGAGCCGGCCACCGCCCCCGCCGACCTGCCGCCGTGGGCGCGGACCGACCCCGCCGAGGACCCGGCCCGCGAGCTGGAGCGGCTGCTCGACCGCTTCCGCGACCAGGTCCGCGACGCGGCCCGGGACAGCGGGGTGACCGCCGAGCGGCTGGAGCAGGCCCGCACGGTGCTGGGCACCGCCGGCGAACGGCTCAAGCGCCTGCTCGGCTGACGTACGGGGGACGGACCGGCCCGGTGCTGCTCGGGGGAGAGCGCCGGGCCGGTCGTCGTGCCGTCTCAGGCCCGGGACGGGGCCGGGCTCACGGAGTGAGGACGATCTTGCCGAAGACGTCGCCCTTGGCCAGCCGCGCGAAGCCCTCCCGGGCCTCGGTCAGCGGCAGCACCGAGTCGATCACCGGCCGGACGCCGGTGGTGGCGCAGAGCGAGAGCAGCCCGGCCAGCTCCTCCTTGCTGCCCATGGTCGAGCCGACCACCTTGAGCTCCAGGAAGAAGATCCGGTTCAGCTCGGCCGCGCGCGGGTTGGGGCCGGAGGTGGCACCGGAGATGACGATCGTGCCGCCCGGGCGCAGCGCCTTCACCGAGTGCGACCAGGTGGCGGCGCCGACCGTCTCCATCACCGCGTCCACCCGGGCCGGGAGCCGGGCGCCGCTCTCGAAGGCCGCGTCGGCGCCGAGCTCGACGGCCCGCTGCCGCTTCGCCTCGTCCCGCCCGGTCACCCAGACCCGCAGGCCGGCGGCCTTGCCGAGGACGATCAGCGCGGTCGCCACCCCGCCGCCCGCGCCCTGCACCAGCACGGTGTCGCCGGGCTTGACGCCGGCGTTGGTGAACAGCATCCGGTAGGCCGTCAGCCAGGCCGTGGGCAGGCAGGCGGCCTGCTCGAAGCTCAGCTCGGCCGGCTTGGGCAGCAGGTTCCAGGTGGGGACGGCCACCCGCTGGGCGAAGGTGCCCTGGTAGCGCTCGGTGAGGATGGAGCGCGGCTCGTTCGGGCCGACCCCGTGGCCGGTCTGGCCGATCACCGAGTGGATGACCACCTCGTTGCCGTTCTCGTCGACGCCGGCGGCGTCGCACCCGAGGATCATCGGCAGCTTCTCGGCCGGCAGGCCGACCCCGCGCAGCGACCACAGGTCGTGGTGGTTGAGGCTGGCGGCCTTGACCGTGACCACGCTCCACCCGGGTCGGGCCTGCGGCTCGGGGAGTTCGCCCAACTCCAGTCCGCTCAGCGGGTCGTCGGCATCGATTCGTGCGGCGTAGGCAGCAAACATGATCCGGACGATAGCCCCGACGGCCGGGGCCGGGAACCACGCGTCGATGTGACGCGCGTCCCGGCCCCAGATCGGCTACGGCCCCGTCGTCAGGCTCTGGCCACGCCCTCGGCGCGGGCGGCCTCGGCGACGGCCTTGGTGACGGCCGGGGCGACCCGCTCGTCGAACGGCGAGGGGATGACCTTCTGCGGCGTCAGCTCGTCGGCCACGACGCCCGCCAGCGCCTTGGCGGCGGCCAGCTTCATGCCCTCGGTGATCCGGCTGGCCCGCACCTGGAGGGCGCCGGCGAAGATGCCGGGGAAGGCCAGCACGTTGTTGATCTGGTTCGGGAAGTCGCTGCGCCCGGTGGCGACGACCGCCGCGTACTTGTGCGCGACCTCGGGGTGGATCTCCGGGTTCGGGTTGGCCATCGCGAAGACGAACGCGCCCTCGGCCATGGTCGCGACGACCTCCTCCGGCACGGTGCCGCCGGAGACGCCGATGAACACGTCCGCGCCGGCCAGCGCGTCCGCGAGCGAGCCCTTCAGGCCGCTGCGGTTGGTCTGCGCGGCGATCTCGGCCTTGACGTCGGTGAGGTCGCCACGGCCCTCGTACACCACGCCCCGGCGGTCACAGACCGCGACGTCGCCGATGCCGGCCGCCACCAGCATCTTGGCGATGGCGATGCCGGCCGCGCCGGCGCCGGAGATGACGGCCCGCAGCGAGCCGATCTCGCGGTCGGTCACCTTGGCCGCGTTCCAGAGGGCGGCGGTGGTGACGATCGCGGTGCCGTGCTGGTCGTCGTGGAAGATCGGGATGTCCAGGGCGTCCTGGAGCCGGCGCTCGATCTCGAAGCAGCGGGGGGCGGAGATGTCCTCCAGGTTGACGCCGCCGAAGGAGGGCGCCAGCCGGACGACGGTCTCGACGATCTCGTCGACCTCGGTGCAGGCCAGCGCGATCGGGACGGCGTCCACCCCGCCGAACTGCTTGAACAGGATGGCCTTGCCCTCCATCACGGGCAGCGAGGCCTCCGGGCCGATGTCGCCCAGGCCCAGCACCGCGGTGCCGTCGGTGACCACCGCGACGGTGTTGGACTTCCAGGTGTAGTCGTTGACCAGCTCGGGCTGCTCGGCGATGGCCGTGCAGACGCGGGCGACACCGGGGGTGTAGGCGAGGGACAGGTCGTCCGCGTCGCGCACCGGGACGGTCGCCCGGATCTCCATCTTGCCGCCGCGGTGGAGCGCGAAAACGGCGTCGACCGGATCGTCGGTGTCCTGGGTGCTGCTGGTGATGATCTCCGCTGCCACGATGACCTCTTCGTCATTGATCTGGCGAGGACGCGGTCGACGGACGAGGCGACCCGTCCGGTAAGCCGGAAACCGGGTACGCCGAAGCGGACCCGGGAGAGGGTCGGGGCGCTGCCGTCGAGCGGCGCCCTCGGATGAGGGTTATGGGTCTTGTTAGTCGGCGTTGTTGCTTCCGGGCCGAGCGTAGGTCGGACAAAGGCATCGCACCTATGCCTTTTCGTCCTCGTCACGTGCAATTCATCGCCGAGCTGTCGCGTCACAGGGGCCCGGCGTCGGAAGCGCCGGGCTCCGGCGGCGGCAACGGCGATGGCGCACGCGCACCCGCAGGAGTGAACGCAGACGCGAAGGGGAGCCGGCGCCTCGGATACGGAGCCACGTGATGACTTCCGTTCCTGAGCACCCCGAGCCTGTCGGGACTCGGCGGTCTGGTTCGAGCGTTCGGGGGTCACCCGGATCCGAATTCTGACACACCCGCCGCCGGGCCCGGCAGGGCGGGATGGCAGGATCGCTTGTCCGCCATCCTGCGTACACCTCCGCGACAACGTGGCGCTCGCACGTCCCTCCCACAGGAGCAACCCATATGCACCACCGCCCCCGCCGCCGTCGGCCGGCCCTCGCCTGCACCGTGCTCGCCACCGCCACGGCCCTGCTGCTCACCGGTTGCAGCAGCGACAGCGGGCAGTCCGCCTCCGCCGACCCGGTCAAGGAACTCCGCGACAAGCTCCCCAAGGCCCAGCGCTCGGCCGGCGTGCTGCGCATCGGCATGGACGTCAACTACGCCCCGGTGGAGTTCCACGGCGCCGACGGCAAGCCGGACGGCCTCGACCCGGACATCGCCGCCGCGCTCGGCCGCATCATGGACGTGCGGATCGAGTACGTCGACACCCCGTTCGACAAGCTGGTACCGGGTCTCCAGGGCAAGCAGTTCGACGTGGCGATGTCCGCGATCAGCGACATCCGGGTCCGCCGCGAGGGCCTGGACGACAACGGCAAGCAGGTCAACCCCGGCGTCGACTTCGTGGACTACTTCATCGCCGGCACCTCGATCGTCGTCCCGAAGGGCAACCCCAAGGGCATCAAGAGCCTGGACGACCTGTGCGGCAAGACCGTCGCGCTCCAGCAGGGCACCACCCAGGACGAGATCATCACCCGCCAGGTGGCCGTCTGCGCCCGCACCGGCCGCCAGCTGACCCCGCGCCGCTTCGACAGCGACAACAAGGCGCTGGCCGAGGTCGCCTCGGGCGGGGCCGCGGCCGGTGTGAACGACTTCCCGGTGGCCGCGTACGCCGCGAAGAGCACCGACGGCCGTTTCGAGTTGACCGGCGCGCAGTCCACCTCCAACCCGTACGGGATCGCGGTCCGCAAGGAGGACACCCAGCTGCGCGACACGGTCGCCAAGGCGGTCGACCAGCTGATCCGCAGCGGCGAGTACGACAAGATTCTCACCAAGTGGAACGTCAGCGCGGGCGCGGCCCAGAACGCGGTGATCAACGGGGGCATCTGACCTGCGGGCGGCGGGCCTCCGGGGCAGAGAGCAGCGGGCTCTGCATACTTATACGCAGGGTGACAGGGGCTCGGAATTCGTCCGAATAGCGGACACTCTGAGTCCTCGTTATCCGATTTTGATCTGAATGAGGGCCACCTGACCGTCCTCAGATGGCAGGATTCCCCCCATCTCGGATCGAGCCGGCCACTGGTCGAGGCGGTTCGGTCAACGTCCACCTCGGCGGAGGGTGGCGGAAGCAGTACCTCGTACCACCCCGGGCGGCCCACTGCCCGGGACTGCACGACCCCTGGCCCTGCAACGTACGACGACGTACAGCGAAATACACCCGTACAGCGCCGTACGGCCTGCTGCCCCGGTGTGCCGCCCCCCGCGGCGCGCTCCGCCCGACCTCTCCCTCAGGAGGAGATCCCCCCATGACCGCCCGTACCCAGCGCACCCGACTCCTCGCGGCCGGCGCGGTTGCCGCGTCCGTCTCCCTGGTCCTGACCGGCTGCGGCAGCAGCAAGTCATCCTCGGGCACCACCGCCGGCGCCAACCCGAGCGCCACGGTCGCCGCCGTGACCGCGGACCCGGCTCTGGCCGCCCTCGTCCCGGCCGACGTCAAGTCCTCCGGCAAGCTGGTCGTCGCCTCCGACGCCTCGTACGCGCCCAACGAGTTCAAGGACGACAAGGGCAACATCGTCGGCCTGGACGTCGACCTGGCGAACGCGATCGCCAAGAAGCTGGGCCTGAACGCCGACGTCCAGAACGCCGACTTCACCTCGATCATCCCGGGCATCACGGCGAAGAAGTACCAGCTCGGCATGAGCTCCTTCACCGACACCAAGGAGCGCGAGGCGACCGTCGACATGGTCACCTACTTCACTGCCGGCAGCGCCATCGCGGTCAAGAAGGGCAACCCGGACAAGATCGACCCGAAGGACCTCTGCGGCAAGAAGGTGGCCGTCCAGACCGGCACCACCCAGGCCCAGGAGATCACCGACGTCCGCAACCCGGACTGCGTCAAGGCCGGCAAGCCGCCGATCCCGAACGACGGCGACAAGTTCACCCTCCAGACCGACGTGACCACCGCGCTGGTCTCCGGCCGCGACCAGGTGATGATGGCCGACTCCCCGGTCGTCGACTACGCGGTCAAGCAGACCAACGGCCAGCTGGAGAAGATCGGCGACACCTACGACAGCGCGCCGTACGGCGTCGTGGTCGACAAGGGCTCCCCGCTGTCCCCGGCCGTCCAGGGCGCCGTCCAGTCGCTGATCGCCGACGGCACGTACAAGCAGATCCTGGCGAAGTGGGGCGTCGAGGCCGGCGCGATCGAAAAGTCCGAGATCAACGCCGCCAAGAGCTGATCCTCCGCACCACCACACCCCCTGAGGCCACCCAACGTGAATCCTTCAGAGCAGGGGCCGGTGCAGCCGGGACGGCCTGAGACCATCAAGGCCGTCCCGGTCCGCCACCCCGGACGCTGGGCCGGAGCCGTCGTCGTCGTCGTCCTCGCCGCGATGCTGCTCCACGCCCTGATCTTCAACCCCGCGTTCCAGTGGGACGTCGTCCGCGACACCATGCAGAACGACCAGATCATCCACGGCATCTGGGTGACCCTGGAACTCACCGTGCTGTCCATGCTGATGGGCGTGGTCGGCGGTGTGATCCTCGCGGTCATGCGGCTCTCGCCCAACCCGCTGCTGTCCGGGACGGCCTGGTTCTACATCTGGGTGTTCCGCGGCACCCCGGTCCTGGTCCAACTGGTGTTCTGGAACTTCCTGGGCGCCCTTTGGCCGAAGCTGTCGATCGGCATCCCGTTCGGGCCGGAGTTCTGGTCCGAGTCGACCAACACGCTGATCCCGACCTTCACCGCCGCGCTGCTCGGCCTCGGCCTCAACGAGGCCGCGTACATGGCGGAGATCGTCCGCGGCGGCATCCAGTCGGTGGACGAGGGGCAGAGCGAGGCCGCGCACGCACTCGGCATGAGCCGGGCGGCCACGCTGCGCCGGATCGTCCTGCCGCAGGCAATGCGGGTGATCATCCCGCCGACCGGCAACGAGACCATCTCGATGCTGAAGACCACCTCGCTGGTCCAGGTCATCTCGCTGTCCGAGCTGTTCACCGCCGGTCACGACATCTACTCGCGGACCTTCCAGACCATCCCGGTCCTGGTCGCGGTCAGCATCTACTACCTGATCATGACCTCGATCCTCACCGTCGGTCAGTACTACGTCGAGCGGCATTACGCTCGTGGTGCGAACCGGACGCTGCCGCCCACCCCGTTGCAGCGGCTGCGCGGCCTGTTCAAGGGCAAGCCGCTGCCGCCGCCGGGACCGCCGGTCATCACGGCCGGCGGACACGAACAGAGCGGCAGCGGTGGCGTGGGAGGTGGTCTGTGATGACCGACCTGAGCAAGGACCGCCGGGACACCGTCCCCGGCGAGCCCATGGTGAAGGCCGAGGGCGTGCACAAGTCCTACGGCCTGGTCGAGGTGCTCAAGGGCATCGAACTGGAGGTCAAGCAGAGCGAGGTGTTCTGCCTGGTCGGCCCGTCCGGCTCCGGCAAGTCGACCTTCCTGCGGTGCATCAACCACCTGGAGAAGATCAACGGCGGCCGCCTCTGGGTGGACGGCGAACTGGTCGGGTACCGGCAGAAGGGCGACAAGCTCTACGAGCTCAAGGACCGCGAGGTCGCGCTCAAGCGCCGGGACATCGGCATGGTCTTCCAGCGCTTCAACCTGTTCCCGCACATGACGGCCATCGAGAACGTCATGGAGGCCCCGGTCCAGGTCAAGCGGGAGAACAAGGCCGACGCCCGGGAGCGCGCGATGGCCCTGCTGGACCGGGTCGGGCTCGCCGAGAAGGCGAAGAGCTACCCGTCCCAGCTCTCCGGCGGCCAGCAGCAGCGGGTGGCGATCGCCCGCGCGCTGGCCATGAAGCCCAAGCTGATGCTCTTCGACGAGCCCACCTCGGCGCTCGACCCGGAGCTGGTCGGCGAGGTGCTGGACGTCATGCGCGGCCTCGCCGAGGAGGGCATGACGATGATCGTCGTCACCCACGAGATGGGCTTCGCCCGCGAGGTCGGCGACGCGCTGGTGTTCATGGACGGCGGTGTGGTGGTCGAGTCCGGCAACCCCCGCGAGGTCCTCACCAACCCCCAGCACGAGCGCACCCGGGCCTTCCTCTCCAAGGTCCTCTGAGCCGTACCGTCGGCGCCCGGCAGGCCGGTCCTGCCGGGCGCCGCCGTTTTCCCCCTCCGAGTAATAGGCTGGAAGCAGTCCGCCCGTTACCGAACCCCTCCGTTACCGAATCTCCTGGAAGGACCGCCGTGGAGCTCGCCTCCTACGCCGATCTCGCCGTTCGGCTGGTGAACACCGAGGAACCCGAGCGCGGCACCGACTCGCTGACCTCGGTGGACGCGGTGCGCGCGCTGTTCGCGGACTCCTCGCGGGCCGCCGCGCTGGCCGACGAGTCCGACCTGCCCCGGCTGCGGGCGGTGCGGACCAGGCTGCGCGGGGTCTTCGAGGCCGCCGCCGAGGGCGACGAGACCCGGGGCGTCGACCTGCTGAACAGCCTGCTGATGGAGTTCCCGGTCAGCCCGCTGGTCTCCGGGCACGACTACCTGGACGACGCCGGGCGGCCGCGCTGGCACCTGCACCTGGGCGACAACTCGCCGACCGCCACCGCCCACTTCAGCGCCGTCGCGTGCATGGGCCTGGCGGTGCACCTGACCGAGCTGGGCGCCGACCGGCTCGGCATCTGCCAGGCCGCGCCCTGCCGCAACGCCTACCTCGACACCTCGACCAACCGCTCGCGCCGCTACTGCTCGGACCGCTGCGCGACCCGCGCCAACGTCGCCGCGTACCGGGCCCGCAAGCGCCAGGAGGCGGAAGCCGCCGCAATGGGCAACAAGCTTTAGAGCTCCTCGGCCCAGACGCCCAGGCGGCGGGCCAGGCCCGGGACCCGGGCCAGCCGGGTGGTGAGCAGCAGCCGCTCCAGCCGGCGGCCCGGGGCCAGCCAGACCGGGTGCGGGCGCAGCCGCAGCAGGACCCGGCCGAGCACCAGTTCGTCCGGAACGGGACCGTAGCTGCGGCTGTCGCTGTCGACCGGCCGGTTGTCTGACAGCAGCCACCAGCCCTTCGGGCGGCGTTCGGCGGCGCGCTTCACCACCAGCAGGTCCTGCTGGAGCGGGTGGCGGAACACCACCACCGCGCCGGGCCGGATCGGCGCGCCGTAGCGGACCAGCAGCTGGTCGCCCTCGCGCAGGGTCGGGACCATCGACGGCCCCGCCACGTCGACCAGCCCGAACGGCAGCACGCCGCCCCGGGCGCTCCGCTCCGGCTCCGTCCTGCGTGTCACGACTCCTCCTCCCGGCCTGCCGGCTCCCAGTCTGCCGTACGGACCGTCACCTGCTCGATGTCCGGATTACCCCGGTTCCGGCTCCGCCTTTTGCCCTAGGCCCGCCGCCCGGCCGCGAAACCACGAGGGCGGAAGGGTAATCTCGGGCGCGGGAAGACGATCTAAGGAAGGACTCCCATGTTCTCTCGTCTGTTTGCACCGCGTGCCACCGCTCACGCCCACTGCGACCTGCCCTGCGGCGTGTACGACCCCGCCCAGGCCAAGCTTGAGGCCGAGTCGGTCAAGGCCACCCAGGAGAAGTACCAGGCCAACGAGGACCCGCACTTCCGCGCGCGAGCGATCATCATCAAGGAGCAGCGCGCCGAGGCCGTCAAGCACCACATCTCGGTGCTGTGGAGCGACTACTTCAAGGCCCCGCACTTCGAGAAGTACCCTCAGCTGCACCAGCTGATCAACGACACCCTGAAGGCCGCCTCGGCCGCCAAGGCGTCCACCGACCCGGCCACCGGCCAGGCTCTGCTGGACCTGATCGCCGAGGTCGACAAGATCTTCTGGGAGACCAAGCAGGCCTGAGCCTGACGCGTCGCCACCCGGCCGCCCCCGTCCGCCCGCCGGACGGGGGCGGTCGTGCGTTCACGGTCGATCCGGGTCGCGTAAGGGGTGCAGGGGCTGAGCGGCTGTTATGCTGCCAGAGCGGCCGAGGGAGAAGTCCGGTGTGAATCCGGCGCTGACCCGCAACGGTGAGCACGGCCCCGGAGAGCGCTCCGGAGCCGCGCCAGCCCGATCGCCCCCGGCCGCTGAACTCCCGACAACTCGCCGTGGACTGCGAGGGGATGGCGCCCGGGCCCGCGCCCTGCCGGCGTCCGCCCCGGCGCGCCCGCGGCCCGAGGCAAGGCACCCGGTCTTTGAGCAGCACAGCGCCCGCCACCGCGGCCCCGCCCCTCCCCCGGCGGCTGCCCGCCGTCCCGCTCGCCCTCGCCCTGGCGGCCGCGCTGCTGCTCTCGCTGGTCTGCGGGGCCGCGCTGGGTGCCACCGGGCTCGGCCTCCCCCGGGTACTGCGGCTGCTGGGCGCCGGACTGACGGGTGGTCGGCTGGAGGCGGCCGAGGCGGCCGGGTACGCGATCGTCTGGGAGATCCGGCTGCCGCGCACCGTCCTGGCCGCCGTGGTCGGCGCCGGGCTGGCCGCGACCGGCGTCGCCGTGCAGGCGCTGGTGCGCAACGCGCTGGCCGACCCGTTCGTGCTCGGCGTCTCCTCCGGCGCCGCGGTCGGCGCCAACGCCGTACTGCTGCTGGGCGCGTTCGCCTCGCTCGGGGTGTGGGCGATCTCCGTCTCGGCCTTCGGCTCGGCGCTGGTCGCCATGGTGCTGGTCTACCTCGCGGCCCGGACGGCGTACGGGCTCACCCCGCTGCGGCTGGTGCTCACCGGCACCGCGCTGTCCTACGGCTTCTCCGCCGCCACCGCGCTGATGGTCTTCGCCGCCGCCCGCGGCGAGGCCGCCCGGGACGCGATGATGTGGCTGCTCGGCAGCCTCGGCGGGGCCACCTGGGGATCCGTCCCGATCGCCGCCGCCACCGTGCTGGCCGGCCTGGCGTACCTGGTCTGCGCCGCCGGGCGGCTGGACGCGCTCGCCATGGGCGACGAGACCGCCACCACGCTCGGCGTGGACCCGGACCGGCTGCGCCGCGAGCTGTTCGTGGTGACCGCCGCCGTCACCGGCACGGTGGTCGCGGTCAGCGGGGCGATCGGCTTCGTCGGGCTGATGGTGCCGCACCTGGCCCGGATGCTGGTCGGGGCCGGGCACCGCCGGCTGCTGCTGGTCGCGCCGCTCGCCGGGGCACTGCTGCTGGTCTGGGTGGACATCGTCTCGCGCACCCTGCTGGCGCCCGCCGAACTGCCCGTCGGAGTGGTCACCGCGGTGCTCGGGGTGCCCTGCTTCCTGCTGCTGATGCGCCGTCGCGGCCACGCCTTCGGGGGTCGCTGATGAGTACGGGCCAGCACCTCGCCCTCGACGGCGTCTCGGTCGAACTGGCCGGCGCCCGGCTGGTGCACGAGGTCGCGCTGGAGGCCGCCGCCGGGCAGGTGGTCGGGCTGATCGGGCCCAACGGCAGCGGCAAGTCCACCCTGCTGCGCTGCGTCTACCGGGCGCTGCGGCCCGCCGCCGGGGCCGTCCGGCTGGACGGCGCGCGGTTGCACGCGCTGCCCGCGCGGGAGGCCGCCCGGCGGGTGGCCGCGCTGCCGCAGGAGCACACCGCCGAGTTCGACTTCACGGTGGCCGAGGTGGTCGCGATGGGACGGCTGCCGCACCGGCGCGGGCTTGGCGGACCGGGCGCGTGGGACGACGCGCACTGCGTCGGGGCGCTGCGCCGGGTCGGCGCCGAACACCTGGCCGGGCGGGGCTTCCTGAGCCTGTCCGGCGGTGAGAAGCAGCGGGTGCTGATCGCCCGCGCGCTGGCCCAGGAGCCGCGCCTGCTGGTGCTGGACGAGCCCACCAACCACCTGGACGTCGCGCACCAGCTGGAGGTCCTGGCGCTGGTCCGCGCGGCCGGCCCGACGGTGCTCACCGCGCTGCACGACCTCAACCTGGCGGCCGGCCACTGCGACCTGCTGTACGTGCTGCGGGCGGGCCGGATCGTCGCCTCCGGACCGCCCGCCGAGGTGCTCCGACCCGCCCTGCTGGCCGAGGTGTTCGGCGTCCGGGCCACCCCCGTCCGGCACCCGGTGACGGGCGCCGTCCACCTGCTCCTCGACCGCCTCCCCTGAAGGAAACCCGTGCGCACCAAGGCCGTTGCCGCCGCCACCCTGCTCGCCCTGACCCTCGCCGGCTGCGGCGCCGAGATCGCCCCCGGCGGCGAGGGCGCCACCGCCTCCGCCCACTACCCGGTGACCGTGGAGAACTGCGGCGGCAAGCTCACCGTCCGGCAGAAGCCCGCCCGGGCGGTGACCAACGACGTCGGCATCACCGAACTGATGCTCGCCCTCGGCCTCGAGGACCGGATGGCCGGCTACGTCATGCCCGACGACAAGGGGCAGGTCGACAAGGTGGCCTGGAAGGACGGCTACCAGCGGACGACCTGGCTCTCCAGGAAGCAGATCACCAAGGAGATCGTGCTGGACGCCCGGGCCGACCTGGTCTTCGCCGGCTGGCACTACGGCTTCAGCGAGGCGACCGGCTTCACCCCGCAGGCGCTCGCCGGGCTCGGCGTCGACTCGTACGTGCTCAGCGAGTCCTGCCGCAGCGGCAAGGGCCCCGAGCGCGGGGTGATGTCCCCGCTGGACGCGCTCTACACCGACCTGGCCAACCTCGGCGAGATCTTCGACGTCCGGGACCGCGCCGACCGGCTGATCGCCGACTTCCGGGCGCAGATCGCGGCCGTCCCGCAACCGGAGCACCGCCCGTCCGTCTTCCTGTACGACAGCGGCGAGGACAAGCCGTACACCGCCGGGCGGTTCGCCGCGCCCGAGGAGATCATCGCCAGGGCCGGCGGGCGCAACGTGATGGGCGACCTCGCGGACAGCTGGACCACCGTCGGCTGGGAGAGCGTGGTCCGGCGCGACCCCGAGGTGATCGTGATCAACAACTACGGGGAGACCGGTGCCGAGGCCAAGCGGCGCTTCCTGAAGTCCTTCCCGCCGCTGGCCGGGGTCTCCGCGATCAGGAACGACCGGATCTTCGTGCTGGACTACGTCGACCTGGTGGAGAGCCCGCGCAACCCGGCCGCGATCACCGCGCTGGCCGCCTACCTGCGCGGCTGATCCGGCACGGCCCTTTGGCTCACTCGCGCCGGGCGTACGCTCGGAGTACGAGCCGACGGAACCCGACCGGAGGAGCGAGACCATGACCACCACGGCGGCGCCGTCCGCCTTCGACACCCGCGCGCTGCGCGAGGGCATCGAGCGCAGCAACGCCGACGCCCTGCTGGCGCTGTACGCGGAGGACGCCGAACTGCGCATGGTCGATCACAAGACCCAGCCCAGCCACCCCCTGGTGATGCACGGGCGGGACGAGATCGGCGCCATGCTGAGCGACATCTACGGCCGCGAGATGACCCACAAGCTGGAGCAGGTGGTGGTCCAGGGCGATCACGTCGCCTTCATGGAGTCCTG
Source organism: Kitasatospora sp. NPDC097643 (assembly GCF_040302625.1). NCBI lineage: Bacteria > Bacillati > Actinomycetota > Actinomycetes > Kitasatosporales > Streptomycetaceae > Kitasatospora > Kitasatospora sp. NPDC097643. The sequence continues at coordinate 41,901 of NZ_JBEOSA010000004.1, read as the reverse complement.
TCTCTATCCGGACGGCGTCCGGGTGCTGATGACCTCGATGGCCGGCCTGAAGGACGGCCGGATCGTCGACCAGACCTCGATCCAGGCCTGGGACGAGACCGGGCCCGCCCAGTAGGCTCCTATCCATGATCCGCACCGCCGTTCCCACCGACGTCCCGCTCATCAACGCCATGATCCGCGAGCTCGCCGAGTACGAGAAGGCTCCGCAGGAGGCGGTCGGCACCGAGGCGCAGCTGCACGAGGCGCTGTTCGGCGCCGAGCCCGCGCTGTTCGGCCTGATCGCCGAGGACGACGCCACCGGCGAGCCGGTCGGCTTCGCCGTCTGGTTCCGCAACTACTCGACCTGGCGCGGCACCCACGGGATCTACCTGGAGGACCTGTACGTCCGCCCGGAGGCCCGGGGCGGCGGCCACGGCAAGGCCCTGCTGCTGGAGCTGGCGCGGATCGCCGTGGAGCGCGGCTACTCGCGGGTCGAGTGGTCGGTGCTCGACTGGAACCAGCCCTCGATCGACTTCTACAAGTCGCTCGGCGCGGTGGCGATGGACGAGTGGACCGTCCACCGGCTCACCGGTGACGCGCTCACCGCCGCCGGCACCCGCTGACGGCGGGCACCGGTCCGCTCCGACCCCTGCCACCCAGCGTCGCGATGGCTTACCATGAGTGACTCCCGGGCCAGGGTCGGAGCACGGAAAGCGGTAAGGTCTCAGGCGGATACGCGGCGTCCGGCCGCCCTGCGCAGGGTATGACCGGTACGTACCGCACCACCCCTCTGGACAGTTGGGGCGAAGCAGTTGAGCCAAGCAACAGACAGTGCCGCGGCCACCGGCCCGGAAGCACAGCGCGTCACCCAGGAGGTGAGGGTGTCCCAGATCGACGGCGAGCCCGGAGTCCAGGACTTCGTGGAGGTCCGACTGCCCGCGGCCGGGGCCTATCTCTCGGTCCTGCGAACCGCGACGGCCGGCCTGGCGGCTCGGCTGGACTTCACCCTCGACGAGATCGAGGACCTGCGGATCGCGGTGGACGAGGCCTGCGCCATCCTGCTCCAGCAGGCGGTGCCCGGCTCCGTCCTCTCCTGCGAGTTCCGTCTGGTCGGCGACTCGCTGAAGGTGACCGTCGCCGCCCCGACCACGGACGGGAAGGCGCCCGAGCGGGACACCTTCGCCTGGACGGTGCTCTCCGCACTGGCCGGCGAGGTGGACTCCTCGGTCGGCGCGGACAACACCGTGTCGATCAGCCTGCACAAGAAGCGCGGCGGCTCCACCGTCCACTAGGCGGGACGCCGAGCAGCAGCACCGTGCGAAAGGGCCGTCCGGCCGGTCCCCTACGGGGGGCCGGGCGGGCGGCGCCCGGTACCGCCCACCACGCGGTACGACCAACGAGACGATGCCGGGGCCGAGGGCCCCGGTGCTCCCGGAACGGAACGGGGGAATGGCCGTGAGTGATCTGGACCGTACCGGCCTCGCGACGGCGGGCCCTGCCGTACCGACCCAGGCGAGCGTTCCCGGCCTCGCCGCCACCGACGAAGCGCACCCGAAGGACGCCCACCGGATGAGCCACCCGACCGAGCCGACGTCTGATCCGTCGCCCGCCTCCGTGCCCCCGCCCGATCCGGCGGACCAGGCCGGGGACCTGCGCGGCGCGGTGCCCGCCCAGGGCCCGCACCGCTCGGGCGCGCCGGACCGGGAGGCGGCCCGCGCGCTGTTCGTCCGGCTGTCCGCGCTGCCCGAGGGCTCCCCGGAGCGCGTCGAGCTGCGCAACCAGCTGGTGCGGATGCACATCCCGCTGGTCGAGCACCTGGCCCGGCGGTTCCGCAACCGGGGCGAGCCGCTGGACGACCTGACCCAGGTCGCCACCATCGGCCTGATCAAGTCGGTGGACCGCTTCGACCACGAACGCGGGGTGGAGTTCTCCACCTACGCGACGCCGACCATCGTCGGCGAGATCAAGCGGCACTTCCGCGACAAGGGCTGGGCGGTCCGGGTGCCGCGCCGGCTCCAGGAGCTGCGGCTGTCGCTCACCACGGCGACCAGCGAGCTCTCCCAGCGGCACGGCCGCTCCCCCACGGTGCACGAGCTGGCGGAGCACCTGGGGATCTCCGAGGAGGACGTGCTGGAGGGCCTGGAGTCCGCCAACGCGTACTCCACGCTGTCCCTGGACGTCCCGGACAGCGACGACGAGTCGCCGGCCGTGGCGGACACCCTGGGGGCCACCGACGAGGCGCTGGAGGGCGTCGAGTACCGCGAGTCGCTCAAGCCGCTGCTCGCCCAACTGCCGCCCCGGGAGCAGAAGATCCTGGTGCTGCGGTTCTTCCGGAACATGACCCAGTCGCAGATCGCCGCCGAGGTGGGGATCTCCCAGATGCACGTCTCCCGGCTGCTGGCCCGGACGCTGGCCCAGCTGCGGGAGAAGCTCCTCGTGGAGGAGTAGAACTGACGGCCGCTCAGCGGCCCCGCGGGACCACCGGCGGCCCTGTGCGCTCAGCCCTCGTGCGGAGCGTAGAGGGCCGCCGTCGACTTCGGGTTCAGCAGGGCGCCGATGCCCACCAGGCCGAGCAGGATCACCAGTGCGCCGACGACGACCATCGCGCCGCCGCTCTGCACCATGTAGTAGCCGACCGGCAGGCAGATCGAGTTGGTCAGCACGCTCGGGCTGCGGCCCCAGCGGCGCCCCCTGAGCAGCGCCCGGGCGGCCAGCACCGGCAGCACGCCGAGCAGCACGATGACGACGCCGCCGAACTCGTTCAGGGCCAGCTGCTTGGACTGGCCGGACAGCGCGGACACCATGTCCCAGACGCCGACGACGGCCAGTGCGGCGCCCTCCAGGGCGGTGATGGCGGCGCCCACGGTCAGGGACACCGGGCGGGCGGGGCCGGCCGTGGGTACGGGTGCGGAGGATTCTGCGGTCACTCCAGCAGGGTAGCCGCCGCCCGCCGCGTACCGACCCGTAGGCTTTGCCCATGCGCGCTCTCCTGGTCGTGAACCAAAAGGCGACCACCACCAGTGGCCGCACCAGGGATGTGCTCATCCACGCCCTGCGCAGCGACCTCAAGCTGGACGTGGCCGAAACCAAGTACCGGGGCCACGCGCGCGACCTGGCCCGGGAGGCGACGGAGGACGGTTCGGTCGACCTGGTGGTGGCCCTGGGCGGCGACGGGACGGTCAACGAGGTGGTGAACGGGCTGCTGGCGCACGGCCCGGGCGAGAAGGTCCCGCGACTGGCCGTGGTGCCGGGCGGTTCGACCAATGTGTTCGCCCGCGCGCTGGGTCTGCCGAACGATCCGGTGGAGGCCACCGGGGCGCTGCTGGACGCGCTGGAGCGCGGGAGCGAGCGGCCGATCGGCCTGGGCAAGGCGATGACCGAGGGGCTGCCGGACCGCTGGTTCACCTTCACCGCCGGCCTGGGCTTCGACGCCGGGGTGGTCGGCCGGGTCGAGGAGCAGCGCCGGGCCGGGCGCAAGTCCACCCACGCCCTCTACGTCGGGCAGGCGCTACGGCACTACGTCACCCAGCGTGAGCAGCGCCGGTCCGGCCCGGTGACGCTGGAACTTCCGGGCCACCGGAGTGTGCCGGGGCTGGTGCTGTCGATAGTCAGCAACACCTCGCCCTGGACCTTCCTGGGCAACCGCCCGGTGTACCCCTCACCACTCGCCTCCTTCGACACGGACCTCGACGTCTTCGGGATCACCCGGATGACGGCGTTCGGCACGGCTCGAACGATCCGTCAGATCCTGCGGTCGCACGCACCTTCGAGTGACGGCACCCCGCCGGTCGGTCCGTCCGGCAAGCACGTCGTCTCCTATCACGACGTCAGACACTTCACCTTGGTTTCACAGGAACCCGCGCCGTTTCAGGTCGACGGGGACCATCTTGGAGACAGGAGTCGCGTCAGTTTCACAGGCGTACGGCGGGCACTGCGTGTGATTGTGTGACCGGAAGGGGGGTTCACCCTTCTTCTCGAACGCACAAGCCCCCTTCACTCCATAGAAGTACGGGCTGTGAGCTAGGCGACACCGAAGAATCAAAAATTCCTCCCTGAAGGGGGTTGTATCCGGGCCCGAGGTTTGCGAACCTCTACATGGCGATCGGGACACATCGCAGCGACGGCAACCTCAGCACCTGACGGAGGCCGACCGCGGAGTGTCCCTCGAATCGCCGAATCCCTCCCCAGCACAGACCACCCGGGCCCGGTGGGCCTTTGGTCTCTTTTGCTGTTGCGGGATTCGTGAAAGCGTTCACATTCACAAAGCCATCGATTATGCCGACCGGGCCACCCCCGCCGGCAGGAGGAGTTGGACGACCATGGACTGGCGCCACCGCGCTGTCTGCCGCGAAGAGGACCCGGAGCTGTTCTTCCCGATCGGGAACACCGGTCCTGCTCTGCTGCAGATCGAGGAAGCCAAGGCCGTGTGCCGCCGCTGTCCGGTCATGGAGCAGTGCCTGCAGTGGGCTCTTGAGACCGGCCAGGACGCCGGCGTCTGGGGCGGTATGAGCGAGGACGAGCGTCGCGCCATGAAGCGCCGTGCCGCCCGCAACCGCGCCCGCACCGCCTGATCACACGCCGTAGCACCAGCAGTAACCGCCGTACCGATCAACACATGATCAAAGGCTTCCCTGCACTTCCTGGTGAAGCCTTCCGCACAAAGGACCTTGTCCGACGAGGTTCCGCGACACCGGACCGTCCAGCCACTTGATACTGTTCACTTAGAGCAATATTGTGGAGCTGTGGCGCTCACCGTGTGCAACGCACCGGCGAGGTGTCGCACCACCCAGAGCCCCCGTTCCGGCCGACTCCCCCCGACGGCCGGAACGGGTTGAGAGGCCCTGTCGACCCACCCCCCCCGGTCGACAGGGCCTCGTTTCTGTTTCCCGGACTCTGTTTCCCGGACGGGTCAGGTGCCGGACGGCGCGTGGAGCGCGCGACCGGCGCTTCCGCCCGACACGCGCCCCCGTCACACTTCGTCACACCTCGGCCTGCGGCTCAGCGCACCGGGATCTCCAGGATCACCTTGGTGCCGCCGTCCGGACCGGCCACCATGTCGAAGGTGCCGCCCAGCTCACCGGTGGCCAGGGTGCGGACGATCTGCAGCCCGAGGTTGCCCGCCGTCTGCGGGTCGAACCCCTCCGGCATGCCCCGGCCGTCGTCCTGCACGGTGATCAGCAGGAACTCCTCCGGCCGGGCGCCGCCGTTCCAGCTGTCCGACCAGCCCGTCCCGGTGGCCGGGGCCCGCCCGCGCAGCGCGCTGACCTCCAGGTTCCCGGAGGCGGTCGGGCCGAAGGCGTGCTCCAGGGCGTTCTGCAGCAGTTCGGTGAGCACCATCGACAGCGGGGTGGCCACCTCGGCGGACAGGATGCCGAAGCTGCCGGTGCGGCGGGTCGCCACCCGGCCGTCCTGGGACAGCTCCATCACCATCGCCAGCACCCGGTCGGCGATCTCGTCGAAGGCCACCTGCTCGTCCAGGGCCTGGGAGAGCGTCTCGTGCACGATCGCGATCGAGCCGACCCGGCGGACCGCCTCGTCCAGCGCGGCCCGGCCGGCGTCCGACTCCATCCGGCGGGACTGCAGCCGCAGCAGGGCCGCGACGGTCTGCAGGTTGTTCTTCACCCGGTGGTGGATCTCCCGGATGGTGGCGTCCTTGGTCATCAGCTCGCGGTCGCGGCGGCGCAGCTCGGTGACGTCCCGGCAGAGCACCAGCGAACCGGTCAGCGTGCCCTTGGGCTTGAGCGGGATCGCCCGCAGGGTCACCACGCCGCCCTGGGCCTCCACCTCGGTCTGCCGGGGCGCCCAGCCGCTCGCCAGCTTCACCAGGGCCTCGTGCACGGCCGCGCGCGAGGGCGGGGCGAGCTCGGCGGTGGCGCGGCCGAGGTGGCTGCCGACCAGGTCGGCGGTGAGGCCGAGGCGGTGGTAGGCGGAGAGCGCGTTGGGGCTGGCGTAGGTGACGATGCCGTCCGCGTCCAGCCGGATCAGGCCGTCGCCGACCCGGGGGGCAGCGTCCATGTCGACCTGCTCGACGTCGGGGAAGGGGAAGCTGCCGGCGGCGATCATCTGGGCCAGGTCGGAGGCGCTCTGCAGATAGGTGAGCTCCAGCCGGCTGGGGGTGCGCACGGTCAGCAGGTTGGTGTTGCGGGCGATCACCCCGAGCACCCGGCCCTCGCGGCGGACCGGGATGGACTCGACCCGGACCGGGACCTCCTCGCGCCACTCCGGGTCGCCCTCGCGCACGATCCGCCCCTCGTCGAAGGCGGCGTCCAGCAGCGGCCGGCGGCCGCGCGGGACGAGGTGGCCGACCATGTCGTCCTGGTAGGAGGTGGGGCCGGTGTTGGGACGCATCTGGGCGACCGAGACGTAGCGGATGCCGTCCCAGGTGGGGATCCACAGCACGAGGTCGGCGAAGGAGAGGTCGGAGAGCAGCTGCCACTCCGAGACCAGCATGTGGAGCCATTCCACGTCAGCCCCGGTCAGGGTGGTGTGGCGGCGGACGAGTTCGTTCAACGAGGGCACATGGCGAGCGTAGCGCCGCAGGTCCGGGCGGGGCACGGCGGACCGCGGAGTGGGCGGCCACCGACCACCGGGAGTTGTTTAGACCAATTTTTGGAGAGGCCTGGACAATCGAGATTGGTCTAGTCCACAATGAAAGGGCACCAAGGAGAGGCCCACCGCGCAACTGCCCTGACCGCGCGAGGCCTTTCCTCGGTCGGACGCCGCCGAGCGAGGACCCCGCACAGTCCTCGATCGCCCCCGGTGCCCGACGACAGCTCCGGGCTGCGGTGCCGCACGGGTTGAGGGTCCCGTGTCGGCGCCGTGGCCCGTAGTGCTTTGTGCCACCAGAACCCCGTTCCGCCGCTCAACGAACCGGGCCCCCGTCCACAGCCTGTGGACGGGGGCCCGGTTCGCTTTGCGCCAGCAGCGTCAGTGGGTCTCGGTGACCTTGGCGAGGGCGCGCGGGGCGTCCGGGTCCTGGCCGCGGGCGATGGTGACCTCGTAGGCCAGCAGCTGGAGCGGCAGGATCTCCAGGATCGGCTGGACCTCCTCGGGCACGCCGGCCGGCAGCGCGAAGCCCGCGGAGGCGGCGTCCACCTGCGGCCGCTGGCCGATGACCACCAGGTCCGCGCCCCGGCCGCGCAGGCGGTCCAGCACCGGCTGGAGGGCCTCGCCGCCCTTGCCGTCCGGAACGATCGCGATGACCGGGGAGACGTTGTCCACCATGGCCAGCGGGCCGTGCAGCAGGTCGGCGCCGGAGAACGGGGAGGCCGGGATGTAGGTGGTCTCCATCAGCTTGAGCGCCGCCTCGCGGGCGGTCGGGTAGCCGTAGCCGCGCGAGGTGATGACCAGGCGCTGGGCGAAGCGGTAGCGCTCGGCCAGGGCCTTCACCTCGGCCTGGCGGGCCAGCACGCCGGCGGCCAGGGCCGGCAGCTCCTTGGCGGCCGAGCCGTCCCCGCCCCGCAGGCCCTCGATCAGCAGGTAGAGCGCCAGCAGCTCGGCGGTGTAGGTCTTGGTCGCGGGCAGCGCCTTCTCCGGGCCGGCCAGCACGTCGATGTGGAACTCGGAGACCTCGGCCAGCGGCGAGGCGGCGTTGTTGGTGACCGCGAGGGTGATCGCCCCGGCCTCCCGGGCGGCCTTGGTGGAGGCCACCAGGTCGGGCGAGCCGCCGGACTGGCTGACGGTGATCACCAGGACGTCGGTGAGGTCCGGCTTGGCGCCGTAGGCGGTGGTGGTGGACATCGAGGTCAGACCGGCCGGCTTGCCCAGCAGGATCTCGATCAGGTACTTGGCGTACAGCGCCGCGTTGTCGGACGTGCCGCGCGCGGTCAGCAGGACGAACCGCGGGTTGCGGGTGGCGATCTCGGCCGCGATCTCGCGGATCTTCGGGGCACCCTCGTCGAGGATGCGCTGGAGGACGGCCGGCTGCTCGGCCATCTCCGCCGCCATGATCCGGCCGGGGACGGAAACAGTCTGCGTGTCGGACATCTGGGTGTGCCTCCGATGAGATGGTTCGACCCCGTCCGGGCGGATTGCCCGACGGGGACCTCTACGGCGGCGAGTCCGCACACTCGCTGCGGGTGTTGTTCCCTGCCGCAATCCTACGGTGGCCGCTGCGGCGGAGCACATCAGGTCCGGCCGCCGCCCCCTCCGGCCGGTGCGGGAGGGGGCGGCCTCGGGATCAGGACGCTCTGTTGATCAGCTGGTCGATGGCGGCGTCGGCGTCCTTGGTGGCCTGGTCCACCGACTTGCCCTTGAGGATGGCGGTCAGCATGTCCGGCAGGATCTTCTGCTTCTCGATCGCGCCCCAGCCGGGGGCGAGCGGGGTGAACCAGGCGTCCGGCACCGCGTTGGCCGCGGCGGCCGTGGTCGGCTTGTTCTTCAGCTGGTTCAGCTGGTTGAGGTTGTTCGGCAGGATGTCCTTGTCGGCCAGCGCCTGCTGGGACTTGGTGCTGGTGAACATCCGGATCCAGTCGGCCGCCAGCGCGGCCTGCGGGGACTTGGCGGTGACCGCGAGGTCGGAGCCGCCGATGAAGGTCGGCAGCGGCTTGCCGTCCGGGCCGGGCATGGTGGCCACCTTGACCGCGTCCTTGAGGTTCGGGTCACCGGTGACCGGGGCCGTCACGCTGCTGGCCTCGAAACCGTTGCCGTAGAAGGACGCGGCGTGCCCGCGGGCCATCGCCTCGAACTGGTTCTGCTCGTTCACCGCCAGGTCGCCCTTGTTGTACTTGCGGACCAGGTCGACGAAGTGGCCGATGCCCTGCTGGGACTTGGGGTCGTGCAGGGTGCCGTGCCAGTTGCCGGAGCTGTCGAACTTGGCGATGCTGCCGCCGGCCGCGGCCACGTAGCTCATCGCGGCGTACCAGTACGGGCCGGGCAGGTAGAGCGGGGAGAAGGTCCGGTCGGCCTTGTTCTTCTCCGCGACCTTGTCCAGGGCCGCCAGCAGTTCGGGCTCGGTCTTCGGGAACTCGGCGCTGCCGGTGGCCTGTTGGAAGGCCGTGGTGTTGTAGATGGCCACCCGGGCGCCGGCGTAGTAGGGCACGCACCAGAGCTTGTCCTGGTACGTGCAGGTGTTGGCGAGCGCCTTGATCCAGCTGTCGGAGTTGTCGAAGGTGGTCCGGTCGACCGGGGCCAGCGAGCCGGCCAGCACGTACTTCATGGTCTCGGTGTTGCCGAGCTCGACCACGTCGGGGGCGTTGCCGTCGGCGATCGCCCTGTCGAGCTTGCCGACCTTGTCGGCCCAGCCCTGGTACGCGAGCTTGAGGACGACGTTCGGGTACTTCGCCGCGAACTCGTCGTTGACCCGCTGCACCAGGTCCGGCCAGTTCTTCTGGGCGTCGTCCATCAGCCAGACGGTGACGGTGCCGGTCGCGGCCTGGGGATCGTTGGAGGAGTTCTTCCCGTCCGCCGACGGGGAGCCGGACGAGGAACAGGCCGTCAGCCCGACCGCCAGTGCCATGATGCCGAACGTCGACATGAGCTGACGCTTCTTCACGCCATCCTCCGAGGGTGTTAGAGCCGTGATGCCCGCCGGCAGCGTGGTGGCGCCCGCAGCGGAGAGTCCGGGCCGGGGCGGCGAGAGCTGCGGGGAGGGCCGATACCACATCCGGTGAGGTTGAAGTTCGAACCGGATGCATGGACTCTGGCCTAGACCAATGCCGGTGTCAACGCCCAAGTGCCGTTGTTGCCAAGGCCGTTGCAGAGCCGTTGTACCGCGTGGCAATCAGTTGCGAGACCATCACCCTAAGTGGGACTTAAGTGGGATTTAAGGCCTGCTTGAGGGAGCACGGTCACTCGACGAATCCGCAGGTCAGCGCGGGCAACAACGGAACGGGCCCGCCATGCGACATGCGCATGACGGGCCCGTCGGCCGACGTCTCCCGGACACTCCCGGTGACGTCCTGACATCGGTTCAGCCGATCGCTCCCGGCTGCCCGGTGAGCACCTCGACGGCCGCCAGCCCGCAGACCCGGGCGGCGCCGTGGGTGGCGATGTGGAGCGCGCCGACCGGCTCGGACTGGGGCAGCCCCATCTCGACCACGGCGGCGTCCGGGCGGGCCGCCACCAGGCGGCCCAGCGCGGCGGACATCCAGGCGTGCCGGTGGGCGTCCCGGACCACCAGCACCAGTCGGCGGCCCTCGGCCCCGGCCACCAGCTCGGCGACCAGCGCGTCCAGCCGCTCCGGGGCGGCCTCGGCCGGGCCGACCTCACGGGTGCGGGTGCCGGGGAAGCGGTCGGCCAGCATGCCGGCCACGCCCCACGGGGTGACGTCGCCGACGGCGATGTTCGGCTCGTCCGAGAACGAGGCCACGAACGGGCGCTCGGTCACCGGCAGCACCTCGCGGCCCGGCGCGCGGACCACCTTCAGCGCCCGGCGGGCGGCCCGCAGGCCCACCGCCAGGTCCGGCTCCGGCCGCTCGCCCTGGGCCGAGATCCGGCCCCAGCTGCCCAGCGCCCGCACCCGGGCGGCGGCGTCCGCCAGCCGCTCCTCGGTGAGCCGCCCGGCCCGCACGCCCGCCACGATGGCGTCACGCAGCATCAGCACGGTGTCCTCGTCGGCGAGCCCGCCGCCGACGCAGATCGCGTCCGCGCCGGCCGTCAGGGCCAGCACGGTGCCCTCGCCCATGCCGAAGGTGTCGGCGATGGCACCCATCTCGATCGCGTCGCTGACGATCAGACCCTGGTAGCCGAGGCCGCCGTCGGCCGGGGCGGCGCGCAGCAGGTCGCGCAGCACCAGCGGGCTGAGCGTGGCCGGCAGCTCGGGGTCGAGCGCCGGGACCATGATGTGGGCGGTCATCACGGCCTTGGTGCCGGCCGCGATCGCCGCCTGGAACGGGATCAGGTCGCGGGCCCGCAGCACGTCGAGGTCGACGTCGATGACCGGCATGCCGTGGTGCGAGTCGACCGCGGTGTCACCGTGCCCGGGGAAGTGCTTGGAGCAGGCGGCCACGCCGGCCGACTGGAGGCCCTCCACCCAGGCGGCGGTGTGCCGGGCGCACAACTCCGGGTCGGCGCCGAAGGAGCGGACGCCGATCACCGGGTTGCGCGGGTTGGAGTTGACGTCCGCAGTGGGCGCCCAGTTGTAGTTGACGCCGGCCGCGGCCAGCGCCCGGCCCAGCTCGCGGGCGACGTCCCGGGTCAGCGCCGGGTCGTCGATCGCGCCGAGCGCGAGGTTGCCCGGCCAGGACGAGCCCGAGCCGGCCTCCAGCCGGGTGACGTCGCCGCTCTCCTCGTCGATGGCGATCAGGAGGTCGGGGTTCTCCCCGCGCAGCGCCGTGGTGAGTGCGGAGAGCTGGTCGAGGTCGACCACGTTGCGGTCGAACAGGGCGACCGAGCCCAGCCCGGCGGCGAGGTGCCGGCGCAGCCACTCCGGCGGCTCGGTGCCGACGAAGCCGGGTTGCAGGACGGTCAGCGCGTCGCGGTGCAGCTGGTCGCTGTCCAGCGCGGTGGGGACGAGGATGCTCACGGTTTCTCAGCCCTTCACGGCGCCGTCGGTCAGACCGCCGACCGCCTTGCGCTGGAGGAAGACGAACAGGATCAGCACCGGGATGGCGAACAGGGTCGACGCCGCCATGGTGGCGCCCCAGTCGTTGCCGAAGGCGGTCTTGAAGGAGGACAGCCACAGCGGCAGGGTCTTGCCCTCCTCCTTGTTGAGGATCAGGACGAGGGGGAACTCGTTCCAGGCGGTGATGAAGCCGAACAGCGAGGTCGACATCAGGCCGGGGGCCAGCAGCGGGAAGATCACCTTCACGAAGGCCTGGCTGCGGGTGCAGCCGTCCACCATGGCCGACTCCTCCAGCTCCTTCGGGACGGCGGCGATGAAGCCGCGCAGCGTCCAGATGGTGAAGGGCAGCACCATCATCATGTAGAAGAGGGTCAGCGGGACCAGGCTGTTCAGCATCTGGTTGTCGCGGGAGATCATGTAGACCGCGATGGTCATGACCTCCCAGGGCGCCATCTGCGCGACCATGATGACCAGCACGAAGGTCTTGCGGCCGCGGAACTTCATCCGGGCGATGGCGAAGGACGCCAGGGTCGCGATCACCAGGGAGAGCAGCACCGCGCCGACCGTGGCGGTGAGGCTGTTGGCGACGTACGTCCAGAAGTTCGGCGCGTTGACCGCGGTGGTGAAGTGGTCGACGGTGCCGTCGAGCGGCAGGAAGACCGGCGTCCTGCTGATGATGTCGCGGTCCTGCTTGAAGGCGGTCGCGACCATCCAGTAGACGGGGAAGATGAAGAAGACGGCGAGGACGACCGCGATCACGTTCGGCCAGGTACGTCCGAAGAGAGAGCGCCTCACAGCTCGTCCTCCTGCTTGATCATGATGCGGAAGTAGTACGCCATCAGCACGCCCAGCATCAGGATGGTGAGCACCGCGATCGCGGAGCCGACGCCGTAGTGCTGACCGGAGGAGCCCTCCAGGTAGGCGTGCACGGGCAGGGTCCGGGTCAGGTTCTCGGGGCCGCCGCCGTTGATCGCGTAGACCTGGGTGAAGGCCTTGAACACCCAGATGACCTCGAGGAAGGTCGTGGCCAGGAAGAACGGCTTCAGGTTGGGGAAGATCACCGAGCCGAAGATCTTGAAGGAGCCGGCGCCGTCCATCCGGGCGGCCTCGTAGAGCTCCTTCGGGATGGTGGTCAGGCCGGCGTACATGTTGAAGGCCACGAACGGGATCGACTGCCAGACGATCAGCAGGATGACCACGAAGAAGGTCGAGTACTGGTCGCTGAGCCAGTTGTACTGGGCCATCGAGTGCCAGCCGAGCTGGTCCAGGAACCAGTTGACGACGCCCCACTGCGAGTCGAACAGCCAGGTGTAGACGGTGGTCGCGGCGACCACCGGCATGGCCCAGGCCATCAGGAGCGAGACCGACAGCACCAGGCGCATCTTCTTGCCGAGCTGGTTGAGCAGCAGCCCGATCAGGGTGCCGCCGACCATGATCAGCGCCACGTTCACCAGGGTGAACACGACGGTGCGCCCGGTGACCGCCCAGAAGTCCGGGTCGGTCAGCTGCTCCTTGTAGTTGTCGAAGCCGTTCCACTCGGTCAGGTGCAGGACCAGCTGGCGCTTGTTGAGGTTCTGGAACGACAGCAGGACGGTCTTCAGCAGCGGCCAGCCCAGCAGGCCGACGGTCGTCACGACGGCCGGCAGCAGCAGCAGGTACGGGGCGAGGCGGGCGCCCAGACCGGGTCCGCCCGCGGTTCTGGTGCCCTTCGGCGCGGCGCCCCTGGCACCGCCGCCCGCGGCACTCGTCTCAATACTGGCCACGACAGTCTTCCCCTGGTCCGGGGACTGTGTCTGCACCCGCTCCGAATGCACAGCCATCGTTCTCACTTCCTCACAACCCTGGCCACGACGGACAGGCGTCGCTCACCGGCTCCCCGCCGGGAGTCGGTGAGCGACGCCGCTCAGTGCTACTGCTTCTGGTTGAGCCGCTTGGCGATCTCGTCGTCGTACTTCTTGGCCGTGGCCGCGTAGTCGCCACCCTGGAGGGCGGCGGTCAGGAACTCCTTGATCGGGTTCGGCTTGTCCTCGACGCTCGCCCAGTTCGGGGTGTTCGGGGTGATGCCGCCGACCGCGGCGCCCGCCTGGGCGGCCTTGGCGAAGTCACCGGTGAGCTGGCTGTTCAGCGAGGCCTTGTTCGGGATGTTGCCGGCGGCGGCGACCGCGCCCTCGTTCTTGTCGTTGAGGGCGACCTTCAGGAAGTCCTTGGCCATGTCGGTGTTCTTGCTCTGCGCGGCGATCGCCAGGTTCGAGCCGCCGAGGAAGACGCCGGAGGGCTTGTCGGCGGTCTTGCCCGGGAGCGGGAAGAAGCCGATCTTGGCCTTCGGCATGTCCTTCTCGTCCGGCAGCTCCCAGCCGAGGCCGATCATGGCGCCGACGTTGCCCTTGCCGAAGACGTCCTTCTGCTGCGGGGTGGCCTCGTCCTTGTCCTTCGGACCGGTGACCGAGTAGCTCTGCAGCTTCTTGTAGGTCTCGAAGGCCTTCTGCGCCTCGGGCGAGGACAGGCCGCCGACCCACTTGTCGCCGTCCTTCTTGGCGATCTTGCCGCCCTCACCGGTGAGCAGACCGAAGTAGGTGTACCACTCCTGGCCCGGCAGGTAGATCGGGTCGGCGACGCCCTCGGTGGCCTTCAGCTTCTCCAGGTCGGCGTAGAACTCGTCCAGGGTCTTCGGCGTGGCGGTCAGGCCGGCCTTGGCCCACAGGTCCTTGTTGTAGGCGACGACGCGGTTGGAGACCCACCACGGGGCGGCGTACTGCTTGCCGTCCAGGACGGCGGCCTCGTTCTGGTTGGCGGCCCAGTCGGCACCGCCCAGGGCGGCCTTGTCCTTGGTGATGTCGAGCAGGCCGCCCGAGGCCGCGTAACCGGCGGTCTGGGTGTTGCCCATCTCCAGGACGTCGACGGAGCCCTCGGAGAGCGCGGCGGTGACCTTGGCGCCGATGCCGTCCCACTCCTGGATCTGGAAGTCGACCTTGGAGCCCGGGTAGGTGGTCTCGAACTCGGTCTTGACCGCGTCGGTCCAGCCCTTGGGGGCGGAGCCGGTCATCAGCCACACCTTGAGCGTCTTGCCCTTGTACTTGTCGCCCGCGGCCGACGACGAGCTCGACGAGTCGGACTTGCTGTCACTGCTCTTGGCGTCCGAGCCACAGGCCGCCAGGCCGACGACCATTGCTGCGACGCCGACCGCCGCGATGAGCTGACGCTTCACGCCATCCTCCTGAGGGATGCCTGGGTTACCCCCGTCGGGTGGCAGCGGCAGACCCACAAAAAGCGGGAGAATAGGTGCCGCGGACCCCTGCGAACGGGTGGGGGGATTCGTAGTAACCGGCCTAGTGGTGTAGACCAGATGCCTGGAGCTTGGCCTAGACCAATGGGCCTGTCAACGGCTGTTCAACCAATCAGGACCACCCGTTATCAAGCCGACACCGCACATCGTTCATCGCGTGATGAGGTATTCGTTCCGTAGCCATACATGCAACGATGTGACCCGTTAACGATGTGGCGGGGCCCGCAAAGGCCCTGCGAGAAGCGGGAGAACAGGTCCGATGAGCAGCGACGGGGGAACCACCGCCCAGGTCAACGACCCCGAGGTGAAGAACGTCCCGACGCAGGCCGGCGCCGACCCGACCGCGCGCGTCCCCAAGTACTACGGCCTCAAGCGCCACCTGCTCCAGCTCACCGAGACCCAGCCCGCCGGCACCCCGGTCCCGCCCGAGCGCGCCCTGGCCGCCCAGTTCGACACCTCGCGCACCACCGTCCGGCAGGCCCTCCAGGAGCTGGTCGTCGAGGGCCGGCTGGAGCGCATCCAGGGCAAGGGCACCTTCGTCGCCAAGCCCAAGGTCGCCCAGGCCCTCCAGCTCACCTCCTACACCGAGGACATGCGGGCCCAGGGCTTGGAGCCCACCTCCCGGCTGATCGAGATCGGGTACATCACCGCCGACGACCGGCTCGCCCCGCTGCTCGACATCAAGCCCGGCGGCCGGGTGCTGCGGATCGAGCGGCTGCGGCTGGCCAACGGCGACCCGATGGCCATCGAGGTCGCCCACCTGTCCGCCAAGCGCTTCCCCGCCCTGCGCCGCAACCTCGCCAAGCACAACTCGCTGTACGCGGCGCTGCGCGAGGTGTACGGGGTGACGGTGGCCGAGGCCGAGGAGACCATCGAGACCACGCTGGCCAACCCGCGCGAGGCCGGGCTGCTCGGCTCCGACCTCGGCCTGCCGATGCTCCAGCTGTCCCGGCACTCCTTCGACGCCGAGGGCCACCCGGTCGAGTGGGTCCGCTCGATCTACCGCGGCGACCGCTACAAGTTCATCACCCGGCTGAAGCGCCCGGAGTAGAGGGCGCTCCCGCAGTGCCACGGGCACCGGCGCACGCGACCCGCGCGCCGGTGCCCGTTCGCGTCCGCAGCTCACATCCGTCCGGATGGCGGGAAGTTCCGTCAATCCCGGTGACATGGATCACGCCATGCTCTAGATTGCGCAGCCGTACTGACTGCCGATCACCGATGGTGCTGCTCGGCGGGTTCGCGGGGGCGTTCGGCGTCCTCCCGGGCTGCGGCGCCGACGGGGAGAACCCTCCGGAGCGGAGCCGTGGATGTCGTCTGATACCGATGTTGCCGAACCTGTCATGCCCGAGCCAGTTGGAGCGCCCGTCCCCGCGGTGACACCGGAGCGGGTGCTGGCCGCGCTGGCCCTGCTGGTACCGATCGTCGCGATGCTCTGGGTGTCGTCCTACGACAAGCCCGACCCGGAGGTCGGCGGGATGCCGTTCTTCTACTGGTACCAGCTGCTCTGGGTGCCGGTGTCGGCGGTCTTCACCGTCGCCGCCTACCTGCTGATCAACAAGGACGAGAAGGCCCGCAAGGCCGCCCGCAAGGCTGCCCGCAGGACCGCCGAGGGGGACGCGCGATGAGCAACGTCAATGTGCCGGCCCTGGTGGTCTTCGTCCTGTTCTTCGCCCTGGTCACCGTGATGGGCTTCCTGGCCTCGCGCTGGCGCAGGGCCGACAACGCGCTGCACCTGGACGAGTGGGGCCTGGGCGGCCGCAGCTTCGGGACCTGGGTCACCTGGTTCCTGCTCGGCGGCGACCTCTACACCGCGTACACCTTCATCGCCGTCCCGGCCGCGGTCTACGCGACCGGCGGGGCCGGCTTCTTCGCGGTGCCGTACACGATCATCGCCTACCCGCTGGTCTTCCTCTTCCTGCCCCGGCTCTGGTCGGTCTCCCGGGTGCACGGGTACGTCACCCCGGCCGACTTCGTGCGCGGCCGGTACGGCTCGCGGCCGCTGTCCCTGGTCGTCGCGCTGACCGGGATCCTGGCCACCATGCCGTACATCGCGCTCCAGCTGGTCGGCATCCAGGCGGTGCTGGACGTGCTGGGCGTCGGCGGCGGCGAGAACGCCAACTGGTTCGTCAAGGACCTGCCGCTGTTCATCGCCTTCGGCGTGCTGGCCGCCTACACCTACTCCTCCGGCCTGCGGGCCCCGGCGCTGATCGCCTTCGTCAAGGACACCCTGATCTACGTCGTGATCATCGTCGCGGTGATCTACATCCCGATCCGGCTCGGCGGCTTCGGGCACATCTTCGACGCCGTGTCGCACCAGTACGCGACGACCAAGGCCGGCTCGCTGACCGTCCCCGAGAACAAGCAGTGGACGTACGCGACGCTGGCGCTGGGCTCGTCACTGGCGCTGTTCATGTACCCGCACTCGGTGACCGGTGTGCTGGCCTCCAAGTCCCGCAACACGGTGCGCCGCAACATGGCGCTGATGCCCGCGTACTCGCTGATGCTGGGTCTGCTGGCGCTGCTCGGCTTCATGGCCATCGCGGCGGGCGTCAGCAAGGGCGACAAGAACTTCAACAACCAGCTCTCGGTGCCGCGGCTGTTCGCCGACATGTTCCCGGACTGGTTCACCGGCGTGGCCTTCGCGGCGATCGGGATCGGCGCGCTGGTGCCGGCCGCCATCATGTCGATCGCGGCGGCCAACCTGTTCACCCGCAACATCTACAAGGAGTGGCTGAAGCCCGCCGCCACCGCCGCGGACGAGACCCGGGTCGCCAAGCTGGTGTCGCTGCTGGTGAAGGTCGGTGCGCTGGCCTTCGTGCTGGGCATGGACAAGCAGGCCGCGATCAACCTCCAGCTGCTCGGCGGCCTGTGGATCGTGCAGACCTTCGTGGCGATCGTCGGCGGCCTGTTCACCCGCTGGTTCCACCACTGGGCGCTGTTCGCCGGCTGGGCCGCCGGCATGGCGTACGGCACCTGGGAGGCCTACGGGATCTCCAGCAAGTCCACCAAGCACTTCGGCGGCAACGCGGCCGAGATCCCGGGCATCGGCGAGATGGGGTACATCGGCCTGACCGCCTTCGTGCTGAACCTGCTGGTCGCGGTGGCGCTCACGCTGGTGCTGCGGGCGGTCAAGGCGCCCCAGGGCCCGGACGAGACCAAGCCGTCCGACTACACCGCCGAGGCCGGCGACGAGGAGCTGGAGAACGCGCCGGAGCCCGTAGCGGCGCACTGATTCGCGCTGCGCGCGCCCTGTGATCGCGCCGCCCTCTCCGTGAACACTGGAGAAGGCGGCGCGATCATATGTATGAACAGCCGTCTTCACAGGGCACCACCAGACCGGACCGGCAACCGGCCGGCAACTGATCGACCCACGGGGAGCACGCGGCATGGCAGAACTCGGCACCACCCTCAACGGCCAACACCAGTCCACCCAGAGCCCGCCCGACCACCTCGGCGCGCACCGTCCGGCGGCCGGCACCCGGCTGCCGTCCGTCCTGATCGCCACCCGGCACGGCGAGTCCACCGCCAACGTGGAGTTCCAGCTGGCCGAGGCCGTCGGCGCGCTCAGCGTGCCGATCAGCTGCCGGGACGCCGACATCCCGCTGTCGCTGCACGGCCAGCAGCAGGCCCAGGCGCTCGGCCGCTGGTGGGCCGCCCTGCCCAGCGCCGACCGCCCGCGCACCGTCTGGTGCTCGCCGTACGTGCGCACCGCCGAGACCGCCCGGATCGCGCTCGCCCAGGCCGCCGGGCTCGGCGCCGTCCCGGTCACCCTCGCGGTGCGCTACGACGAGCGGCTGCGCGACCGAGAGCTGGGCGTCCTGGAGATGCTGACCAGGGCCGCGATCGAGGCCCAGCACCCGGAGGAGGCGGCCCGGCGGCGCAAGATGGGCGAGCTGTACTACCGGCCGCCCGGCGGGGAGTCCTGGGCCGACGTCGCGCTGCGGGTGCGCAGTCTGCTCCGGGACGTCTGCGAGGAGGAGGCCGGCCGGCCCGTCCTGCTGGTCGCGCACGACTGCACGGTGCTCATGCTGCGCTACGTCCTGGAGCGGCTGACGGAGGACCGGCTCACCGCGCTGGGGCCGGTGCACAACTGCTCCACCAGCCTCTGGCGGGCCCAGGACGGGCGGCTGCGGCCCGCCGCCTGGAACGCCGTCGACCATCTGGCACGGGACAACTGACGGATCGTCAGTTCAGCCCCGACCTCGCCGGCGGCCCGGCGAAGCAGCGCCGGTAGGCCAGCGGCGTGGTGCCCAGCCGGCGCCCGAAGTGGTGCCGCAGGGCGGCCGCGTTGCCGAAGCCGCAGCGGGCGGCGATCGCGTCCACCGGCTCGGTGGTGGACTCCAGCAGCCGCTGGGCCAGCAGCACCCGCTGCCCGGTCAGCCAGCGGTGCGGGGTGGTGCCGGTCTCCTGCTGGAAGCGGCGGGCGAAGGTGCGCGGCGACATGTGGGCCCGCGCGGCCAGTTGCTCGACGGTGGCGTCCTCGTCCAGGTGGTGCCGCATCCAGTCGAGCAACGGGGCCAGCGAGTCGCCGTCGCCCTCGGGCAGCGGGCGGTTCACGAACTGGGCCTGCCCGCCCTCCCGGTGCGGCGCCACCACCATCCGCCGGGCGATCCCCCGGGCCACCTCGGCGCCCTGCTCCTTGCGCACCAGGTGCAGGCAGGCGTCGATGCCGGCGGCCGTCCCGGCGGAGGTGATCACCGGGTCGTCGTCCACGTACAGCACGTCCGGCTCGATCCTGGTCCGCGGGAAGCGCGCGGCCAGCTCCTCGCTGTACCGCCAGTGGGTGGTGGAGCGGCGGCCGTCCAGCAGCCCGGCCGCGCCGAGCACGAAGGCGCCGCTGCAGATGGAGAGCACCCGGGCGCCGCCGTCCACCGCCGCGCGCAGCGCCTCCAGCAGCGGCTCCGGGTACTGCGGGCGGATCGTGGAGGCGGTGACGACCACCAGGTCCGCCCCGGCCAGCCGCTCGGGACCGTACGGGACGTCCACCGAGAACCCGGCGTGGGTGCGGTGCGGCCCCGGGCGGGCGCCGGCGATGGCGAAGTCGTACCCGGGCAGGCCGTCGTCGGTGCGGTCGAGGCCGAACACCTCGCAGGCGACACCGAGTTCGAAGGGGTGGATCTCCTCCAGCACCACCGTGACCACGTTCTTCAGCATCCGCCCAGGATGCCCGGTGGGGTGGCGCGCGGGATAGACGTCGGTGGCAGGATTTCGAGGCAATCGGTCATTCCTGCCACTCGTGGGCGTCCGGCGGCCCGACCAGAGTGGAGGCATGGACTCCGACACACTCGCAAGCGCGCTCGCCCTGGCCGGGGTCGTCGGCGGTTTCGGCCTGCTCGGCACCCTGATCGGCCGCGAGGTCGGCCGGGGCGCCACCACCGGCCGCGACAACTGGCACCGCCCGGGCGGCTACCCGGCCGGGCCCGACCGGCTCGACCGGCTGTACGGCACGATGCCCGCCGCCTCGCTCCGCCCGTCCGCCGACCCGGCCACCCTCCCGGTCCGCAGCACCCCTGAGATCAGGACCGCCCACGGCTCCGGCACACTGGACCGATGGACATCGTCATCCGCCAGGCCCGTCCGGAGGACTTCGACGACGCCGGCCGCGTCACCGTCGAGGCCTTCGTCGGCGACGGCTTCACCTCGCCCGGCAGCAGCTACGTCGGCCTCCTGCGCGACGCCGCCCGCCGGTCCGCGGAGGCCGAACTCCTGGTCGCCGTCGACGCGGCCGGAGGACCGGTCCTCGGCTGCGTGACCTTCGCCGTCGGCGGCACCGAGTGGGCCGACATCGCCACCCCGCGCGAGGGCGAGATCCGGATGCTCGCCACCGCCGCGGCCGCCCGCGGCCGGGGCGTCGGCGAGGCCCTGGTCCGCGCGGCGATCGCGCGCAGCCGCGAACTGGGCCTGGCCGGCATGGCGTTCTCCACCCGCCCGGAGATGACCACCGCGCACCGGATCTACGAGCGGCTCGGCTTCCGGCGCACTCCCGAGCGCGACTGGGCGCCGTACCCGGGGATGGACCTGATGGTCTACACCATGGCGTTCTGACACCGCGGTGTTCCGACCGGCGCCCGACCGGCGCCCCGTCACTTCTTGCCGTACCCCGGCGCCACGTAGATCGTGTACTGGCCGTGCTCGCCGCTCTTCACCACGTCGACCACCTTGTACCCGGCCGCCTTCAGGGTCGGCTGGATCGCCTTGTCGGTGGCGGCGGTCTGGGTGAAGTCCAGCACGACCACCTTCCACTCGTGCGCCGTGATGCCCGCCTGGATCGCCGGCACCCCGGACTGCTGCTGACCGGTGGCCGGATCCCGGCGGTAGACCGCCACCAGGTCGTGCCACTGCTGCCAGTTGCTCTGCTCGCGCAGGTAGTACGCGGGCACGTTGTAGTTCTCGATCAGGTACCGGTCGTCGCCCTTGACCACGTACGGCTTCAGCGCGGCGACGAAGGACTCCGAGTTCGACCACTCGCCGTACATCTCCCGGCCCTGCGCCGTGCCCACCCAGCCCAGCGGGCCGATCACCAGGGCCGCGACCGCGACGCCCACCGCCAGGTGGAACCGCTGGCGCAGCCAGAGCACCAGCTGCGCCAGCAGCGCGCCCACCACGACGCAGGCGAACCAGGCGCCGAAGTCCACGTGCTTCTGCAGCGACAGCCAGGTGTGGATGCGGATGTGGTTCACCGGCGCGAGCAGCCCACCGAGCAGCAGCAGCACGGCCAGCCAGAACCGCGGCCAGGTCTCGCCGCCCCGGCGACGCGCCGTCAGCAACTGCGTCACCACGCCGATCAGCGCCAGCACCAGCAGCGCGCCGACCCAGCGGGCGGCCTCGCCCGCCACGTAGGAGTACGAGTCGTGGCCGAGGGCGCGCTTGAGCGTGGTGTGGTTGAAGCCGTTGATGTAGCGCTCGCCGGCCGCCAGGGCCGCGGCGACGACCGCCACCGCGAAGACGAGCAGGATCCCCATGCCGCGCCGCCACCGCGCCCAGGAGCGCAGCGGGCCGCCCGGCCCGGCGAGCACCGCCACCCCGGCCACCACCGGGACCCAGAGCAGCGCGGCGTACTTGGTGCAGCCGGCCAGGGCCAGCAGCAGGCCGGAGAGCACCAGGCTCGGGTACCCGCCGCCGGTGGTCAGCCGCACCGCGAAGTACCCGGCCCAGGCGAGCAGCGCCAGTGCCATCGCGTCGTAGGTGGCCAGCCCGCCCAGGAACTGGCTGGGCCCGAGCGCGACGAAGGCGGCCGCCGCGCAGAAGGCCGCGAGCGAGCCGTGCAGCCGCCGGGTGGTCAGGTGGACGGCCACCGTGCCGGAGAGCATGAAGGCCAGGCTCAGCAGCCGGGTGCCGGTCAGGCCGGCGGCCATGTCCGCCAGCGCCACCACCACCGGGTAGATCAGCGGCGATCCGGAGAAGAAGGTCTCGTACGTCGCGACCGGGCTGCCGTGCCGCAGGTGCGCGATCTCCTGGTAGCCGGAGTAGATGTAGGTGCCCTCGTCGATGAAGGCCGTGTTGCTGAGGATCAGGTGGTACGACAGCGCGCCCTGCACCAGCAGGACGGCGAGCAGCGGCAGCCAGTCGGCCCGCAGCGCCGGCCGCGGCGGATGGGCCGGCCGGGCGGTGGGCCGGCGGCGCCGGCGGGAGGCGGGCTCCGGCTGTGCGACGGCCTGGGCCGCGGTCCGGGCACCGGTCTGCGGGTCGGCCCCGCCCGGGCCGACGCCCGCGGCCGGCCCGGCCCCGACGGGGGTGAGGACGGGCCGCCGGGTGGACTCGGGCCGGATCCAGCGGCCGTCCGCGCTCATCAGTACTGCTCCTCGTTCGGGACTTCGCATCCGGTACGGCTTGGGGAAAAGACGCCCCGGGCCGCACGGCAGCGGCCGACCACCCCGCCGGGGCCGGGCGGGCGCCCCGGGCGGGTGTTCGGCGTTCTCGGGGCCGCTCGGCCCGGCGTCAGCCGCCGGTGAGCCAGGCGGCGGTCGGCGGGATCGACGGCGGCGAGCTCGGACCGGCGACGGTCTTGACGATGTCGGCCTCGGGCAGCACCTGGTCCCAGGTCTGGACGTCGGCGACGGCGCCGTGCCAGGGGTCGCTCCACTGTGCGTTGGAGCTGAGCCGCCCGATCTGGAGGGTGTTGGCGCCGCTGGCCCGCACCCCGGCCGCCTTGGCGGAGGACTGCGGCGCGCCGTTGACGTACAGGGTGATCTGGCCGCCCGCGGCGTCGTAGACCCCGGTCAGCAGCACCCACTGGTTGACCGTGGCGTCGCCCTTGGAGTACGCCACCGCCGAACCGCCACCGGGCAACTGGACCTTGAAGTACCAGAGGTTGTGACCGTCGTTGTTCGTCCGGCCCAGCGAGTACGCGTAGTACTGGCCGTCGCCCTGGCTGAGCGCGCTGCGGTTGCCGTTCGGCAGGTCGACGTTGACCCGGATCGAGACCGTGAAGCTCTTGTTGGTGTCGACGATCTGGCTGGTGGTCTGGGCGAAGGAGTTCTGGCCGCTGGCCAGCTTGAGCACCTGCCCGTTGTACCCGGCCAGCGTGCCCGGCTTGGCGTCCGAGCCCAGGCCCAGGGCGGCCGTGCCCTTGGTCGCGGGGAGGGTGCCGACGGTCGGCGGGCTGTCGTTGGTCTGCGGCGGACCGCTCGGCGTGGCCGAACCGCCGCCCGAGGGCGAACCCGAGCCGCTCGGGGTGCCGGGGGTCTGGCTCTGGCTCGCCGAACTGTCGGCCACCGGGGTCTTGTTGTCGTCGGAGCCGCGCTTCATCAGCAGGACCCCGGCACCGGCCGCGGCGACGACCACGACGGCCGTCACGGCGCCGATCAGCTTCAAGCGGCGGCGCTTCTTGGCCTGCTGCTCGTTCTGCTCGGCCAGGGCCTCCCAGTCCGGTGCGGAGGAGGAGGGCGGCGGGAAGCCGGGCTGCTGCCACTGCTGGGCGGGCTGGCCGGGCTGCGGGGCCGGCTGGCCGGGCAGCGGCTGCCCGGGTATCGCCTGGCCGGGCTGCGGCTGCGCGGGCTGCGGCAGGGCCTGACCCGGCACCGGCTGACCCGGGGCCGGCTGACCGGGCACCGGCTGCGGCTGCGGCTGACCCGGGGCCGGCTGCACCGGCCCGACCGGCGGCACCGGCTGACCGGACACCGGCTGGCCAGGCTGCCCCGGCGGCGGCAGCAGCGGCACCGGCTGGGACACCGGACGAGGTGTCACCTGCCCGGGCTGCGGCTGCCCCGGCTGCGGCGCGACGCCCGGCGGCGGGCCGAACTCGGCGGCGGCGGGCCCGAAGGCACCGCTCGGGGAAGGCTGCGGGGGCACACCGGGAGCCGGTACGGCCCCTCCGGCCGGTGCCTGCTGCGGTGGCGTCGCGGAGGGCTGCCCCGGCTCGCCACTCGGTACCGGTCGATCGCTCATGTGTGGGAATGCTAGGGCATCAGCCCCGCCAAACCCATGGGGGGTGCGGGACGGATCGGTCCGGTCCCCGGGATCGGACCGCCACCGGCCGGGCCGGTCCGACCGGATCCGCCGGGCCGGCGCTACCCGAGCCCGTTGAAGGGCAGCCGCCACCGCTGCGAGACCACGTCGGCGCACTGCCGCAGGAGCACCGACGTCCCGTCGGCGAGGGCGCCGCCGGACGTCCCCAGGCAGAGCCCGGACTCCTTGTGCAGCAGCCGCTGACCGGCCCCGGCCACCCAGCGCTGCGCGGCCGCGCCGGTGCACTCGGCGAGCGTCACGCCCCCGCCCCCGCCGCCACCCGGGGCCAGGCAGGCCGCCCCGCCGCGCAGCGAACCGTCGTTGCCCACCGTCCAGTTGGTGGAGACGGCCTGGTCGCCGCAGGACCCGACGGTCACCGGCGTGCCCGCCGCCCCGCCGCCGCCGTGCCGCAGGCAGATCCCAGGCGCACCGGCCCCGACCTCGCCGGCCGGCAGGCCGACCCGGTTGTGGAACGCGAAGGACTCGGTGCGCAGCCCGGTGCCGCCGCTCCAGATCTCGAAGCCCGCCTGCACCCGGCACAGGTAGGAGCCCTTGGGGACGTACCCGCGGGCCATCGCGTCGGCGGTGAACAGCCGCAGGTTCAGGCCGCGCACGGTGTGGGTCGGCGCCGTGCGGACGTAGCTGATCACGCTGTGCGGGCCGGTGATCGGCGCCTCGAACACGTCGTAGGTGGTGTCCCCGATGCCCTGGCCGTCCGTCACCTGGCGCCCGGCGGGCTTGACGTTGTCGGTGGCGTCCAGCCAGACCATCAGCTCGGCGCTCTCGCCCGGGTCGCAGTTGTTCGGGCTCGATCCGTACCAGAGGTCGAAGGAGAGGTTGAAGGAGCCGCTGACCCGCCCGTAGGCGTCCCAGTCCGCGGTCGCGTCGCCCAGCGCGCTGACCGGGACGGGCAGTCCACTCGCCCCGGGAGTGGTGGAGATGTTGGGGTACGCACCGGGGGCGAGCGGGTTGTGCGGGGCGAGGTCGCGCACTCCGGTGACGGTGAATCCGGTGTCCCCGGTGGGGTCCAGGCAGAGCGTGCCCGAGGTGTTCCACGGGTTCGGTTCCAGGACGAGCGCGCCGTCGTCGCCCAACGGGCGCTTGGGGAACGGTTCCGCCGCGGACGTGCAGAGGCTCTGCCCGGGGCTCGCCGCCGCCGGGGCCGGGGCCGTCGCGGCGGGCGGGCCCGCCTTCGCCCCGGCCTCGCCGCCGCACCCGGCCAGCAGCGCGGCGAGCGCACCCAGGGCGGCGGCCGCCCGCAGTCCACGCGCCGGCCGCCCAGTGCTGCCGCCCACGATGATCCCCCCGATGCCCCTGCTGAACCGTCCCTTGCCCACCGGGCGGACGACCGCACAGCCGTACGCGTCCACCCACGGTCCACATCACGACCGGAGCCCGGGAACGGTTCCGAACGGCGGACCGGACGGCGGACCGGACGGCGGATCGGACGGCGGATCGGACGGGGAGGCCGAAAGGGCACCGCAGGCCGTCCCGTACCATCCTGGCATCCCTCGCACAGTGATTCGGAACCGGCTGCTGCGCGGGGACAAACGGGGTCAACACGGTTTCGGGGGAAGTGGAGTCACGTGAGTGTCGCCGAGGGCACCCGACTCGCGGGCAGCGAACGGGCACCGGGCTCACGCCGCCGGAGCCGCCGGGATCCGGCCGCCCGCAACCAGTGGAGCCTGCTGCCGCAGCCGCCCGACAACACCGAGAAGTACTCCTACGCCCGCAGCCGGCTCTGGGTGCTGACCTGCTTCTCGCTCATCAGCTTCGGCTGCATGGTGGCCAGTGAGATCGGCCTGTTCCACGCGACGCCGTGGTTCTGGGTCTTCATCCCGCCGCTGGCCTTCACCATCGTGTACTACCTGATATCCCGGTGGGTGCACGGCTTCAACGAGACCTTCGACCTCGCCGCCCACCGCGCGCTGGTGAAGGGCTGGCAGCCCGAGCACTACCCGACCGTCGACATCTTCCTGCCGGTCGCCGGCGAACCGATCGAGGTCCTGCACAACACCTGGACGCACGTCGCCCGGCTGCGCGACCAGTACCCGGGCGAGGTGACGCCGTACGTCCTGGACGACAGCAACAGCGCCCAACTCGCCCAGATGGCCGTGGACTTCGAGTTCGTGTACGGCACCCGCAACAAGCTCGGCTGGTTCAAGAAGGCCGGCAACCTGCAGTTCGGCTTCCGCAACTCCGACAGCGAGTACATCCTCATCCTGGACGCCGACTTCGCGCCCCGGCCGGACCTGCTGAACGAGCTGCTCCCCTACATGGCGGCCGACCCGAAGCTCGGCATCGTCCAATCTCCCCAGTTCTTCCGCATCCTCGACACCCAGAACTGGATCGAGCGCGGCGCCGGCGCCGTCCAGGAGCTCTTCTACCGGACCGTCCAGGTCTCCCGGCAGCGCAACGACGGCGCGATCTGCGTGGGCAGCTGCGCCGTGTACCGACGGGCGGCGCTGGAGCAGAACGGCGGCACCACGCTGATCGGGCACTCCGAGGACGTGCACACCGGCTTCGACCTGCGCCGCCTCGGCTGGGACCTCCAGTACGTCCCGATCGCCCTGGCGACCGGCGTCTGCCCGGACAACATCGGCGCCTTCTTCAACCAGCAGTACCGCTGGTGCACCGGGTCGATGAGCCTGCTCGGCAGCCGGAAGTTCTGGGAGACCAAGCTGAAGCCGGTCACCCGGGCCTGCTACCTGTCCGGGTTCTTCTACTACATCCACACGGCCCTGTTCACCCTCGTCTCCCCGCTCATCCCCATTGTGCTGGTGCTGACCAGGCCCGACCTCATCCACTGGCAGAACACCCTGCTGGTACTGCCCGGCCTGCTCTACGCGACCGTCGTCTTCCCGCTCTGGCACCGCAACCCGTACCGGCTGGAGGCCTGGGCCGCCCGCATGATGTACGGCTGGGCGCACGTCTTCGCCATCTGGGACATCCTGCGCCGCAACCGGATGGCCTGGCAGCCGACCGGCTCCAGCGGGGCGAAGAAGAACCGCACCCGGCGGTTCTGGACCGCCATGATCGCCTGGGGCGGCGGGACGGCCGTGCTCTGGGTCGGCCTCAGCATCTGGCGCATGCTCACCATGGGCCCGCTGAACTTCGCGCTCGTCCTCGCGTCCGGCCTCTTCTACGCCACCATCGTCGGCCGGGTCCTGGTCCAGCCGCGCCCCACGGAAGCTGCGTGATCACCATGCCCGCCCACCCCCGACGGGCCGCCCGGCTCCGCCGGCTGCGGCTCCCGCTGCTCACCGCCGCGCTGCTGCTCGCCACCGCCTGCGGGCCGGCCGACCCGGGCTTCGAGGCGATGGCGGCGGTGCCCGCCGCGCCGTCCACTCAGCCCGTGCCGTCCGGGTCCAAGGCCGCCGGCGGCACCCTCGGCCAGGCGCAGACCCAGGCGCCCAAGCCCAAGCCCGCCCCGACCGGCGTCCCGTACGACGTGACCCCGCTGCTCAAGCCCGAGCACAAGTACCTGGGCGCCGCGCTGCCGAACGTCCCCGCGACGATGGACGCGCTGCCCGGCTACACCACCACGATCGGCAAGCAGCCGAACGTGCTGGCCTTCTACGCCCACTGGGAGGGCGGCTTCGACACCGCCGGGGCCCGCCGGATCTACGACGCCGGGGCGCTGCCCTTCATGGCCTGGGAGCCGTACTCGCACTCGCTCGCCGACATCGCTGCCGGCGACACCGACGACTACGTGCGCGGCGTCGCCAAGGCCGTCGCCCGGCTCGACCAGCCCATCGCCATCAGCATCGCGCACGAGATGAACGGCGACTGGTACCCGTGGGGCCGGCAGGCCTCCAACGCCGCCGACTTCGTCGCGGCCTGGCGCCACGTCCACGACATCTTCGACAAGGCCGGCGCCACCAACGTCATCTGGGTCTGGAGCCCGAACATCACCGACCCCGCGCCCAACACCCGGCTC
The DNA here is from genome assembly GCF_040302625.1 of Kitasatospora sp. NPDC097643. Taxonomy (NCBI): domain Bacteria; kingdom Bacillati; phylum Actinomycetota; class Actinomycetes; order Kitasatosporales; family Streptomycetaceae; genus Kitasatospora; species Kitasatospora sp. NPDC097643. The sequence continues at coordinate 13,749 of NZ_JBEOSA010000004.1, read as the reverse complement.
GCGCCGTACTACCCGGGCGACACCTACGTGGACTGGGCCGGCATGACCGGCTACTTCACCCGCTACGGCCCGAAGACCTTCGACACCCTGTACGGGCCCACGATGGCCGAGATCCGCGCCTTCACCAAGAAGCCCTTCTTCATCAGCGAGACCGCCTCCGAACAGGGCAAGCGCCAGCTCGCGGACATCGACCAGCTGTTCTCCGGGCTGGAGGCGCACGACGACGTCATCGGCTTCATCTGGTTCAACATCGTCAAGCGGGCGGACTGGCGCATCGAGGCCGTCCCGGAGACCCTCGCCGCCTTCAAGCACCGCGTGGCAGACCCCCGCTACGGCTTCGACATCCGGAACCCATGATGACCACCGAGCCCGAGTTCTCCCCCGCCTTCTCCCCCGCCGCGGCCGCCGACGTCCACCCCGACGACGAGCCCGTACCCGCCGCCCCCGAGCCCGACGACCAGGCCGTCGAGCTGGCGCCGTACACCATCCCCGAGGTCGCCGCGATCGGCTGGGACCCGGCCCCCAGCCCCCGCCGCCGCTGGATCGCCCGCGGCCTGCTGGCCGCCGTGCTGACCGTCCAGGCCGCGCTGTCGCTGCGCCTGCTGGCCGCCGCGCACCCCGACGAGGCGGTGGCGATGGTGGCCGGCCGCCAGCAGCTCTCCCACCTGCTCGACGGCGCCACCGTGACCACCGACCTGGTCGACCGGATCGCCGGCTCGCCCTGGCTCTACCCGCCGCTGGCCGGGGCGGCCGCCAACGCCGGCGGCGTCTTCGGCGCCCGGACGCTCAGCCTCGCCTTCGCCCTGGTCACCACGGTGCTCCTGTACTCGCTCACCCGCCGGCTCTTCAACGAGCGGGTCGCCATCTGCGGCATCGCCGCGTACGCGGTCGTGCAGTCCACCGTCGTGGTCGGCTACTACGCCGCCCCCGAGGCGCTCGCCGTGCTCCTGGTCGCCCTGGCGGCCTGGACGGTGGTGTTCACCGCCCGCCGCCCGGTGGCCCTGGTCCTGCTCGCCGCCCCGGCCGCCGCCCTGGCCGCCGCGGTCGCCTACTCGGCCGTGTTCGCGCTGCCCGCCCTGCTGGTGCTGGCCGTGGCCACCGCCTGGCCGCACCGGCGGCTCGGCCCGGCCCTGCTGCGCGGTCTGCTGCTGGCCGCCGCCACGGCCGGCGCCCTGCTGCCCTTCGGCCTGCTGGACGACGTCCTGACCTGGTCCCCCGGGCTCGGCCACGCCGCCCGCCCGTTCGGCGAGACCCTGCTGTACGTCGCCCAGTGGGGCGGCCTGTTCACCGTCCTCGCGGTGGCCGGCGCGATCGCCTACGTCCGGCGCGAGCAGCTGAACGAGTCGCCCGAGAACGGCGGCCTCACCGCCACCCGGGCCCAGCGCGCACTGCTGGGCCTGGCCCTGACCGCCACCGCGCTGCTCGTCCCGGCCGTCCACCTGGGGCTCGGCACCTCCCAGACGATGTTCCGGCACCTCGGGTACGGGCTGCTGCTCGCCACCCCGGTCGCCGGGATGGGGCTGACCCGGCTGGTCGGCGCGCACTTCCGCCACCCCCAGCTGGGCATCCTGGTCTGGGTCGCGCTGCTCGCGCTCGGCCTCGAACAGTCCTCCCTGCGCTACCAGAGCGGCCCCGACTCCGGCCGGCTGCTCGCGGTGCTGCGGCTGCACTCCACCCCGCAGGGCCGCTACCTCACCGAGGTCGACGGGCTCGCCGACTACTACCTGGTCGCCGTCGGCGCGCCCGGGCAGTGGGTCCCGGCGCGGCACGGCACCGACTACCGGGACGCCGCCGGGGTCCAGCACCACGGCGACGAGGGCAGCGCGGCCGCGATCCGGGACGGCCAGTACGCCATGGTCGTCCTCGACAGCACCGCGCCGAGCGCCACGGACCGGGCTCTGACGGCCGCGCTGGCCACCGCCGGGCACTACCGGCTGATCGCCCAGTTCACCTCCCCGACGGGCGACTCCAGCACCTACCGGGTCTACCTGAAGTACTGACCGGGGCCGGTCCGAAGGGCCGGCCCGGGCCTGCCTGAAGGGCTGGCCCAGGCCCGCCTGAAGGGCCGACCCAGGCCCGCCTGAAGGGCTGACCGGGCCGGTCTGAAGGCCTGACAGCCCGCCGGACCGGCCTCGGCACTCGACACGGCAGCCACTACATATGGTGCCGCCGCAGTCCCTCGCCACTACATGTATGCTCACTCCTGCTGTCGACGCAGGGGAACCCGGTGGGAGTCCGGGACTGCCCCGCAGCGGTGTGCGGGCGGCCCACCAGGCCGAGCCCGCGAGTCCGAGTACCTGCCGACGGCGTGCCACCCGGCCCTCCCGCAGAGGCCGCGCCAGCACGAGCAGTACCTTCCGGGCCTCGCGGGCGGGCCGGGGATGCCACCGTCGCGCGACGCGCTCCGCGTTCGCGCCATGCTCCCCTGCCCCGAACGGTCCGGTGCCCCGATCACCGCCGCCGATCGCCGCCAGGAGAGAGCGCCTTGACCACCGCTGCCTCAGCCACCCTGCCCACCCAGGGTTCCGGTACCGCCCCCGCCGACCCGACGGTCTCCGACCCCGGCGGCGCGCTGCTGCGGCTGCTCACCGACCGCAGCGTCGATCTCCCCCAGGTGGACCCCGGCCATGTCGCCGCCGCCGCGCTGCGCGGCCGCCACGCCGGCTCGGACTTCGCCGAGCTGCGCGGGCTGGCCGTGGACGCCGCCGCGTCGATGATCGCCGAGGACCCCCAGTACTCGAAGCTCGCCGCCCGCCTGCTCGCCCTGGAGATCGTGGACGAGGCGAACAGCCAGGGCGCGGTGTCCTTCGCCGCCTCGATCGCCGTCGGCCACGCCGAGGGCCTGATCGGCGACACCACCGCCGCCTTCGTCGCCAAGCACGCCGCCGCCCTCGACGCGCTGATCGACCCGCAGGGCGACGACCGCTTCGAGTACTTCGGCCTGCGCACCGTGCAGTCCCGCTACCTGCTGCGCCACCCGATCACCCGCAAGGTCGTCGAGACCCCGCAGCACTTCCTGCTCCGCGTCGCCTGTGGCCTGGCAGTCGGCGACACCGAGCAGTCCGTGGCCGAGGTCGCCGAGCTGTACCGCCTGATGAGCCGGCTGGAGTACCTGACCTCCTCGCCGACCCTGTTCAACTCCGGCACCCGGCACCCGCAGATGTCCAGCTGCTACCTGCTCGACTCGCCGCTGGACAACCTCGACTCGATCTACAACCGGTACGCGCAGATCGCCCGGCTGTCCAAGCACGCCGGCGGCATCGGCCTGTCCTACTCGCGCATCCGCTCGCGCGGCAGCCTGATCCGCGGCACCAACGGCAAGTCCAACGGCATCGTGCCGTTCCTGCGCACCCTCGACTCCTCGGTCGCCGCCGTCAACCAGGGCGGCCGCCGCAAGGGCGCGGCCTGCGTCTACCTGGAGACCTGGCACGCCGACATCGAGGAGTTCCTGGAGCTGCGCGACAACACCGGTGAGGAGGCGCGGCGCACCCACAACCTCAACCTGGCGCACTGGATCCCGGACGAGTTCATGCGCCGGGTCAACGCCAACGCCGACTGGTCGCTGTTCTCCCCGGCCGACGTGCCCGAGCTGGTCGACCTGTGGGGCGCCGACTTCGACGAGGCGTACCGCAAGGCCGAGCTGGCCGGCAAGGCCGTCCGCACCATCCCGGCGCAGACCCTGTACGCCCGGATGATGCGCACCCTCGCGCAGACCGGCAACGGCTGGATGACCTTCAAGGACGCCTCCAACCGGGCCGCCAACCAGACCGCGCTGCCGGGTCGCACGGTGCACTCGTCCAACCTGTGCACCGAGATCCTGGAGGTCACCGACGACTCCGAGACCGCCGTCTGCAACCTGGGGTCGGTCAACCTCGGTGCGCACGTGGCTGACGGGGCTTCGGCTGCGGACCTGCTCGGCGCGATGGACTGGGAGCGGCTGGACGCCACCGTGCGGACCGCCGTGACCTTCCTCGACCGCGTGGTGGACATCAACTTCTACCCGACGGTTGAGGCGGGCACCTCCAACTCGCGCTGGCGGCCGGTGGGCCTCGGCGTGATGGGCCTCCAGGACGTCTTCTTCAAGCTGCGGATCGACTTCGACTCCGCCGAGGCGAAGGCTCTCTCCACCCTCATCGCCGAGCGCATCATGCTCACCGCGTACGAGCGCTCCGCCGACCTGGCCGAGCAGCTCGGTCGCCACGAGGCGTACGGCGAGACCCGCGCGGCCCGCGGCGAGCTGCACATCGACCACTTCCCGTCCGCCGCGCCGCAGTGGGCCGACCGCTGGGCAGCGCTGCGGGTCCGGATCGCCGAGACCGGCCTGCGCAACTCGCTGCTGCTGGCCATCGCGCCGACGGCCACGATTGCGTCGATCGCCGGTGTGTACGAGTGCATCGAGCCGCAGGTGTCCAACCTGTTCAAGCGCGAGACGCTGAGCGGCGAGTTCCTCCAGGTCAACCCGTACCTGGTGCGCGAGCTCAAGGAGCTCGGCGTCTGGGACCAGCAGACCCGCGACGCGCTGCGCGACGCCAACGGCTCCGTCCAGGAGTTCACCTGGCTGCCGGAGGAGGTCCGTTCGCTGTACCGGACGGCCTGGGAGCTGCCGCAGCGCGCGCTGATCGACCTGGCCGCGGCGCGCATGCCGTACCTGGACCAGAGCCAGTCGCTGAACCTGTTCATGGCGGCGCCGACCATCGGCAAGCTCAGCTCGATGTACGCGTACGCGTGGAAGGTCGGTCTCAAGACCACCTACTACCTGCGCTCGCGCCCGGCCACCCGGATCGCCCAGGCCGCGTCGGGCGCCGCCCGCACCGCCGTGCCGGTTCCCGCCCCCACCATGACCCAGGCCGAACAGGACGCCATCGCCTGCTCCCTGGAGAACCCCGAGTCCTGCGAGGCCTGCCAGTAATGCCCCAGTCCGAAGACCGCAAGATGCTGCTCGACCCCGGCTTCGAGCTGACCCTGCGCCCGATGCGCTACCCGTCGTTCTACGACCGGTACCGGGACGCGATCAAGAACACCTGGACCGTGGAGGAGGTGGACCTGCACTCGGACGTCGCCGACCTGGCGAAGCTGAGCGAGGGCGAGCGCCACCTCATCGGCCGGCTGGTCGCGTTCTTCGCGACGGGCGACTCGATCGTCGCGAACAACGTGGTGCTGAGCCTCTACAAGCACATCAACTCCCCGGAGGCGCGGCTGTACCTGTCGCGCCAGCTGTTCGAGGAGGCCGTGCACGTCCAGTTCTACCTGACGCTGCTGGACACCTACCTGCCTGACCCGGAGGACCGCAACGCGGCCTTCGCCGCGGTGGAGAACATCCCCTCCATCCACCAGAAGGCCCAGTTCTGCTTCAAGTACATGAACGCGGTCGACCACATCGACTCGCTGCAGACGAAGGAGGACAGGCGGGCGTTCCTGCTCAACCTGATCTGCTTCGCCGCGTGTGTGGAGGGCCTGTTCTTCTACGGCGCCTTCGCCTATGTGTACTGGTTCCGTTCGCGCGGTCTGCTGCACGGTCTCGCGACCGGCACCAACTGGGTGTTCCGCGACGAGTCCATGCATATGGACTTCGCGTTCTCCGTGGTGGACACCGTCCGCGAGGAGGAGCCCGACCTCTTCGACGACGAGATGGCCAAGCAGGTCACGGAGATGCTGGAGGAGGCTGTCGAAGCCGAGCTCCAGTTCGCCCAGGACCTGTGCGGTGACGGTCTGACCGGCATGAACACCGAGTCGATGCGCCAGTACCTGGAGGCGGTCGCCGACCAGCGCCTGGCCCGCCTGGGCATGCCGATCCGCTACGGGTCGACCAACCCGTTCGGCTTCATGGAGCTCCAGAACGTCCAGGAGCTGACCAACTTCTTCGAGCGCCGCGTGTCGGCGTACCAGGTCGCCGTTGAGGGGTCCGTCTCCTTCGACGACGACTTCTAGGAGTCAGGCCTTGAGAGAGGGGGAGCGCCACTCGGCGCTCCCCCTCTCTCGCAGACAACACCGCAACCCTCAGCTACGAGGACGCTACTCAAGGCAACATCTCGCGCGATCACCCGCGTGAAGTGTACAGTTCTGTCATGAGTGAGACTCTGCCCATCACCGAGGCGCGAGCAAGATTCGGCACTCTAGTGCGCCGCGCCTCCCACAGCCGCGAACGCATCACCATCACCGACCACGGCCAGCCCGCCGCCGTGCTCATCAATCCGCAGGAACTCGCCGACCTGGAGGACGAGCTCGCGCTCGCCCGCTACCGCGCCCGCCAAGCCGCCGGCACCGTTGCGAGCGTGCCCCACGAGGACGTCCGGTCCCTCCTGGGCCTGGAGCGTGAATGACCTACCGGATCATCTGGGACGAGCCTGCGATCAACGCAGCCGCCCGATTCCTCAAGGATGACGCGGACGGCCTTCGCCAGGTCATGGATGCAGTCGACCTACTGGCCGACGACCCCCGACCGGCAGGCTCAGCACCCTACGGCTCCCCGGATCTCCGCCGGATCCACATCGGCCGCTACCGCGTCCTGTACGAGATCGCCGAGCAGACGGTGACCATCGCGGTCATCCACCTCGGCCGCATCCTCTGAGGACACCACCAACAGAGGTGCCCCGCACGGCCACAGCCCGTGCGGGGCACCTCTGTTGGTTCAGTCGGTCGAAAACGCCCCACCCTTGACCCCAGCGAGGAAGGACGACCACGCCTCAGCCGCGAAGAGCAGAGCCGGCCCATCCGTTGACGCGAGCTGCGGGCATCGGGTTCAGCGCCCGGCCACCACTCGCACGGATGTGCCGAACTCGGTTCCGGATCACACCACACGATCGGGTGGTGCCAAAGCCGTTCCCCACTCGCCCGCCAGCGCCGCTGCGTACAACTGCGGTACACCCCCGACCCCAGGAAGGGATGGCGGCAATGTCGCTGGGCACCGGCCTCTACACAATTCGCAGTGGGGACGCCGTGGTTGGTCGGGCTCTCCGTGAGCCGTTCACCCTCTCGCCCAAGCCGGTCTTCAGTCTGACGGACGACGAGGACGCCGCCTGGGCCGTCGAGGCGCTTCCCAACGAGCGCTACCAGCTGTACGCCAAGGGCGCCCCCGCCGGGGTCGAGGGTGACCGGGCCGATGGGTCACTGGTCGCCTACCTCATCGATCAGACGAGTGCCGAGGAGTGGCTGCTGGTCCCCGTCGCGGGGGTCGAGGGGGCGTACCAGGTCGTGGCGCCGAACGGAGCGGCGTGGACCGTCACGCGGGCCGGGGAGTACGGCAGGGTCGCGGTCCGGCCCGTCGACGGGGCCCCCGCCGCGACCCATTTCACCTTCACGAGCGCCGCATAGGTCGCTCCTGCGGACCACCCGGCCCACCGGTCAGGCGGCCGGGCGGGGCGGCGGACCGTCGAGCGCCACCATCCGAATGAACTCCCGGGCCACACCGGAGAGAAGCGTCCGTATACGATCCGCCCCCGGCTACCGTCCGGCCACAGTCGAACGAAAGGGGCCCACTGTGGCGACGACCGGAATCCTGGACTACGAGAGCGACGCCATCGTCCAGCTCATGACCATGGCGGAGGAGGACTGGACCGAGCAGGAGCTCAAGGACGCGCTCCAGCGGGCGATCATGCTGGAGCTGTCCACCATCCCGCCCTACGCCACCGCCCTCTGGTCGATCACCAACCCGGACAACAGCCAGCCGGTCCGCCACACGATCCGCGAGATCGTCTTCGACGAGATGTCGCACTTCGGCCTGGTCTGCAACATGCTCACCACCATCGGCGGCACCGTCGTCCTCACCGACCCGCTCACCGTCCCGAAGTACCCGGGCCAGCTGCCCGGTGGCGTCAACCCCGGGCTGGAAGTGTTCCTCAGCGGGCTGAGCCGGGAGTCCGCCGGGCTGTTCTCGGACATCGAGAAGCCCGAGCACCCCCTCGCCTTCGCCGTCGACGGCAACACGATCGGCGCCTTCTACCAGCGGATCGCCAACGTCTTCCCGACCTTCGCCCATCTGATCACCGGGCAGCACCAGGTGGAGTTCCCGCTCTCGTCGAGCCACGGCGCCGGCAACGACATCGTCGCGATGAACACCCTCGACGACGTGCTGAACGCGATCCACGTCATCCAGACCCAGGGCGAGGGCACCGACGTCTCCCCGGAGAACCCCTTCCCCGGCGCGCCGGGCGAACTCGCCCACTACTACGCCTTCAAGGAGATCGCCGTCGGCAAGAAGCTGGTCCGCAACGACCAGACGGGGCAGTTCGAGTTCACCGGTCCCGACGTCCCGCTGCCGGACACCTCCCCGGTCGCCCGCGTGCCCCAGGGCGGCTGGCTCAACTCCCCCGGCAACCAGCCCGACCACGCCACCTCCGAGCTCCTGCACACCTTCAACCAGCAGTACAGCGACATGCTGCGGTCCCTTGAGGACGCCTGGGGCGCCGGCGGCTCGGACTCGCTCTTCCCGGCGATCGGGATGATGGGTTCGATGCGCCGCACCGCCCAGCAGATCAACGGCATCAAGCTCCCCGCCGACCCGCGCTTCACCTACGGCCCGGAGTGGCTCTTCCTCCAGTAGCAGCCCCCGAACAGCCCGAAGGCCGGCGCGGACGATCCGCGCCGGCCTTCAAGTACCAAGAGGCTCTTACTCGTTCGGCACGGTGGCGTACCGCGGCGTCCCCTCGGCCATCTGCTTCAGGGCGTCCTTGCGGTCCCGCTTCGACAGCTTGTCGATGTAGAGGGTGCCGTACAGGTGGTCGGTCTCGTGCTGGAGGCAGCGGGCGAAGAAGCCGGTGCCCTCGACCCGGATCGGCTTGCCGTCCTTGTCGACGCCCGTCACCGCCGCGTAGTCGGGGCGCGGCAGCTCGGCGTACGCGGTCGGCACCGACAGGCAGCCCTCGTTGCCGTCGTCCAGCACCCGCTGGCGGTCCTTCGGGAACTCCTCCAGCACCGGGTTGATCATGTGGCCGATGTGGCGCACGCCCTCGTCGTCCGGGCAGTCGTAGACGAAGACCTTGAGGTCCACGCCGATCTGGTTGGCCGCGAGGCCCACGCCCTCGGCCGCGTACATCGACTGGAACATGTCGTCGATCAGCGCGGACAGCTCGCCGTCGAAGGCGGTGACGTCCTTGACCTCACGGTGCAGGACGGGGTTGCCGACGACGGTGATCGGGCGAGCGGTGCCCTTGGTGAGGTCCGGCTCCTCGCCGACCACCTTCACGGGGGCCCCGGGCGCCGCCCCCTCCAGGTCGTGCTCGTGCTCGTGGTCGTGCTGCTCGGCCTGCTCCGCCATGTCTTCCGCTTCCGCTTCCATAGGTCTACGCGTACCTCACCAGGGTACTCAGCGGGCTCAGCAGACCTCTTCGAGATCCCGGAACGCCCGGCTGGCCGGGGCGGCCGCGACCCAGCGGTCCAGCAGCGTCCGCACCAGGTTCGCCGGGGCGGCGATCCCGCACTCGCGCTCCACCAGCCAGGACATCCCGGCCGCGCCGCCCTGGCTGAGGTGGCTCAGGTGGCCGGGGTGCGCGGCGTCGCCGTCGTCGTGCGGGTCGTGGTGGGCGACGATGCCGTCGTCGGCGGCCATCCGGCTCTCCGAGCAGGCCCGGCAGAGCAGCCGCACCGAGGAGGTCCAGTCCTCCGCCGCGTAGCCGGCGTCGGCGACCACCCGCTCCAGGGCGTCCCGGTCCCCGGCCGTGGCGGCCTGCAACAGGACGACGTACGTCGGCACCGGGGAGGGCGCCCACAGCTCGATCTCGTCGAACACCGGGTACGCGATGCCGTCGGTGACCCGCTCGCCGTGCGGGGCGCCGTCGTGCAGCACCACCTCGCCCCAGCGGCGGCCGGAGGACGGCAGCGGGATGGACAGCACCTCGATCCGGGCCGGGTCCAGCCGGCGGCCCCAGACCACCTCGGACTCGCCGTCCGGGGAGAGCCGCACCGGGGTGGTCCCGAGGTCCAGGCTGACCGGGCCGTCCGGCTGACCGCCGGGGCCGCCGGGCAGCCGCAGCCCGTACGCCTGCCAGGCGCGGCGGGCCAGCGGCCAGTCCTGCAAGGCGGTCGCGGTGATGCCGAGGTTCCACCAGTCGGGGGCGCCGTGCTCGCGGTCCAGCAGGGCGACGGCCCGCAGGCCGGCCGAGCGGGCCTGCTCCCAGTCCCGGCGGAACTTGTGCAGCAGGGCCAGGTTGAACCAGGAGTCCGAGAGCCACGGCTCCAGGTCGGCGGCCATGACCAGCAGAGCGCCTGCGTCCTCGTAGCGGCCGTCGCCGATCAGCGTGAAGGCCCGGTCGGTCGTCTGCCGCCAGGTGGCGGACGGCCGGTGCCGTGCCCGGTGGAAGATCCTCACGTTCGTCCCTGCCGTCGTCGTCCGCTCAAGTCCCGTGGCCGCTGGGCCCGTCCCGGTTCCGCCGGGGTACGGAGCCCGGTGCCCCGGATCGGTGTTCCACGCTACGACCGCATCCAACCACGCCCGCCCCCGCCCGCGCTCCCCACCGCCGAGGTTGGGACCCGCCCTACCCAGCCTGCCCGCCCGGCCCCGCCGCCTCAACCCCGACGGGCGGCGCCCCGCCGGCCACCCCGCCCCTGGCCCTGCCTAGCCGCCGACCCGGGCCAGCGCGTCCACCACCCGGGCGTCGTACAGCCGGCCGCGGCCCAGCCGCAGCACCTCCAGCGCCTCCAGCCGCCCCACCGCCTCGCCGACCCCGCGGCCGCGGGCCGCCGTCAACAGGTCGTCGTGGGCGTTGGCCACCCGGATGATCCGGGCCGCCAGCGGCACCGAGCCGTCCGCCCCGGCCGGGCCCAACACCGGGTCGGCCAGCCGGGCGACCTGCTCGGCGACCTGCCGCGGCACCCCGGTGCGGCGGATCACCTCGCTGCCGAGGCGGGCGATCCGCTGCTGCTCGGCGCAGGGCAGCAGCGCCGTCGCGCCGTCCGGCACCGGCTCGACCAGCGACAGCTGGCCGACGTCGTGCATCAGCGCCGCGTACTCCAGCAGGGCGAGCTCCCGGGTGCCCAGGCCGAGCTCCCGGCCGAGCGCGCACGCCGTGTCGGCGACCCGGCGGGCATGCCCGTGCGGGGTGTAACCGGCGACCTCGGTGGCCCGGGCCAGGCTGGCGATGGTCTGCCCGGTGGTGGCCCGCACCGCCGCGGCCCGCCGGAACGACACCTGGGCCAGCAGCAGCGGCGTGCAGAACAGCGGCAGCGCCCACAGCCCGACCTCGCCGGCCGCCAGGCTGACCAGCATGCCGGTGGCGACGATCGCCGAGCCGATCCCGAACAGCGAGCGCAGTTCGTCCTCCAGCGCCGCCGGGAACCGCAGCCCCGTACCGGCGGGGCTCACCGGCCCGGCCCGGCCCGCCCGGCGGTGCCGGTGGCGCCGCCCGGCCGCGCCGAGCCGCCCCTCGACACCACCGCCCCGCCCGTCCGCCGAGGGAACCGATCGGCCACCAGCACCCTGGACGCGCCCCCTCGACCAGCGCAGCAGCGCCGCCAGCGTCGCGTCGCAGAGCGCGGCCAGCGCGGCCACGACGGTCAGGAACGCCCCGTACGCCGGGCCCGTGGGCGAGAAGCGGTCGACCAGGCCGCTGTTGTAGAGCGGCTGGAAGACGGCGGCCGCGAAGCCGACACCGAGCAGCCGGCGCGCTGCGCTGTCCCGCCGGGCCGGGTCGGCCCAGGGCGGGCGCCGGTGCGGGCGGCCGTGGTGCGGCAGTGCCAGCGAGGGCAGCCAGGCCAGCAGCAGGCCGACCCCGGTCACCGCGACCACCTGGAGCACCCCGTGCGCGGTGGGCAGTCCGCGCAGCGGCCCGAGCAGGGCGTACGCCAGCGCGCCGGCCGCGCCGATGGGCGCCTGCTCGCGATCGCCCGGAAGGGTGATCCGGACGCACTCCCCGAGCGCGATCAGCGCGGTGAACGCCAGCGCGACCCCGGGCTCGGCGACCCCGCGCACCGCCAGTGCCACCAGCGCGAGGGCCAGCAGGGCGGCCGCCGCCGCGTGCACGACGCGGGCCTCCCGCCCGGCCACCGCCGGGTGCGCCGCACGGCCCTCCCGCCCGGGCGCCGTCACGGCTGCCCGGCCAGCGGGGCGCCGCCGCCCTGGGCGGGCAGCCGGCCGGGCGCGGCCCGCACCGGCTCCGGCACGCCGAGCGGGATGTCCGGCACGGCCCGGATGCAGTCCTCGGACGGCTGCACCGGCTGCCACACGTGCACGGCCAGCGCGTCGACCAGCGCCCGGACCATCACCGGGTCGAACTGGCTGCCCGAGCAGCGCTCCAGCTCGGCCACGGCCTCCGCGACCGGACGGCCGCGCCGGTAGGAGCGGGTGGAGGTCATCGAGTCGAAGGCGTCGGCGACCGAGATGATCCGGGCGAACTCCGGAATCTGCTCGCCGGCCAGCCCGTTCGGGTAGCCGCGGCCGTCCATCCGCTCGTGGTGATGCAGGATCCCGGCGTGAGCCTCGCCGAGGAAGGCGATCCCGCGCACCAGCTCGTACCCGTACACCGGGTGGATCTCGACGGCCCGCCGCTCCGCCTCACTGAGGGGACCGTTTCTGCGCAGCAGCTCGGTGGCCACCCCCAGCTTGCCGACGTCGTGCAGGGTCCCGGCGAACCGCAGGGTGCGCAGCCGCTCGGCCTCCATGCCGAGCTGAGTGGCGATCAGCACCGAGGCCCGGCCGACCCGTTCGCTGTGCCCGCGGGTATACGCGTCCTTGATCTCGACGGCCTGCACCAGCGACTGCACGGTGGCCTGGTGGGCGTCGCGTTCGCGCTGACCCTGGGCGAACACCCAGGCCGAGATCGACAGCGGCAGCAGCGCCAGCAGCGCCGCGAACGCCCCGTACGGGCCCTGCCAGAGCACGGCCACCATCAGCCCGCCGGCCGCGTGCACCAGCACCGGCAGCCCGCACACGGTGCCGAGTCCGCGCAGCAGCACGTCCGGCCGCCGATCCTCGGTGAGCATCAGCATGACTCCCACCAGAACGCCGTTGACCAGGCAGAACGCGGCGACGGCGGCGAAGCCGGGCAGCAACGCGGCGGGGAAGCGGGAGCCGAGCAGCAGCTGCGGCCCGCGCAGCAGGTGGAAGGCGGCGGAGGCGGCGAAGGCGCAGAGCGCGAGCTGGGAGCCGTTCCACAGCTGGCGGGCCCGGCATCGCCGCCCGGCCGGTCCGCCGAGCAGCGCGGCCGGGACGGCGACCAGCGCGGCGGCGGCCGGCGGCAGCATCAGCACCCCGGCGAACAGCACCGGGAAGAAGGCGTTCACCCCGGGCCGGGCCGGAGCCCGCTCGGCCGGCGGCGGGCGGCGCAGCAGTCGGCGGGTCAGCCGCAGGCAGGGCGTCGGCAGGCCCTGGGCCAGCGACTCCCAGCAGCCGTGCAGGAAGGCCAGCAGCCCGACCTTGGGCCAGTCCACCGGGGCGCCGAGCCAGCGCGGCACCCCGGGTGCCGCCCCGGCCGGCAGCAGCGGCAGCAGGCAGCACAGCGCGGCGACCGGGACGGCCACCAGGTAGCGCGTCGCGCCGTCCGGCAGGGCCTCACCCCCACTGTCGGTAGCGATATCGACCTCCCCGCCGTCCGGGACCGCGTTGCCTCAGCCCGCCGGTCGGGCCGGCGGTGAGTGTCCGTCAGGAGGATAGGCCGCCGTCCGGGCGCGGGGACGCGTGATCGCGCAATGGCGCAGCTGGCGCACCGCCAACTCACTCGAACGAGTGAGGGCGCACGCAAGCAGAACGGGGGCGGCCCCGGGAGCGCAGGGTGAGCCGGTCAACGCCGTCCGCGGCCTGCTGGACTTCATCGCCCGGCT